>CAZMGX010000057.1:8622-18916 GCA_964565915.1 uncultured Gemmatimonas sp.
AAGCACATCAACCGCATCGTCATCGATCCGCGGAACAACGACGTCGTCATCGTCGCGGCGACGGGCCCGTTGTTTGGCTCGGGGGGCGATCGGGGCTTGTACAAGACCACCGACGGCGGCAAGACCTGGAAGCAGGTCCTGAAAGTCGACGACGAAACGGGTGCCAACGACCTGGCGCAGTCGCTGAGCGATCCGAACATCCTGTTTGCCAGCACGTATCAGCGTCGTCGGACGGCGTGCTGCATGAACGGTGGTGGACCGGGCAGTGGCTTGTGGAAGTCCACCGATGGCGGTGACACCTGGACCCGGATCGCCGGCGGCGGGTTCCCGGCCGGTCCCCTCGGCCGCATCGCCGTGGACGTGTTCCGGCAAAGCTCGAATTTGTTGTACGCGTCGATTGAAGGGCCGGCCGGAGCGGGCGGTCGAGGTGCGGCGCCGCAGGACGAAAGTGCCCCCGCCGGTGGTGCGCCAGCGGGTGGTCCGCCGGGTGGCGGTGCCGGCGGTCGAGGCGGCGCGCCGGCCGCGGCCGGTGTCACGGGCGTCTATCGCTCCGACGATGGCGGCGCCACGTGGCGCAAGACGAGCAGCACCAACCCGCGCCCGATGTACTTCAGCCAAGTGCGCATCGATCCCGTCAATCCGGACCGGGTGTACATGGGCGGCGTCGGCCTGCATTTCTCCATCGATGGCGGGCGTACGTTCGAAACGGACGTCGCCCTGGTCACGCACGATGACGTGCACGGCATCTGGATCAATCCGAAGAACCCGGATCATGTGCTGATCGGCAACGACGGTGGTCTGGCCGTCTCGTACGACATGAACCGCACCTGGACGTTCATTCCGAACCTGCCGGTCGGCCTGTTCTATCATGTGTCGTACGACATGGAGACGCCGTTCAACATCTGCGGCGGCATGCAGGACAATTACAACTGGTGCGGACCCAGCGCGTCGCGCATGAACCGCGGCATCTTCAACTACGACTGGTTCCAGATCCTCGGCGGCGACGGCTTCGTGGCTATCCCCGATCAGCGCGACTCGCGGATCATCTACACCGAGTCACAGGACGGCAACATCATCCGTCGCAACAAGGTGACTGGTGAATCGAAGTCGATCCGCCCGAACGCGCAGAACGTCACGAATGCGACGGCCGGCGAAGCCTACCGATTCCACTGGGATACGCCGCTGATGTTGTCGCCCAACGATCCGGGCGTGTTGCTGGCGGCCGCGCAGCGCGTATTCCGCAGCACCGATCGCGGCGACTCGTGGGAAGCGATCAGTCCCGATCTCACGCAGAACGGCAAGCGCGACGACATCGTCACCATGGGCCTCAAGGGCAGCGAGATCAACATCTCGCGCAATGACGGCATCTCGCAGTGGCCGACCATCGTGAACATGGCCGAGTCGCCGAAGCAGGCCGGCGTGTACTACACCGGCACCGACGACGGCACCGTCAGCATGTCGAAGGACGGCGGCAAGACGTGGGCGAACATCACGAAGAACATTCCGGGGTTCCCGGAAGGACATGCGTACGTATCCGAACTCGTGCCCTCGCGGTTCGACGCGGCGACCGTGTACGTGACGGTCGCCAACTATCGGCTCAACGACTACGCGCCATACGTGTGGGTGAGCACCAACTTCGGCGCCTCATTCACGCCGATCACGAATGGACTGGCCGGCGAAGTCGTGCGCACGCTCACCGAAGACACGCGCAATCGCGACGTGCTGTATGCGGGCACCGAGACCGGCATCTTCCTGTCGCTGGACCGCGGCAAATCGTGGCGCCGCTTCAAGGCCAACTTGCCCACGGTGCGCGTCGACGAGCTGACCATTCATCCGCGCGACAACGCGCTGCTGGTGGCGACGCACGGCCGCGCGTTGTTCGTGCTGGACCATCTCGAACCGATTCAGGAATACACCACCGCCATGCGAGCCGATGCGTCGTTGTTCACGCCCGGTCGCTCGCTGCAGTGGAAGAGCAAGGACGACCGCAACGACGAGTTCTGGGGCCATCAGTTCTTCGTCGGTGAGAATCCCCCCACCGAAACGGTGCTGCAGGTGCATTTCCGCAAGCCGGCGACGCGGCCGACGCTGCGCATCGCCGACGCGTCGGGCACGGTGCTGCGTGAACTCGCGGTGCCCGAGGCGCGCAACAAGGAAGGCATTCAGACCGTGTGTTGGGATCAGCGCGTGACACCACTGCCCGCGACGGCGCCGGCCGCACCGACGGGTGGACGCGGAGGTGGTGGCGGCGGAGCGTTTGGGCCTGGCGGTGCGGGTGCTCGTCGTCCCATTCCGGGGTTGCCGACGCCGTTGCCCGAGGCGGGCTATCTGCCGGCCGATCCGTGCGCGACCGAGGGTGGTGCGGGCGGCGGCGGCTTTGGTGGCGGCGGCGGCGGCGGCGGTGGGCAGGGACCGATGGTGATGCCCGGGACGTACACGGTCTCGTTGGCCGTCGACGGCAAGGTGGTCGACAGCAAGCCGCTCACGCTGGTGATGGATCCGCAAGTGCAGATGTCCGCCGCCGAGCTGTCCGCGTACAACGCGGTGCTCATGGACCTGCACACCCTGCAGACGCAGGGCGCCGAGGCCACGGCGCAGGTGACGGCGCTGTACAGTGAGATGCAGAAGGTGACCCCGAAGGTGGACTCGAGTACCGCACCGGCGGCGGTGAAGTCGGAGTTCGCCGCGTTCCGCACCGAATTCGACGCCGTGCGCACCAAACTCGGCGTCGGCATTCCACCGGTGACATTCGGTGGCGGTGGTGGCGGTTTCGGCGGTGGTGCACCGCCAGCGGGCAACGTGATCGCGCGCGTGGGCACGGTGAAGGGCGCGATCATGGGGGTCTGGGAGGTGCCCAGCGCCGCGATGATGAAGCAGGTGGCCGAGGTGAAAGCGGCGGTCCCCTCCGCCATCGCCGATGCCAACGCGCTGATGGCACGCGCTCGAACCGTGAGTCAGTCGCTGTCATCTCACGGGATCACGCTTAGCGTGCCCGCAGCGCGCGGGCGGTAACTCGTGATGAACCACGCGCACCAGTTGCGCCGGTGTCTCACGGCGGCGCTGCTGGGCGCGGGGTTCGCGGCGCCGTCGGTCGTGTCAGGGCAGGGAGCAGCGCCCGCCACGGCAGCGAATATGGCCACGGATCCCACCGCGACGCTGCTCGCAGAAGTCATCCGGTTGGACACCAGCAATCCGCCGGGGGTCACACAGGCCCTCGCGGATCTGCTGGCCGTGCGATTCCGCGCGGCCGGGTTCAGCATCGAGATCATTCCCACGCCGGATTCCGGCAAGGTGCACTTCATTGCGCGCCTCAAGGGAGACGGCAGCAAACGTCCCGTGCTGCTCGCGGCGCACGCCGACGTGGTGGGTGTGGAACGCGAAAAATGGAGTGTGGACCCGTTTGCCGGGGTGATCAAGGACGGTCACGTGTATGGCCGAGGCGCCATCGACTTCAAGGGCGGTCTGGCGGTCTTCGCGATGGCGGCGCTGCGTCTCGCCGAGCAGAAAGTGCCATTGGCGCGCGACGTCATTTTCATGGCGGAAGCGGACGAAGAGGCTGCGCCGCGCAACACGAGCTGGCTGGCGCGGACCCACTGGGCCTCCATGGACGCCGAGTTCGCGCTGAACGAAGGCGGCTGGATCATCAAGGGTGATGACGGCAGGGTGCAGTACGTGAGCATCTCCACGGCGGACAAGTCGTCCGTCGCGGTCAACCTCACGTCGAAGGGCACCTCCACGCACTCGTCAATGCCGTTGCCCGACAATGCGCTCGCCTCGCTGGGCGCGGCCATCGCCAAGGTCGTTGCATATCGCACCCCCGTGCAACTGACGGCCGAATCCAAGCAGTTTTTCGAAACCCTCGGTCGCACGACGAAAGGGCCAACGAGTCGCTACTTCCAACAACTGGTGTCGGGGACGCCGGAACAGGTCCGTGCAGCAGACAGCGTGATCTCGGCGGATCCGCTGTTGCACGCGATCATGCGGAACACCTTTGCGCCGGTCATCATGAGTGGTGGATTCCGCTCCAACGTGATTCCCGGTTCGGCCGAAGCGACGATCAACATGCGGTTGATTCCGGGCTCCGATCCGAACGCCATGGTGGCGCTGCTTCGCCAGGTCATCAACGACCCGCGGGTGACCGTGAGTCTGGCGCGCGGCGCGGCGACATCGACTCCTGCCACGGCGCAGACCGGCGCGGCGGCGCCGGCGACGGCGTCTGCACCGTCCTCCGTGGAAACGGAGCTATATCGCGCGTTGGCACGCGAAGCCAAGGCGCAGTGGCCGTCTGCGGAAGTCACCCCGTACCTGTTCCAGGCGGGCACCGATGCCGGCGCCTGGCGCTCTCGAGGCGTGCCCGTCTACGGCATCTATCCGTACCCGATCACGAACGACGAACTGCGCCGCATGCACGGCAATGACGAGCGGGTCAGCATTGAGTCGCTGCGACAGGGGACCGACATGATCTTCCGCACGCTCGTCTCCGTCGCCGGCAAAGGCGCGCGCCAGGGCTCGCGCTGATCCCGCGGGCGGAGCACCTGTCGGCGTCGGCGGGCGGCGACCGGGCTGATCCCGCTACCGAGCGCGCTGCATTCGCAAAGGCGTCGATGCGACTGCTGCCGCTCTTGTTCGCGTGCTACATCGTCGCCTACCTGGATCGCGTCAACATCGGGTTCGCCAAGTTGCAGATGGCGTCCGCCCTGCAGTACTCGGACACCGTGTACGGATTCGGCGCCGGCATCTTCTTTGTCGGCTACTTCCTGTTCGAAGTGCCGAGCAACCTGATCCTCGAACGGGTTGGCGCGCGGCGCTGGATTGCGCGCATCATGATCACGTGGGGCATTGTCTCGGCAGCCTTCGCCTACGTGGACGTCATTCCGTGGGGGCCGCTGCCCGCGCTGTTCGGAATACCGCGCGTCGAGTTCAGCTTCTACGCGTTGCGCCTGCTGCTGGGCGTTGCCGAAGCCGGCTTCTTCCCCGGGATCATTCTCTATCTCACGTACTGGTTTCCCGCGGCACGTCGGGCGCGGACGGTGGCGCTGTTCATGACGGCGGTCGCCGTCGCCAATGTGGTGGGTGGCCCAGTGTCCGGCGCGATCATGCAATACAGCGATGGCCGCGCCGGGTGGGACGGCTGGCGGTGGCTGTTCGTGCTGGAGGCGATTCCGTCGGTGATCGCCGGTCTGGTGGTGCTGCTCTGGCTTCCCGATGGACCGGCATCGGCGCGCTGGCTTGCCGCCGACGAACGGCGTGCGATCTCGCGTGCGGTCGACGCGGACCAGGGCCCACGTGGTGCAAAGCACGAGGCGCAGCATGGCCTGCGCGCCGCGCTGTCCGATGGTCGCGTCTGGGCGCTGTCGTTTGTGTACCTGTCCACGGCCATTGCCCTCTACGGCGTCAACTTCTGGATGCCGACGATCATTCAGGAGTTCGGGGTGTCTCGCACCGACTACTTGCGCGTGGGGCTGATTTCGATGATTCCCTGGGGGGCTGCTGGCGTGGTGATGCTGGCGGTCGGGAGTCACTCGGATAGAACAGGTGAACGCCGCTGGCACACCACCCTGTCGCTGGTCGCCGCCGCCATTGGACTTGCCGGACTGGCGGCCGTTGGCACGAACGCCGTCCTGTCGGTGGTCGCACTCACCGTCATCACGTGCGGCGTCTTGTCCGGCATGGCCAGTTTCTGGTCGCTGGCCACGGGCGTGCTCAGCCGGACGGCCGCGGCGGCGGGAATCGCGCTGATCAATTCGGTGGGCAACCTCGGCGGGCATTTTGGGCCGGACATGATCGGTCGCATCCGAGAAAGTACGGGCCTCGCATCCAGCGCCTTTCTGGCACTTTCAGCACTCGCGTTGACCGGGGCGGCCGTCACGCTGCTGGCCACGCGACGGGTTGCCGCGGCACGCAACTGATACGCACCCCCCATTGACCCGCATCGAAACGGCCCGCAATGTCTGGGCGTGCACTCGCCAGATCACACCCCTGCCTCGCAGACCGCCCCGCTCTCGGCGACGTCATCGCACGAAGTGACGCGGCTGTTGCAGCAGATGCAGGACGGGGACACCGACTCCGCCGAGCGACTGGCGCGCCTGGTGTACGACGAGCTGCACGCGGTCGCCAGCTGGCACATGCGCCGTGAGGGCGCCGCGCACACGCTGCAGACCACGGTGCTGGTGAATGACGCCTTCATGCGGCTGATCGACCAGCGCTCCGTCTCCTGGAAGAGCCGCTCGCAGTTCTTCATGTTGGCTTCGCAGGCGATGCGGCGGTTGCTGGTGGACCACGCGCGTCGCCGTCGCGCCCAGAAACGCGACTTCGGCGAGCCGGTGCCGCTGGATGCCGTGCCCGCCATCGAACCATCGGTCGATGTGATGGCCTTGAACGAAGCGCTGGACGCGCTCGCCGTGCTGGATGCGCGTCAGGCCCAGATCGTCGAACTGCGATTCTTCGCGGGACTCACGGTCGAGGCGACGGCGGAGACGCTCGGCATTTCACCGGCCACGGTCAAGCGGGACTGGACCTTTGCACGGGCGTTCCTGCAACGGCAGATGGAGCACCCGGATCGCGTGACGTGAACTCAGACGCGTTCGCGCGCCTGCAGCAGCTTTTCCACGAGGCGCTGGAGATACCTCGCGCGGAGCGCGATGCGTGGCTGACGGAGGCGTGTGCGGATGACATGCGCCTGCGGGGCGACCTGCAGGCCATGCTGGCAACCGCGGACGACGAGGACACGCCCTGGGAGCACGCCCTCGCTCCCATGGTCGGCGACGCGCTTCGCTCGCAGGATACGAGTGCGATGATCGGCCGGACCATCGGTGCGTACGAGGTCACGCGCCTGATCGGCATCGGTGGCATGGGCGCCGTCTACGAGGCGACGCGCGTCGACGAGCAGTTCAACATGCGCGTCGCCATCAAGATGATGCGTCGTGGGGCCGACTCCGAGCTGGCCGTGCGTCGGTTTCGCTATGAACGGCAAATTCTCGCGAACCTGCGGCACCGCAACATCGCGGGTCTGCTGGATGGTGGGGTCACCGAAGACCAACAGCCGTACTTCGTCATGGAGTACGTGGATGGCCAGCCGATCACGACGTACTGCCGGGAACGCGCGCTGGACGTCCGGCAGCGCGTCATGCTGCTGCGTCAGGTGTGCACGGCTGTTCAGCACGCCCATGAAGAGCTGATCGTGCATCGGGACCTCAAGCCGGGCAACGTGTATGTCACGGCCGACGGGACGGTCAAGCTGCTCGACTTCGGCATCGCGAAGCTGATGCGCGAACCTGACGGACGCGACTACCTGCCTGCAACCGAGGGCAATCTGCGGGCCTTCACGCCCGACTATGCCAGTCCCGAGCAGTTCCTCGGTCAGCCGGCGCAGCCTGCGTCCGACATTTACTCACTCGGTGTGATCGCGAGTGAGGTCCTGAGCGGTCATCGGCCGTTTGCCCTCGACGGCCTGTTGCTGAGTGAAATGCAGGCACGTGTGTGTATGGCGCCGGCACCGGCGCCGTCATCTCTGCTCACGCCCGACGATGCGACGGCGCTCGGGGTCCGCTCACTCCCGCGGGCGCGTGCGCTGCTGGCCGGTGACCTCGATGCGATCGTGTTGCAGGCGCTGCGCAAGGAACCGGAGCGTCGCTACCGCACCGCGGAGCAGTTGAACGCCGACCTCCTGCGCTATCTCGACGGGCGGCCCGTGCTGGCACAGCGCGATCGCCTGGGCTATCGCGCGCGCAAGTTCGTTCGGCGATATCGTGTGGAGGTGGCGGCGGCGGCCGTGGTCGTCTTTTCGCTCGTGGCGGGGACGATCGTCAGCGTACGCGCCGCGACCCGCGCCGATCGCGAGCGCGCCAAGGCCGCGCAGGTGAGTGAGTTCCTGCAGACGATGTTGGCCTCGGCAAACCCCGAGGCCAGTGGACGCGATGTAACCGTGAAGCAGGTGCTGTCGCAGGCCACGCGCGATCTCAACGCCCGACGCCTGTCCGCCGACATTGAGTCGGAGATTCGCTTCACGCTGGCGAATACGTACTATGCTCTGGGGATCTACGATTCGGCGGCGGTGCATGCCACACGCGCCTTCGAGATGCGCCGTGACCTGTTCGGACTGCGCGACGTCCGCACGGCGAACGCGCTGACCGTACGTTCGGCCGTTGAGGAAGGGTTGGGACACTATGCGCAGGCCGAGTCACTCGCCACCGCAGCCGTGTCCGTACACCGTGGGCTCAAGCCTGTGGACGGGGTGGGCCTCGCCGCCGCATTGGACAACCAATCGCGGATGGTGGAGCAGCAGGGGCGGATCGACGAGGCGGAAAGCATCAAGCGCGAGCTGTTGGCCCTGCGGCGACAAGGCACCGACACCGCCTCACGGGCCGGCCTGACCTTTGCGCTGACCAACCTCGCCATCACGTTGACCTATCGTGGCGACCTGTCCGGCGCCGAGGCACTGCAGCGCGAGGCCTTGGCTGTCGAGGCGTCGGTGCACGGGACCCGCGGGCCGACGTACGCCGACGTGCAACGCGGTCTCGCCAGCATCCTGGAGGATCAGGGCAACTACGCGGCGGCCGATTCGCTGATGCGTGTGGCCCTCCCGGTCATGCGGAAGACCTTGGGGGAAACCCATACCACGTACCTGCGCGCCGTCACCAATGCCGCGCGCGTGCGGCTTCGTTTGCGCGACTTCGACGGTGCCGTTGCCCTCGCGAAGGACGTGGCGGAGCATATTGGTCGGGACCTGCCTGAAGGTGACTTGACCGCAGGAACGACGCTGCAGGTGCTGGGGGCCGCATTGGATTCGCTGCGGCGCACGGACGAGGCCGAGGTGGTGCTGCAGCGTGCGTGGGACATTCGCAAGCGCACCATGCCCGCCGACAGCTGGATCGTGGCCGCTGCCGAGGCGACGATGGGAGCGCACTACCTGCTGACCAAGCGGTATGGCGAGGCCGAACGCCTGCTGACTCGCGGCTATGCGGGGGTCGTCAAGGAGCACGGCGAGGGCGCCCCGAACTCGGCCATCATTGCCCGTCGACTGGTGCTGCTGTACCAGCAGACGGGGCAGCGTGAGCAGGAAGCCCTCTGGAAGAAGCGCGCCGAGCCGCGTGCCGAGACGAAGTGAAGCCGAGAGTGATCTGCGGCCTTACTTGAGCGCCTTGACGAAGCGCAGATACGCATCGCGCTGCGCGGTGACCGCGGCGGTCGGGCCGAACATCTGGAAGAACAGCGTCCCCCGCGGTGTCTCGGCGACCGCCGCGATCAGCACATGGTCGGGCCGTGCGGCGTCGGCGTCCGAACCGGCGCCGACCCCACGCGCGTAGGTGCCGCGGTACTCGGCGATCGTGACCGGGAATGCGCCGGTCGTATCGCGCGTCACCTTTTCGTAGACTGCCCCGCCTGTCGGATTGGAGAACTGGCTTTTCCAGCGCTCGAGGTTGGCGTCGATGCCACCGCCCTGGCCGGGCCCGAAGAAGTACACGACGACCTCAGCGGCACCGCCTGTCGAGTATTCGGCCAAGCGCATGGAAGACGAGGGCGTGCGGGCTGCCCAGCCGTTCGGAATTGTCGTCTGGTAGTTGAGGAACGAGGCGGTTTTCGCCTGGGCGATCAGGGCGGAGCTGTCGGTCGCTGCCAGTACCACGACGGCGGCGATGATGACGTATGCACGGTGAACCATGACGGGGTCCTGAAGAGGGCGGGCGTTCCGCCTCCGTTTGGGTCGAAACGGGGGAACGCAGAACGGATTCCCACGTACAATAGCGCGCTCCCGGTACCGGGCGCTAACATTGGCGCTCCTACCTCCACCCCATCCGCTACGAGGCCCCGTAACATGGGATACAAGCACACGCTGCAGCTGTCGATCGCAGCGCTCCTGATCGCGCCGTCCGCGCTGATGGCGCAAGCGAACGACGAATCGTCCCGCACCATCGCCGGCGGCGGTATTTCCGTGCCCGGCTGGCAGGGCAAGATCGACGCGAAGGAAACGGCGGCCGGGCTCAAGCTGGCCGACGCGAAGCTGGCCCTGTCCGGCAAGGACATGATCGTAACGACCGGTCCAGCCGTGACCTACTGGAACCCGGCCAACAAGGCGACCGGCAACTACACGGTCAAGGCGACGTTCAAGGAACCGCAGTACATGAACGTCAACAACCATCCGCACCCGTATGGTATCGTCATTGCCGGCAACGATCTGGGCACGGATACCGAGAGCTACCTGTATTGCGCCGCGTACGGCAACGGCAACTTCATCGTGCGCGGATTCGGCCCGGCGCCGTTCCAGATGAACGGACGTGGTGGCACGGACCCGGCG
>CAZMGX010000058.1:0-18898 GCA_964565915.1 uncultured Gemmatimonas sp.
CTGCAACAGCAACCCGGCCGCGTGCAGGCAGTCGAACCTGTGGATGATCCACGGCATCACGCATGGCATCGGTCTCGCGGTGCACGATCCGCTGCAGGGGTCGCCGGGTGACGGGACCTTCAAGATCGGCGACGCCTTTACCATCGAGCCTGGCATCTACGTGGGCACCCGCGCGCTGGATGTCTTGCCGGATACGCCGAAGAACCGCGCGTTCATCGCCAAAGTGCGTGCCACCGTGCTCAAGTACCAGAATACCGGTGTCCGCATCGAAGACGACTACATCATCACCGAGAAGGGCCTCGAGCGCATCAGCCTCGTGCCGCGTGAGATGGACGAGATCGAGGCCCTGATGAAGCGGCGCGCGAAGATCCAGCCGTAACGACGGTTCCGCGGATTCACCACGCTCCCCAGTCCGATACCATGACACGATTTCTTCGCACCGGCGCACGCGCGATCGGCACCATCGGTATCCTCTGCTCGATGGTGGCCGACGCACAGTCACCCACAGCAGCGACCGCGACCCCGCCCCAGCACTTCGACCTGCTCATTCGCGGCGGGCGCGTCTTCGACGGGACCGGCAATCCGGCGTTCCCGGGCGACGTTGGGATTCGCAACGGGCGAGTGGTCGCGGTCGGTCGTTTACCCGGCGCCACCGCGGATCGCATCGTCAACGCCACCGGCAAGCACGTGTCACCCGGATTCATCGACATCCACTCGCACGCGGACGATGGCGCCTCCATCCAAGGTGGCTTTCGTGACCAGGACGCGCGCTATCGGGCCGCGCCGAATCTCGTCACGCAGGGTGTCACGACGGTCGTCGTCAATCATGATGGCCGCTCACCGTGGCCGATTAGTGAACAGCGATCGATCCTCGAGACACGTGGCATCGGCACCAACGCGATGCTGATGGTGGGGCATGGGACGGTCCGCGCGCGCGTGATGGGCAACGATTACCGTCGTGCCGCGCGCCCCGAGGAGGTCGCAAGAATGCGTGAGCTCGTGCGGCAGGCCATGCGCGACGGTGCCGTCGGCCTGTCGGCCGGCCTCGAGTATGTGCCGGGCCGCTGGAGCACCACCGACGAAGTGGTTGCGCTCGCATCAGAAATTGTCCCCTTCGGCGGCGTCTACATTTCGCATCAACGTGCCGAAGGCGGCGATCCGATGTGGTTCTGGCCCAGTCAGGACGCACCCGGCGCACCCACCTTGATGGACGCCGTCGCCGAAACCATCGAGATCGGCGAGCGCACGGGCGCGCGCGTCGTGGCATCGCACATCAAGGCCAAGGGAGAACACTGGCGTGGTACCAGCCAGGCGATCATCCAGCTGATCGAAGGCGCACGGTCCCGCGGGGTCGACGTGTGGGCCGATCAATACACGTACAACACCAGCGGCACCGACGGCAACACCGTGCTCATTCCGGCGTGGGCAATGTCCCCGCCCGTCGACGCGCCCGGCGCGCCGCGTGCCAACTTCACCATGGCCCTGCGGGCAACACTGGCCGACAGCGCGCGCTCGGCGATGCTACGACGCGATATCACACACGAGATCCGTCGCCGCGGTGGTCCGGAAAGTGTCGTGGTCTTCGACTATCCCGACACCACCGCCGTCGGACGCAGCCTTGGTGAATTGGCGAAGCGCCGGAACCTCTCACCCGTCGAGATGGCCATCCAGCTGCAACTCGAGGGAGATTCTACGCGTCGCGGTGGTGGTCGCATGCGCGGCTTTTCGATGAATGAGTCAGACATGGAGGCGTTCGCCGCGCAACCGTGGGTCGCCACTGCCTCCGACGCAGGGATCGCGCTGCCACAGGATGGGCCCAGCACCCACGCGCGCTTCTACGGCACGTTTCCGCGCAAGATCCGGCACTACGCCATCGAGCGCGGTGCACTCAGCGTAGAGGACGCAATCCGCTCGATGACCAGCCTGCCCGCACAAATTCTCGGGCTGCGCGATCGCGGTGTTTTGCGGGAAGGGACGGTGGCCGACGTGGTGGTCTTCGACCTCGCGACCATCCGAGACAAGGCCACGTTCTTCGCGCCGCACCAGTACGCCGAGGGAATCGAACTGGTGCTCGTCAACGGCATCCCGGTCGTCGACGCCGGACAGCCCACATGGAAGCTGCCGGGCAAGGTGCTCACACGGTGAACGGCGCGCGTTGATCGCTGTCGCGGTGGTCGCTGTCGCGGTGGTCGCTGTCGCGTTGATCGCAGTCGCCTTGCAACTCCGGAGTTCAGCATACGAATAGGGCAATTCTCTCGCTGAATACTGCGTCACCCGACGTATTGCGCCCCACGGCTGGACGGACACACTGTCATGGTAGCTGCGGTTGCCCCGCGTGGCCGGTCTCGACGATCAGGGCCGAATGTCGAGACGATGTCCGCAGCGACCCTCAGGGAGAGTGCCCATGTCTCGCCGTCACGCATGGTGGTTCCCGATTGCCCGTGTTGCAATTCCGCTGATCGTGCTGGCGGCCTGTGTGAAGGTCTGGTCACCCGCCGTTCGTGTACCTGGTGCATCGGCCCCGCTGGGGGCAACTAGTGTCGCCGTGCCGACGTCGAGCGTGACAGCGCCAACGGCGCAAGATGCCACCACACTCAAGGTGCATCTCAACAATCGCCAGCTGTGGATTCTGAACATCTGGCAGGAAGACACCAGCACAAAACAGCTCACGGGACTCGGTAACCTGTACGGGATCGATCGCCAGATCATCCGCGGCGGCCGTGCGGAGATCCCCTTCGACAGCATCGCGCTGCTCGAAGCGTACGGATCGCGACAGAAAGGATCGTTCGGCCTTGCGCTGCTGTCCGTCTGGTCAGTCGGAACGGGCATCATCACCGGTACCTGCCTCGCGGATCCCAAGTCGTGCTTCGGGTCCTGCCCGACCTTCTATGTGGCCGGTGACACCGGCATCGTGCAGGCCGAAGGCTTCTCCGGCTCACCGTTGCGCCTGCTCGAGGAGCAGGATGTCGATCATCTTTTCCGACTCGATCCACCCGCGGGTCCAT
The DNA here is from genome assembly GCA_964565915.1 of uncultured Gemmatimonas sp. Taxonomy (GTDB): domain Bacteria; phylum Gemmatimonadota; class Gemmatimonadetes; order Gemmatimonadales; family Gemmatimonadaceae; genus Gemmatimonas. Next base: position 3,006 of record CAZMGX010000058.1, read on the forward strand.
TCGTGATCACGATGCGCAACGAGGCCCTCGAAACACACGCCGTGCGTCAGGTGCGACTGCTCCTCGTCGATCGACCCGCCGACGGCCGTGTGTTCCAGACATCTGATGGGACGTTCCGGCCGGCCACACAGATCTCGGCGCCGCTGCAATGTGCGAGCGCCGACGGAGACTGTCGCGAGGGCGTGCGCATGCTGGACGAGTCGGAGTGGTCGTCGCGCACCGATTCAACCGACCTCGGTGCGCGCGAGCAGATCGAACTCACCTTCGCAGCGTCCGACTTGGGAATCGACCGCACCCGCCCCGCTACGATTGGCGTGGTACTCGGCGGACGCAACACACTCGTCTCCACGTTCCTCTTCTATCAGGCCCTCGCGTTCGCCGGTTCGCGCGCGGGAGAGATGCTCGCGGCGATCGAACGCGGTACCAAAGACGACTTGCCTCCCGTCTTCGGCGTGCTGCGCGAGATGGCGACGATTCATGTCCAGGTCTCGCAAGGCGAAGGACCATGGCAGTCGGCGGGCGCGTACCGCGAGGCTGGACCGATCGCCACCGATGTCCGCGTGTTGCCGGTGACACTCTCCCCTGGGGCGGGGCCGATTCGCGTGCGCTTGGATCTCGCCAGGGGCTTCTGGCGCCTGAATCAGGTCGCGCTGGCACGCCTGGGCGACGCGGTGACGCCTGCCATTCTCGAACCCATGTCGGTGGACCACGTGAACACGTCTACGATCAATGCGGGATCCGGGGCGGCCATCAATCCCCTCACCGTGCTCAACGACGCGGAGCACCACCTCGTCACGTATCCCGGCGATGAATATGCCCTGCGGTTCGCGCTGCCGGCACGCACCAACAGTGCGGCGCGCGAACTGTTTCTCGAAAGCACTGGCTACTACTACGAGTGGATGCGGCAAGAATGGCTGCCTGAGGAGAACGCCGCGAAGGCCGCGCAACTCCTGTATACGCCGGCCGCCGCGCTCAAGGCGCTTGCGCCGCGGTTCAAGGCACGGGAGGCGAGCATGGACTCGGTGTTCTGGAACAGCCGAGTCGGGAGGGTCCGGCCATGATGCGACGTGTCACGACGTTGCCGCTGCTGGTGGCACTGATGTGTCTCGCACGGTCAGCGCACGCCCAGCCCTCGTCCCCAACGTCACCGAAGGGCGCCGAAGTGCGCCTCGTGGTGGCGGGCAGTACGCGCAGCGCCACGGTGAAAGGTGAGCTCCTGGCCGTCGATTCGAATCAGGTCTGGTTGCTGGTGGATCAGCGCAACACAACCGTGTCTCGCACGAGCGTAACCGGGGTGAAAGTGCGCGCACACCAGTTCGGAGGGAAGCGCGGCTTTCTGGCGGGTCTTGTCGGCGGCATCGTGACCAGCATCGGCATGTCCATCGCCTGCCGTGCGGCGGAAGACTCATCGGGCTGCGGGACATTCGTTGCCGCGTGGGGGGGCATCTGGTTGCTTGTCACCGCAATCTCCGCGGCGTTCATGGAAGGGAACAGCTGGGACACACTCCCGCCGTCGGACTGGTCGCGCATTGCGGCATACGCGCGGTATCCGCAGGGTGTCCCCCCCTCGCTGACCGCCGAACCCTACGCACCCAAACGGTGACGAGGGTGCTCAGCAGGATCGATCGCAACGCGCCTTGAGCAGCAGGTCGAGCACTTCCCGGTACTGCGTGTGCGACACACTCTTGCCGGGCCGTGGCACCGTCTTGTGCACGACCACGAGATCGAGGGCGGGCATGACGGTGATGTGCTGCCCCACGGCACCGAGGCCGGTGTAGGCGCCCTTGTACGGGCCCGTGTTGTCCTTGCCGTCCCACACCCACCAGAGATACCCGTAGCCCCACGGACCATCGCGGCGCGGCGTCGGGTTCATCTCGCCCACCGGCGTGAGCGCGCGGGTACTTTCGCGGACCCAGTCACGCGGGACGATCTGTCGTCCGTTCCAGTTCCCTTCGCGCAACATCAGGTACCCGATTCGCGCCATGTCGCGCGTCGACAGGTTGATGTGGTACGCCATGTACTTCGACGCCGTCGTATCACCGCTCTTGCGATGACGCGCACGCACGAAATCGCGCATATCGAGTGGCTTCGCCAGGTCCTGCTCGAGCGCGTCGTAGATGTCGACACCGGTCTGTTTCTCGAATGCCGCACCGGCGGCGTTGAAGTCCCAGTTGTTGTACAGAAAGTAGGTCCCGGGGGCCTGCGATCCCCGCGGCGGCGCACTGGCCAGATCGTCACCCGCGTTCGACGCAGGATGATAGATCCCGGAACGCGCCATGATCAGGTGGCGGGTCTTGGCCTGTCGCTCGCGGGCACTTAGCCCCTGCAGGTCGTCCATATCCATCTGCGCGAGCGTCTTGCCGAGATCGATGCGACCGCGCTCGATGTAGATGCCATACAGCATCGACAGAATGCTCTTGCGCACGGAGGCGAGGTAGCTGACGGTATCGACGTTGCCGTACTGCATGATGACCCGTCCGCCGACGATGGCCATGAATCCCGTCGAAGACAGGGTCGCCAGCTTGTCGTTCACGGCCTGCAGCCCAGCCGGCGACCAGCCGAGCGTGCGAGGATCCGGTGCCCGTTCCCACTCGGCGCCGGGGAATACCGGCTGCACCGAAACCGGAGTGGGTGCGGGTGTCGATGACCGTGAGGCGCCGCTGCTGCACGCCGACGCCGCCACTGCCGCTGCCATGGTGATCAGAAGCGCAACGTGAGCGCGACGCCCGCTTCGGAGCTTCAGGATCGTGATCATTCGGAGAATGTACCGTGCGGATGGCGAGAAGCGAGCCAGGCGCAGCAGCGCGTCTGATGGAGTGTATACGTTAGTACTCCCTACTCATGACTCCCTACTCCATACTCCATACTCCATACTCTCTGTTGCTCCCTGCTCCTTACTCCTTACTCTCCATGTTTCCGTTTGGCTGGACGCACTATCTCCTCGGCGGGCTCTGCATCGGCCTTGGCGTCGCGACCCTGTTCCTGTTGACGGGCCTCATCGGCGGGATGAGCTCAGTGTATTCGTCGACTTGGTCCTACCTCGTGCGGCGGCCCTTCTTTCAACAGCTGTCACTGGTCGGCAGTCGGAGTTGGCGTTTGGCCTACGCGGCTGGTCTGGTGATTGGCGCAGCGATCTGGTGGGCACTCGCTGGCGACGGATCGCGCGTCCCCGTTTCACTGCCGTGGTGGCAGCTGCTTGGTGGCGGCGTGCTGGTAGGGTATGGAGCACGGCTCTCACGCGGTTGCACGTCGGGACACGGCATCTGCGGACTGGCCTCACTTAGTCTGCCATCGCTCGCGGCCGTACTCACGTTCATGGCGACGGCGTTCATCGCCGCGAACGTGACCGCGCTGATCGGCCGCTGACCCGATGACTACCTCCTACGCGTCCATCGACATCACCGGCACATCAGCGCGACCGGTACCGCGTGCCGTGCAGCTCGCGGCCGCGCTGGTGGCCGGTTCCCTGTTCGGATTCGGGCTGGCGTATTCCACCATGATCCGCCCGGCCGTCGTGCTCGGGTTCCTCCGCTTTCAGGACATGGGACTGATGCTCGTGCTTGGCGGCGCCGTCGTCGTGACGTTCGCCGCCTATCGCTTCATCCCACGTCTCCTTCGATCTCCGTTACTGGGTGGGCGTTTTGGCACGCACGAATCCACCATGTCGCGCAACACGATCGTCGGCGCCGCCCTCTTTGGCATCGGCTGGGGCATCACCGGGGTGTGCCCGGGGCCGGCGATCGCCGGAGTCGGCGCCGGCAGTTGGGAACTGCTCTACGCGGTGGGAGGGATCGCCCTCGGCGGACTGCTGCAGGGTCTGGTTGCCGACCGCTCCGCGAAACCGTCTGGTGGCCAAACGGCGTAGGGTCAGGCACACACTTTCCGGAGTCGCTGAATGTTCTCGTTGATCCTGAAGCTGATGGCACTGCGGCCGCTGTTGTCCATGGCGATCTTCGGCATCCCCATCCTGACCCTGCTGGCCATCGGGTTGTTCGCGGTCGTTACGCTGAAGCTCATCATCTTCATCGTCGTACCAGCAGTTCTCATCTTCTGGGTGATACGAAGGTCCCGGCGGCCCAGCTGACGCCCACGTCTCGCTACCGCACCCGCTCGAATCGCCAGGTCCATGTCGTGCGGAGACCGAACGACACCTGAGTGAACGTGCCGGCGAGGACGTTGAGGTCTGTCGTGGTCCGGATATCCACGTCCAGTGGCAAGAGACCGGACTGGAAGAAGATCGGCGAATCGCCAAACTCGTAGATTTGCGGGTTCGGGTTGGCTGGCGTTGGACAGTTCCGGCTCAACACGCGCGGGCCGCCCGATCTGGACTGACCATAGTACCGACGCTGCGGTGACGCCCCCCCGGACGTCGGTACGTCGACCGCACTGATGAACAGCCTGTTGGTCGAAAAGGTCGCGTTGCTCAATGACACGCGAGATACGGGACTGCTCCATGACGCACAGGGGACTTCGCGATAGTACGAGAGCTCCCCGCCGACGATTCGGAATCGGGACCATCCGGAAATGGGCGCCACAGTGGTATCAACGGTCCAGCGCACATTCGTGGCCTCGAAGTGGGTGATGCCTCCCCCGACCTCGGTAACCTGCTGCCCACGCACCGACCCCACCCACGTGTCACCGAGATTGGGGATGCGCGTGGTATCCACGGCGAGGGTTGCACGCGATGCATCACTGGTCACCAGTTTGGACACCACGTTGAACACGCCTGCCGATCCGTAGATGTGTGATGCGGTGGTCTGGTTCAGTGTTTCGGTGGTGTCCCCGTCGCCCCAGTTCCACAGGACGCGAAATCCGCCTCGCGGCGCCAGGGGTACGCTGGCGTCGACGCCCAGTCGAAATCCGGTCGTCACGACGCTCGTGTCGGTCGCAAACGAAAACGGCGCGCGCGTCAGAGTGGCGGTGATGGGGATGATCGGCTTGAGGCTCCCGTCCGTGCCCCGGCTGGCGGCGGTGAGGACGAGGTCAGTGGGGCTTCGCTCGGCAAGCGCCGTGAATCCGGTTGTGCTGCCGACGGGAAGGGTGTTCGTGCTCGCGCGCGCGATCTCCGCGCCAGTCGTGGCGAAGTTGAGTACGAGCGCGCCAGTACTCTCCGAAAATCCCGAAAACGGCACGATGCGCACTCTGTCCGTGCTCATACGAAACACGGTATTGGTACTGTCAAACGGTATCCACCCGCCGCCAGGGACCGCCTCGTACTCCAACGCCGGAGACGGCAGGCCAGCAGACGCTGACAGCGTAGCATTGACCGCGCGGCGAGCAGCACCCGTCTTGCCCTCCAGACCGCGCAGATCGCTCAGCCCGCGCTCGTACGCCGAATGCGAGAACACGAACGACGAGACCGGAAGCGCCGTGTTGATGGTGACCGGCGCCTCACCGGCGGCGCGCGGAACCGTGGTTTCCTGAAAGCCGCTCGCGCTTCGTGTGAAATCGAGCGTCGTCGTAGTCGATGGAAAGGAAAAACTGAGCCCGTTCGCCGAGCCACCGACGGCCAGCGCAAACGCCGTCCCATCATCGTTCCCGAACACCCCGTTCGCGCCGTAGAGTGCGGCAAGGGCCGGCTGACCGGTCAGTAGCATGTGCGCGGAGAAGTTGACATGCGAAAGCTCATCCCGAGCGGCCTTATCGCCCAATCGGAAGACACTGAACTGTTTAAGCGCTGCGATGGATTCGCTGCGCGTCTCGGCGAGTCGCGTCGTCACGGCGATTGGTGCCGCATCGAGATAGAACCCCGGAGTCTGCAGTGGCTTGACCACGTCGCCGAGCGCGAAGGTACTCGGCTCTGTCTGCGCGGTGATGAAGCGCATCGCCGAGATTTCCAGACCAAACCCGCGCGGGAAACGCGCAGACCCCACGTCTTGCACGGGCCAGCGAAAGCGCGCCTGGTCCAACATCGGAACCAGCGGCAATGGCTTCGGCAGCTCGATCGGCAGCAGCAACCCGCGCGTCGTGTCGGCCGCGTACGAAGACGTAGCAGATGCACTCGCCGTGGAGGAGCGCCCGAAAAGCAGGTCGGGACGCAGGTGTGCGGTGGCCACCGTGATTGAGGAGTCCGTGCGTGCGATCGTGGGGAGTACTTCGAGTACCCTGCGCTGACCGTCGTAGTACACCAGCACGGTATTGGCGTCCGCAGCTCTGGGGACGGGCACCTGCAACGTCATGAGCGATGCCGCGCGCAGCTGGTCCGAGTCGAGCGCGAGCGCGGGCCCGCTGATGCGAAAGCCGGACGGAAGCGTCGGCAGTGCCGCTCTCAGCGCCAGTCGCATCCGCCACGTGGAAGGAGACGAGAAGGCACCAGCAGGAACGGTCAAGCGAAGCCCCTTGTACGGATGACCGGTCTCCGTGATCACCACGGTGCCCCCACCGGCAGGCACAACGGTCGTGAGTGCTTGCGTGCCTGGTTGAATGGTGGCGCGAATCGAGAGCGGAGGGAGAGCACCCGCCGACGCCGTGATGCGTTGCGGGCCGCCGACGCCGACGCCGACGACCCATCGGGTGGTCGCCGCGACGCCGTTCGCGTCTGTGATCGCCGCCGTACCTTCGAGCGTGCCGCCGCCCTCCGCAAGGGAGAAGGATACTGCGACGCCGGCCAGAGGTTGCCCGGCACCATCGCGGACGATCACGGCCGGCGGAATCGGCGCGACCTCGCCGCTCGCGACGATCTGCGCATCCCCGGCGTGCACGGCTATCGCGGAGGCGACCCGGGGCGGCGGTGGCGGCGGCTCCGTCGGTGGAGTGGGGGTCGTGGCGCCGTCACCGCCCCCGCAGGCGGCAAACGCCAGAACGACAAGTGCCACGGGCACTGACGCGAAACGCGCCGCGCGTCCCGAGCTCCGGATTGGACCGGTCGGCGTCGGCGGGGCTGAACCGAATTCGGAGGAGGAGCGCATATCACCCCATGCGTCAAAAGCATCGGTTGGGGCTCATGCTCCGTTACGGATGCGTCCTCGACGGCTCGTCGCTTGCGCCGTGAGCGCGCCGGCACAGATTCCTCCGCATGCTTCGACAGATTCTCGGGATCTCGCTGGCGACGGCCACCGTGTCGGCGCCGATGCGGGTGTCTGCCCAAGCCCAAACCAACATCACCTCGCTGTACGTCGCCTACAGCTCGCGCAAAGTCACCGCCAACCCCACCGGCGAGCTCAAGGCGCGCCTCGACTCCGTCGACCGCGACCTGCAGGACGCCAGCCGGCTCGGGCAGACCAGCCAGGTGCGAAGGCTGCTGGCCAAGGGCAACACGCTCCTGTCGGGTCGTCGATGGACCGACACCTCCGACTTTGCCTCGTCGTTGCTGCTGCGCACCGACCACAGCCTGACCGATCCGGCGACGCCGCTGCTCGTGCGCCTCGAACAGATGTACGCCCCGTCCCTGCCACTCACCCGTGCGCTCACCGCGCGGGCGACGCTCACGATGCGCGCGCCGGGCAGTGCGCCGAACACCCCGCCGACGGTCGTCAAGACCCTCGGCTCGTACACCGGCGTCAGTCGCGACCTGCGCGAATCGCCGTTCCTGATGGAGTACGACCTGCACGACGTCGCCGACGGACGCTACGTGATCACGGTCGACGTCATGGACTCCACGCGCACCCTCGGCACGTCATCACTGAACGTGGTGGTCCGCAAGGGACTCGATGACGCAATGCGGAAACTGGAAACGGCAGCCAGCAAGGCGCCGGCACCGCTGCGCGCCGAATTGCTCTTCCCCGTCGATCGCACACGCAAGATCAATCGCGGTGAACTGGAAGTGCGCACGTGGGATGCCGCGCGTGATTTTGCCGCCGCCGATTCGGTGCTGGTTGCCGTCTCGAAGAAACGCGACCCCTTCGCGGGCCGCACCGGCGACATGAAGCGGCACTACATGCTGGACTCGGCGCAGGAAGTGATGCCGTACCGGCTGTATGTCCCCAAGGCCTACTCCTCGAAAACGCCGATGCCGGTCATCGTCGCGTTGCACGGGCTTGGTGCCACCGAAGACAGCTTCTTCGACGCCTATGGCCGCAAGCTGCCGCAATTGGCCGAGCAGCACGGTTACATCCTCGTAGCCCCGTTGGGTTTCCGTGTGGACGGCGGCTACGGCTGGGGGGTGGCAGTGGCTCCGACGGATCCGGCCGCACGCCGGAGTGCCGCCATGAGCGAGTTGGACGTGCTGGAATCGCTGGCTCAGGTCCGGGCGATGTACAGCATTGACCCGGACCGCATCTACCTGATGGGCCACTCCCTGGGCGCCATCGGCACCTGGAAGATGGCGGCAAAATTCCCGGACATGTGGGCCGCGATCGGCGCGTTCTCGGGGCAAGGGGCACCGATGACGATGCCGCTCATGAAGCACATCCCGGCCTTCGTGGTGCACGGCGACAACGACCCCACGGTGAATGTGCGCGGCTCGCGCACGATGGTAGAAGCGATGAAGGCTCAGGGCGTCGACCACCGGTACATCGAGGTCCCGGGCGGCAATCACTCCAATGTGGTCGAGCCGCACTTCGCCGACATGATCGAGTTTTTCCGCACGCGCAAGCGCATCGCGAAACTGCAGTGACCACGTCGCTGCGGCGCATTGCGCGCCGGTCGACCGGCGCAGCCATGTGGCTGCTCTCGAGTCTCACCGCTCCCGGAGCGTCGGCGCAAGGTCCCAGTCCGCGGGCACCCAAGCAGGCACGCGCGGTCCGTATCTCCGGCAGTGTGCCTCGAGTAGACGGCGTACTCGATGATGCGATCTGGTCAACAGCGGAACCCGTGTCGGACTTCGTGCAGAAGATCCCGATCGAAGGCGCACCACCCACGGTTTCCACCGAAGTGCGGCTCATGTACGACGATGCCGCCCTGTACGTCGCAGCGCGGCTGTTTCGTCCGGATCCGCGAGCCATCCGTACGTCGCTCACGCGACGGGACGGCGAGAGTGACGCGGAGACCTTCACCGTGTCACTCGATACGTATCTCGACCGGCGCACAGCCTACAGCTTCACGATCTCGTCCGGCGGAGTGCGCGGTGACGCCTATCATTCGCAGGACAGCGAAGACAGCGGCAAGGAAACACAGTTCGATCCGATCTGGAACGGGCGTGCGCGTGTGGATTCACTCGGGTGGACCGCCGAAATGCGTATTCCGTTTTCGCAGCTGCGATTTAACGCCGCCGACAGCCAAACGTGGGGGCTGCAGCTGACGCGAAACGTGGCCGATATCGCCGAGCGTTTGCAGTGGACGCTGATCCCGATCGCCGCCGCCGGGTTCTCCTCGCAGTTCGGTCGACTCGAGGGCATCACGGGGGTTCCGCCAGCGCGCCGTTTCGAGTTGCTGCCGTATGTGGCGTCCGATCTCACCTATCGCGCCAACGAGAACAAGCTCAATCCCTTTATCGATCACACCGGTGCGCGCGCCGGCGCCGACCTCAAGATCGGACTCGGCCCCAACCTTTCGCTCGACGCGACGATCAACCCCGATTTCGGGCAGGTCGAGGCCGATCCGGCGATCGTGAATCTCTCGGCGTTCGAGAACGTGTTCGAGGAGCGTCGGCCGTTCTTCATCGAAGGCAATGAATTGCTGACGGGTCGTGGGCAGAGCTTCATCGGCCGACCGACCTGGTTCTACAGTCGCCGTGTCGGCGGTGCCCCGCGTGGCGGGGTGACTGGCGACTTCGTGGACGTGCCGCAGAACACCACGATCACCTCCGCTGCGAAGGTGACGGGTCGTCTCAAGTCGGGCCTGTCGATTGGGGCACTGGCCGCCGTGACGCCGCGCGAATACGGGCGCAGCTACGACATCGACAGCAATCGCGTGGATCGAGCGGCCGTCGAACCACCGGCCACGTTCGGCGTGATGCGCCTTCAGCAGGAGTTCGGCAAGCAGCAATCGAACATGGGTCTTTCGCTGACCGGGGTGCAGCGCGCACTGGGTGGTGCTGCCCCCGATCTCGCGTCGTTGCGCTCGCTGCTGCCGTCGAGCGCGATTGCCGGCGGTGTGGACTGGAAGCTGCGGTATCGACAAGGTATGTACGAGATCACCGGCTGGGTGGGCGGCAGTCATGTGCAGGGTGATTCGATCACCATTGGCCGCCTGCAGCGGAACAGCGCGCACTTCTTTCAGCGTCCGGACCAGTCGTACGTGCGCTACGATGCCAGTCGTACTTCGCTGAGCGGCGGCAGCGCGTCGCTGCGCCTGGACAAGAACGCCGGGCGGTTCACCCTGGGAGGCATTCAGCTCTCCACGCGGACACCCGGGTTCGACATCAACGACGTCGGGCAGATGCGCAGTGGCGATGACATCGACTTCAATGCCGACATCCAGTTGCGCGACACGAAGCCCAACAAGTACGTCCGCCTCTTCAACTTCGGCACGGCGACGCAAGCCGGATGGAACTACGGCGGCGTGCGGCAGTATCTGCGTTTCTCCGAGAATGCGTCCGCGACACTGCACAACTTCTGGCGGATCGGTGCCGGCGCCACCGTCATTGTCGGTTCGCAGAGCGACGATCTGACGCGCGGCGGTCCGCTCATGGCCACTGCCAATGCGTATCAGCTGACCGCCTCACTGAATAGCCGGGCCAATATCCCCACCACGTGGTCGGCACGTGCCACGTACCTGCGCGATGAGTTCGACGGGCAGAGTGTGAGCTACAGCACGACGCTGACGGTGCGGCCGGCGTCGCGCTGGCAGGCGTCCATGGACCCGACCTATTCGCGTGTGACGGACCCCAGGCAGTACGTGAGCACGCGTAGCGGCGGCAGTTCGGCAACATTCGGCAATCGCTACATCTTCTCCTACATCGAGCGCAGCACGCTGTCAGCGCGCTTCCGGCTGAACTACGCGTTCACGCCCAACTTCACCGTCGAGGCCTACGCCGAGCCGTTTGCGGCGAGTGGTCGGTACTTCGATCTGGGGGAGTTGTCCGCGCCGCGCAGCAAGACCATGCGCGTCTATGGCGCCTCCGGCACTGGCACGACCATCACCCGCGATGCCGCCGGTGCGGCGACCGTTCGCGACGGAGCCGCCAGCTTCACCATTCCCAATCTGGATTTCAATCGGCGCTCGTTCCGATCGAACCTGGTGCTGCGCTGGGAGTGGTTGCCAGGCAGCACGGCGTTCCTCATCTGGCAGCAGAACCGGCAGGCGACCGATCCCCTCGGCCGACTGATCACGCCGCGAGATCTGCTTGACGCAACACAAAGCGCCGGGGATCATTTTGTGGTGATGAAGGTGAGCTACCTGCTTGGCGTGCGCTGAGCGTTCCAACATCCCGGAAACAAATGACCATGTCGAATTGGACCACTCGCGGGTCGCTTTTTCTCGTGCTCGTTCTGGGCGCGTGCCAGTCGACCGTTCCTCGGCAATCTTCGCAGCCGACCACCGCCACACCCGCACGATTCGGCCGGGACCTTCGCGGAGAGCTGGACATTGTGGGCAACGTCGCGGCCATCGGCGCGACACCAGGCGGACGCATCTATCTGACCACCATGACCGCCGGACTGTACACGGCGTCAGGGGTTGATGGGGAATGGAAGGAAGTGGTCGACCCCACGAAACCTCGGGGAGAGCGTCTCTTCTCCTCCAATCGCGTCCTCAGCGGGTTGATCGAAGGCATTGCATTTCCCACCGAAGAACATGGCCTCGTGTGGGGAGTGATCAACGATGGCTCCCTGAAATCTGGTTCCGCCTTCGTGTACACCACCGACGACGGTGGCCAGAAATGGGCGCGCCGCCCAGTCGGCCCCGGCTTCATGTTATCCCACGCGGAAGTCCGCACCTCGGGCGCGTTCTGGCTCGCGGGGTACCGCAGTGAAACGATCGGCGGTGCTGTAACAACCGTGGTGTACCGCTCTCGCGACTTCGGAGAAACGTGGTCTCCGGTGACGGCTCCAAACGGCGAAACTCCACCGTCCGATTTTGTCATGAACGACGACGGCAGAGGCGTGCTCGCGGCGCTCAACAATCGCCTGTTCATCACCGAGGATACCGGACGGACGTGGCGACGGGTCGCCACCCCATTCGACCAGCGCGCGTACGACAAGCCCGCTGATGGCGACAACTGGGCGCGCATCGAACAGGCCAAGCGTTTGCACGGATGGCTCGTAGTCCGGCAGGATGGAGGGCTATTCCGCTCGCGCGTCGACTCGATTGCCTGGCAGGCGATGGACACCGAGCGCTGGCAGTTTTTCACGATTGATCGGGCCCGCAGCACCTGGTGCTTTCTCGATGAAGCGTCACGGCTGCGAGAGGCGGATGCCGGATGGCGTATTTCCGAACCGCTCTCGCCGCCGCTGCTCGCGCCGCTGGTCTCGGCCGAGTGCAGAGGCGGGGTGTTGCACGGCGTAGATGTTGAAGGACGTGTGTACCGTGTGGCCGAGGGCACCGTTACGCATGAATTTCCGTTGACCTTGATCGGCGACACGCGACCGGTGACGATGGAGCGCGTGCTGGGAAGAACGCACTGGGGCGCCACTGACCATGCTCTGTACGGCACCGACACCCGCGGTCGGCGCTGGTTCCGATATCCGTTCTCCGCGTCCACGATCAAGGGGTTCCTGCCGCGATCCGATGACGAGGTGTTCATCTGGGATGGGCACGGTACCAACACGCGCTTCAATCGACGCACGGACCGATCCACCGCGGTGCCGACGTTGGAAAATCGCGATGTGGTCGATGTGGTCGTATCAGACTCCCTGTGGATTGCCTTTGGCGGCCGGCAGTACGAAACCGCCGGGCGCGTCGAGGTCGCGCAGACGTTCTTCGGCGGTCAGTTCCGCGGTACACGAGACGATGGGTTCGTCATGCTGTCGCGTGATGCCGGGGCGACCTGGCAGGAGATCGACGCGTGGCCCGGGACGGGGGTGGCCGCGATCGCAGTCAATGCGGATGCATCACGTATCGTGTTGGCGTCGTATCTGGGTGCAATCCGGGAACTGCGTCGCCAGGGCGAGCGGTATGTAGGCACTACCCTTTTGCTCGCCACGGCGGAGAACCGTCGCACCGTACCATACGTGCAGGTTCCCACGGCGTTCCACTTCATCGACGCGGACACCGGCTTCATCACCGGAGACATCCATCATGTCGGGCGACGATCGTTTCGCACGACTGACGGCGGTCGATCGTGGAGCCCAGTGAGCGGCGACGCGTTCGGCTACAGCGGCATGCTGCGAATCGGACGGCAAGTCATCGCGTGGGATCCGTACACCTTGTTCGAGGTGCACGGCGCGTCCAGAACGCCCATCGTCACACTCGCGTCGTCCGCCCGGGAAACGCACCAGTCCGTCGTGGCCGTGACCCGCCTCGATGCGAATCGCCTGATTGCCCACGTGTTGACGTCACGAACGTTGAGGCGCTCGAGACTGCTCGTGGACCTCCGACGTCGGACCGCGACGCCCTTGGCCAACTGATTGATTCCCAGCCATGGCTAATGACCTGCAAAGCTCCGCGTTCCGGCCCCGGCGTGCTCTCGCGCAGTCGAAAAGCCTGTGGCGCGCCATCGCTCTGCTGACGCTCGGCGCATATCCCGCGTTCGCGCAGGAGAAACCCACGCTCGTGATCGGTGGTGAAGATGACCGTATCGTGCAACTGGGCAGCGCGCCGACGGTGATTCTGACGACCCGGCATATCCTGCTCGTTGAGGGCAAGGCGCCTTTTGTACGCGTGTTGCGACGCGACGGCGGACTGCTGCAGTCATTCGGCCGCTCCGGTGGCGGGCCTGGCGAATTCAGTCGGAGCTTCAAGGCGGCGTTTGATGCGACCGCCGAACAGCTGGTCGTCTTCGACTATGCGAATTCGCGGCTGTCGTACTACAGCCTGCGGGACTCCCTCGTGTTCGAACGATCGGCCGTGAGCGAGGTGGCACCGTTCACGGGCTGTATGGTCGCCGGTGTCCCGTGGCAGAGCGCGAACGACCACGTACTCCTGAGGCAGCTGGTACCCGCCGGTGCGCGGCTACGACCCGGTCGCGCGGTCGGTACGGTGAAGTGGTTCGATCCGGTCACCAGAAATCCGGCGATCGCTCGATTCACCGGTCAGGGTATGCTCGCCTGCGACCCGGAGCGACGTTTGGCCGTGATGGCGCCGAGCGGCATCGGTGAAGCGCATCTCGTGTCCCTGGAAACGGGTGTCCAGTACCATCTGCGCCTCAATGATTTTCGACCGATGAAGATCGAGCCGCAAGGCGTGCACATGACCATGCTGATTCCAGCGGACGGGATCTACGACTTGACCGAGGGCGTATTGGCGACGCCCCAAGGCCTCGAGATCGTGGTCGGACGGCACACCCCGTGGGTCAAGGGCCGCGAGGACGTCGTCACCTATCGACGCATCGCCATTGCGGCCGATGGTACACAACGGATTGTCTCGCAAAGTCGCTGGCGACCGCTCGCCGTCGGAAGTGACGGGGTCTACTGCTTCGCGGAAGAGCCGGCGCCGACGCTGGCGCGCTTTGCCAGTGGGCGCTGCCCCTGAGCAGCAATGCTTACGGCACGTTGCCGACGCGCGTGCCGAACAGGAACGTGTCGCCATTCGACCACAGCACCCCCGCCGCACCGGTGGAAAACCCAAACGGAGAGTTCGACACGTACAGGCTGTATGCGGTCTGAGCTCCGACCGTCAGTCCCCACGCGGGGTTGTAGCCCGGCGCGCCGGAAAGATCCGGAACCTCGAGGTCATAGCTCGTGGCCCCGCCAAGGAAGCCGGGCGTCATCTCCACCCACGTTTGCTTTCGTGCGACGGGTTGGGTGTACAGAATGATCACGCTCCGATTGTAGTCGGCCTGCATGGCGCCCTGCGCGCGCGGTCGTGCAACCGCGCCATTGCTGACGGTAATGGTCGGTGCGTTCGGGACACTTCCAAGTGTCAGGGTACGATTCGCCAGCGTCCGCGCTACGACGACCACCTGACGAAAGATCGTGTTGGTGGCGTCTGCAGCCGTGACCGTGGCTTCGTGCAGGTCATTGGCCAGCAGTCGAGACTCGGGGATACCGAACTGCGTGTGAGTACCTGATGTCGTCTGGATACCGTTGTCGAGTACGAGCTGTGCGCTGTTCGCCGGGTTGAAGGCCGAGCGCACAGCGACTCGTTCTCCATTCTGGTTTCCGACAGTCAGGGTGGCGGTCGCAGGAGCGAACGCCTCGGCCGAGGAGAAATCCAGGACGGATAGTGTCGACCCGTTTGGTTGGTTCACACCGCGTCGCAGGATCATCTGCGTCGGCCGGTAGCCGTTGATGCCTGCGTTGAAGGAGTATCGCGTGGCAATGAGGTCGAGACTCGTCGGTGCGACATCGGGGAGTGAGAACGCCGACCCGCCAGGATTCAACAGCGCGTTGCCCCACCCGGCTGACACGAAGGCAAGCTCCTGAGGACCCACCACCGGTGCGATCGTACCAGACAGCGATTTGCCTCGTGCCGGTTGCAGTACACATTCGAAGAGCGACCGCGAGGCAAACTCCTCGGATGTCCCACTCACAACGTACTGGTAGGTCTCGGCGACGACAAAGAGCCGGTTCAGATGATTCAGGAAGACGATGGCAATGGTGCCGATGTTGCCTGACAGCGTGAAGGAGTAGGCAGTCCCAGTTGGGGTGATCGTTCGCCAGGCGCCTGCCGTTCCGTCGCGAACGGCGAAAAGCGCCGGCATTCGCGACGCATCACACACCGTCCAGGTGATCGGAATCAGTGGCGCCGCCCCAACGGTCAGCTGCAACACCAGCGTCCGATCAGAAACGCCAGTACCCGTCGCACGAACCGTGATGGGCGTCGTGCCCGCGAGCGCGTTCGCCCCCACCACGATCGTCAGTGTGCTTGATGTAGTCCCCGCCGCGAATGACGCCGGTGCGAAGCTGCCCGTGACGTTTGCCGGAAGTCCCTCCAGTGCAACGTTCACCGCCCCGACGAATCCGCCCAGCCGTTCG
>CAZMGX010000059.1:0-18797 GCA_964565915.1 uncultured Gemmatimonas sp.
GAAACCCCAGCCGCGGTCTTGGCTCGTGCTGTTGCGTTGATCGTTTGAACCCGCCGTTGTTATCTGTTGATATCCGTGGAGACGGTTTCTCTCTGTGAGGTTAGTCGATTGCCGCGATGACGCGGTGGCGGGGTGCCACGACCGATCGCCAAGAACGGCCATCAACAACAAACGGCAACGGCAACAACAGAGAAACTGCCTCCACGGATACGAACGGATAAGAACGGATCACTGCACGGATACTGCCCCGATGCCGTCAGATCCGCGTCGTTCATCCGTTGTCATCTGTTGATATCCGTGCGGGCAGTTTTGTTCGCTGCCACCGGGCTGGTCGAGACGGCGAGTTCGATACAACGTGCACGAAACTGATGACAATGAGACCCTGAACTCCGCTTAGGTATTCATGGTGAACGACGGATGGCAATCACCTCAGACCGAATGATGCGGGGTCCACATGATCGATCCGGCTGACCTGCGACTGGCCCACGGCGACACGACGCGTGAGGTCATTGGTGCGTTCTACGACGTGTACAACGAAGTCGGACACGGCTATAGCGAATCCGTATACGCCAACGCCATGCCGATCGCCCTTCGGGAACGGGGGGTGAACTTCGAGCGTGAGGTTCCGCTCGCCGTACGATTCCGGAATGTGGTCGTGGGGAGTTATCGCGCCGACCTTATCGCGGAACAGCAGGTCCTCGTGGAGTACAAGGTCGTCGACCGCATCATTCCGGCGCATGAGGGGCAGGTCCTCAACTACTTGCAGGCATCGGGGCTCCGGGTGTGCCTCATCCTCAACTTCGGGGCGAAGGCGACGGTCCGACGCGTGGTCGGGCCGGCCAGTCGGGTGGCGCCCAAGGATGTGCATGCGAGTGGCGGACACCGACGTGCGGTGAGCCGCAAGCCGAGAACGGACCCGGTGCAGGGTGGCGCCCTCCGTGCGCGGGACTAGCTTTCCTGTCCGCGGGTCGTCAGTGGTGGTGATCCGCACGTAACCGTTTGGAGCGCCATACATGCCCGAGTTCGGAAGCTGGGGAACGGACTGGTGGAAACCGGTTCTGTTCGTCGTCGTCGCCGGTCACTTCACCAACATCTGCGTGACACTGTTTCTGCATCGCGCGCAGACGCATCGGGGAGTCGATTTTCATTGGCTGGTCGAGATGCCCATGCGCGTGTGGCTCTGGCTCACGACCGCCATCCGAACCAAAGAGTGGGTCGCCTGCCATCGCAAGCACCACGCGTTCGCCGATCGGGAAGGGGATCCGCATAGCCCTGTCGTTGACGGACTGCGCAACATCCTGCTGAAGGGCGCCTTCTACTACCGCAAGGCCGTGCGCCAACCCGGCGTCCTCGAGAAGTATGGCAAGGGCACGCCGGAAGACTGGATGGAGCGGCACTTGCTCGACCGGTGGAGCAGTGTGGGCATCGTGTTCATGCTGGCGATCGACATCTGGCTCTTCGGATTCTTCATCGGCCCCATCGTTTGGGGCATCCAGATGATCTGGATTCCGTTCTGGGCTGCCGGCGTCATCAACGGGATCGGTCACGCGCTGGGCTATCGCAACCACGACGTGAAGGACGAGAGCCGCAACATTTCGCCGATCGGCATCATCATCGGAGGCGAGGAGTTGCACAACAACCACCACGCCGACCCACACTCGGCCAAGTTCGCACACCGGTGGTTCGAGTTCGACATCGGATGGATGTACATCAAGTTGCTGTCGTTCGTCGGACTCGCCGAAGTGAAGTACGCGCGAGAGGGTGCACACGTCCGCGTCGCCGAGTCGTAACATGGCCGACATCACGTGCTCGCGGTGCGGACAGACCCGCGAAGGCTTTGAGCGCCCGCCGTTTCCCGGCGCCATGGGCGCCCGGATCATCGGTGAGATCTGCAAGGAATGCTGGGCCCTGTGGCTCAAGCAGCAGACCATGCTGATCAATCACTACGGGCTGAACGTCATGGACCCGCAGGCGCGCACGTTCCTCACGCGCAACATGGAGGCCTTCCTGTTCAAGGCCGGCCAGGCCGAAGACGTGGACACGTCCAAGCAGGGCTCGATCAACTGGTAGGCGTCGCTCCTACGCAATGAAGAACGCCCCGGTCGCAAGCGATCGGGGCGTTCTCATGATGACCCTGCGGGTGTCGCGCTCAGTTCACGCCGGCGATGTACCTCGCCAAACGTCCGCAGCCGGTGCACTTGAGCGTCACGTGTGAATGTGGCGGAGGTGGGCTGGAGACCGGATCACGATCGATCTGTCCAGAACATGACGGACAGCTCAACGGGAGACCCGTACGGTCGGCAGCGATGAGGTGTAGCGCCTGCGCCGGGTTGTAGGTATTGGGGCGTGGCTTACGCATACGACAGAATCCTCGCGTAAAGGGCGTCGACCTTGGTCCGGTGGCCGACTGGCGAAAACTACACCAACCGGTCGGCCTTGTGCACCGTGGGACGAAAAAAGTGCAAAGAGCGAGTAACCGTCTAAGTACAAATACCTAGTTCCGGACTTGAGTTCCCCGGGCGTCAGATCGGCGTCAATCCCGCGCGGTTGGGCGTCGCCAGAGCCTTCGTCCCGTCCGCCACGACTTCTGTGCCGAGAATTCGGTCGAACTCCCGTGTGGAAGAGCCGGTCGCCGACGGCGCGGTTCGTTTGATCCCTTGCGCAGATGCCCCAGCTCTGAGAGGCTTGAGGGTATGTCGATTACACCATCACACCGGTCGGAGCGCTCCGATATGCAACCAACCGATTCCTACGGCGCCAGCGAGGCACACACGCCGGTCACGTCTCCGGAAGAGCTGGCCGCGTTGCGGCTCTGGGTCATCATGTCTCGGGCCCATGCGGCGATTGCCGAACACGCGGCGGCCGACGTGGCCCGCCACGGGCTGACGCTGGCGGAGTTTGCCATTCTGGAGGCGCTGTACCATCGGGGGCCGATGCTGCTGGGCGAGGTTCAGCGGCGCATTCTCGTGTCCAGCGGGGGCATCACGTTCCTGGTGGACCGCCTGACGGCCAAGGGTTTGGTCGAGCGTCGCAATTGCGCCTCCGATCGTCGGGCGCGCTACGCGGCCTTGACCCAAAACGGTGTGGCGCTCGTGGCGGAGATCTTTCCGGAGCATGCCGCCGCGCTGACCCGCGCGATGGGGGCATTGAGCCTCTCGGAGCAGACTGAGGCGGCCGAGCTGTTGAAGACCGTGGGTCGCGCTGCGGCCGAGCTGCCGGTCCCGTCCGAGGCCAGCACGGCGCATCAATCGGCGTAACGCCAAAACGAACCGTTACGCCCCTTGACGCGGACTTTCCTCTCGTCTATTATTCTCAGTAATGAGATAAGCGCTGGATGATTATCTCACACTCTGATACTTACAAAGCTCGCCCCCGTGCGGGGCAGGAGAGACAGATGCAGTGGAACTTCGATCCGGCCCACAGCCAGATTCAGTTTGCGGTCAAGCACATGGGCATTTCGACCGTTCGCGGGACTTTCACGCAGTTCGAGGGCAGCATCGACGAAGAGGACGGCCAGGTATCGGCAGTCAATGTCGATGTGGACCTCGCGTCGCTGACGACGGGCAGTGACCAGCGCGACGGGCACCTCAAGAGTGCGGACTTCTTTGATGTTGAGGCCAACCCGAAAGCCAACTTCAGCCTGACCAAGTTCACCCGGAGCGGCGAAGAGGTCATCGCCGAGGGCAACTTGACGATCCGCGGCGTGACGCGACCGGTCACCCTCAAGGGTGAAATCGGTGGACCGTCCAAGGACCCCTGGGGCAACGAAAAGGTCTCCGCCTCGCTCTCCGGAAAGATCTCGCGCAAGGAATGGGGGCTGGTTTGGAACGTGGCGCTCGAAGCCGGCGGCGTGCTGGTCAGCGATGAGGTGAAGCTCTCCATCGAGGTGCAGGCGGCCGCGGCTGTTGCCGTCGCCTGACGGGAGAAGCATCAGTCCGGCAGCATCTAGGTGTCATACTGGCTTTCTGCTGGCTCTTTGATGCACCGAAACGACAGAGGGCTGGGCGATCTTTTCGATCACCCAGCCCCTTTGCATTAACCGCGAGAACTACTTCCAGTCGGCGATGAACAGGTTGGTCTCGCCTTCCTTCGCGTCGAAACGATTGGACGCCCAGATCAACTTGGTCCCATCCGGGCTGAACATCGGAAAGCCATCAAAATCACCGTGCGTCGTGATTTGCTCGAGCCCCGTGCCGTCCAGCTTGATGGTAAACAGATCGAAATTGCGGCTGCGCGGGTTCTTGTGATTCGACGAGAAGATGATGGCGTCTCCACCCGGCGTCCACGACGGGCCGAAGTTGGCGCCCCCGAGCGTGGTGATCTGCCGTTGGTTGCTGCCGTCGGCGTTCATCACGAAGAGCTCCATGCGATTCGGGCGAATCATCCGCTGCCCGAGCAAGTCCTGATACGCCTTCAGCTCGGCCGGATCGGTCGGGTGCCACGCGCGGTAGACGATCTGCTTGCCGTCGGGCGACCACCAGGGTCCGCCATCATAACCGGGTGTCGTCGTCAGCTGCTTCACGTCGGAGCCATCGACGTTCATCGTGTAGATGTCCAGGTCACCGTCCTTGAGTGACGTGAACACGATCCGCGTCCCATCCGGCGAGAGCACACCTTCGGCGGTGTACACGCCGTAGTTGGTAAGGCGCTTGAGATCCTTGCCATCCCGGCCGACCGTGTAGATGTCGTACGGGTCTATGCCCCAGACATAGCCTTTCGACGGATCAGGCTTGGCGGGGCAGGCCGAGTCGGCGGCATGGGTACTTGCGAAGAAGATGCGCTCCGCGCCAGGCAGGAACCAGCCACACGTGGTCTTGCCACCCACCGAGACCTTGGTCAGCTCGGACCCATCCGACCGCATCGTGTACTGCTGGTCGCAGGTGCGCCCATCGCGGGTCGACTGAAACGTGATCCACTGACCATCGGCGCTCCAATACGCCTCGGCATTCTCGCCGCCGTTGGTGATGCGGCGAATGTTGGTCAGGTGCCCCTCACCCGAATCGGCGGAGACGACGACCGCCGTCTTCGCGGTCGTGACGGTGTCGGTCGTCCGGGGCGGGCCGTCGGACGAACAGCCGAGTGTCGCGGCGAGAGTGCCGGATGCAACGAGCGCCGCGAGGGCGCGGCGCTCGGAAAACCTGAAAGTCGGAGTGCGCATGGGCCTAACCGTAGATGGGCCCCGCACAATCGGCAATTGGGAAAATTACGAAGGTCGTTCCCGCCGCCGGTCGATCGCCTACTGCCCTCCGCGCGAGCTCTTGGCCAGTCCCGGACCCTTGGCCGCCGGCACACTGGCCGCTGCCGCAAACACGTCCTTCTGCGTGTTGCCCTTCCGAAGAATCTCGATCGCGCGCTGCAACTGGTTGTCGTCCTTGAGCTCGTGCATCTTCGCGGCGGCCTCGCCAAAGGCCACCTTGGCGAAGCGGCTCTCGATGTACCGGTCGACCCACGCCGAGCCCGCGTCATATACGGCCTTGTCGATCTTGACGGTGTCGGCGACGAGGCGCTTGAACAGCTCCTCACGCCACGCCGGGTTGACCGTGAAGTCGGGTTTGATCTTTCCCTTCTGCTCCTGCGCCATCACGCCGATGGCACTGAAGAACTTCTGGAAGTTCGGCGCGATCACCCGCGCCAAGGCCTGCTCGGGCGTCGAAATCGTGTCCGAGGGCACCATCACGTCCGGCGTGATGGCACCACCACCGTACACGATGCGACCGGACGCCGACTTGAAGACCGGGCGCGCCTTGCGGGCCGAGTCGGACTCGATCGAATCCGATGCGACTTCGACGTACTGGCCATCGGCGTTGAACTTGCGCTCCTTCTGGATGGAGCGGCCGGACGGGGTGAACCACTTGCCGGTCGTGATCTTGAGCGCGTAACCACCATCGAGGTTGTACACGCTCTGCACCAGGCCCTTGCCGTACGACGTCGTGCCGAGCACCAGTGCACGATCGTAGTCCTGCAACGCGCCGGCGACGATCTCGGAAGCCGAGGCCGAGCCACCATCGACGAGCACGACGAGCGGGATATCAGCCGCCAGCGGCTCCTGCTGCGCCACGAACTTCTGGTAGTCCCCGCGACCGCGCACGCTCAGCAGTTCCTTGCCCTTGGGCAGGAACAGATTGGACATCGCGAAGGCTTCCTCGAGGATGCCACCGGGATTGCCGCGAAGGTCGATGACGATGCCCTTCGCGCCCTTCTTGCGCAGCTCGATGACGGATTCGGCGATGTCCTGGGTGGTCTGCTCACTGAAGCGCTGCAGCGGCACGTATCCCACGCGATCGTCGAGCATCATGCGATACGCGACCGCGGGTACGTGAATCTCGGCGCGCTTGAACGTCATCTTGATCGGCTGGGCGACACCCGGCCGGCCGAAGGTGACAGTGACGCTGGAGCCGACTTCGCCGAGCAGTTTGTTCTGTGCCTGCTGGGTGGTCCATCCCTTCGCCTGGAAGGTGTCGATGGCCACAATACGATCACCTTCCTGCACACCGCCGGCTTCCGCGGGTGTGTTGGGGAAGACCTTGTCGATGGTGACGTAGCCACCCACCGGCGTGATCTGCATGCCGATGCCGGCGTAGCGACCGTTGGTATTGCGCGAGAACTCTTCCATCTGCTTCGGCGTGAAGAGCTCGGTATACGGGTCCCCGAGTTCCTTCACCAGACCGCGCGCGGCCTTTTCGTACAGGGCCTGCGCGTCGAGCGTATCGACGTAGCGGAGGGCTACGAAGGTGAGCACTTGGTCGAGAAGCTGAGCGCCACCGCGCGTTGCACGGGCCTGAAGCGCGAAGCCTCCGGCAAGCAGCGGGAGGAGCAACAGGCTGGCGACAGCGGCCTTTCGGGTGCGAGTCATGCGGCAGCTCGGAGAAGGAAGGAACGAAAGAGGCTACAGGACAGACACCCAGGGGTGCCCTCAGGTTTCATCCCGGGGGCGGGTGCCGAGGACGTAGTCCACATGCCAGACCCGATCATACTGCCGAATCGCGATGTCGCGCACCAGACCGGCGCTTTGGAGCATCTCGTGGGCGGGCTGGAGCACACGCTGCAGATGGGACGGATACCGTTGGGTTAACGGCAGCTGTTCGGCCAGCCGTTCCAGAGTCAGCCGCCACGAAAGCCGCCCGTCGGCACGTGCGACCTCCAGGATCCGGTACAGTCGGCGCGCAACGGGGGACGAAAGGGCGTGGTAGCGCACCGAGGACAACGAGACCGTGTGCCGGTGGGCGAGGTTGGCCCGCAACGTTGGTGAGATGATGACGCGAGCATCACCCGGCTCCCCCGCCGCGAGGTTGCCGAAAAGATGCAGCTGTTCCCGGTCCGCGACGCGGCGCCGCTGGACCGCGACGGCGCTGAGCACCGTGAAGCTCACGTCGGCGTGGCCGGAGGTGGCCGACCAATACGCCCCGACGGATTCCAGAGTGGTCCGTTCAAGTCGGGCGAGTGCCGCACGCAGTTGCTCATACGTGCGCCCGTCGGCCCGCCGTCCCATCGAGCGCAGGAACGAATGCAGCGTGAAGGAGACGCCCCCGTCGGATGGGGAGCCGGCTTCGTGATAACGATGCAGGATCTCCACGTAGACGTCCTGATCGAACGTACCGGGGAGCCGATCACCGGGGGCCGGAATGACCCGCCATCGTCCGCCGTTGTCGGCGGTGAAGGAGACGGGGGCGTCGTCTGCAGAATCACTGAGACGAAAGAGCGGCAGTTCCTCGAGGGAGCGATCGAGGATTACTCCGCGGATGGCGGGCCGGCGCCGAGCGGCAAGGTTCATCAAGGCCTAAAAGTGGATCAAAGCGGTCAGATGCGCCAGCGGGACCGCCCGCGCTACATCCGCACCCGCAAGCCGCCCGCCTCGACCCTCGTACACCAGCGACACATATTGCGACGAGAGCAGCTGGTCGTGTGGTATCCCATTGCCCGTTCGCATGCATCGCAGTCGAAGCGCCGTGCTAATGTCGTTCCGTGTGCTCGCAGGACTGGCGTGGTTCACCGCGACCCTCAAGACGACGAGCGCCAGCGCGCAGCCGCTGCCGCCACTGGATGAGTTCCAGGTCCGCACGTTCGATGCGCGAAGTGGGCTGGTGGGAGCCGATGTCCGCGGGCTCGTCCAGGGGCGCGATGGCTTCATCTACGTGTCGAACGCGCGGGGCGTGTCCCGCTTCGATGGTCATACCTTTCGCAGGGTGGCGCTTCCCGGGCTCACCAACGGCTACATCGCGGGGATCAAGCAGGATCGCCAAGGGCGACTCTGGGTTCGCACCGAAGGCAGTGACCTCGGCTATCTGGAGCATGATCGATTCCGCTTGCTGCCCGCGGTGCCGGTGCCGTTCACCTTCTGGACTGAGACGGGCGACGGCCTGCTTTGGCTGGGTGGCGTCCATGGAGTGATTCGCGTCGATCCGACCGCTGCGTCGCCCTACACGCTGTTCGGCGAGGCAGACGGTCTGCCCGGTGACTCGGTGGCCGGTGTGTTCGACCTGCCGAACGGTGAGCGGGTCGCGGTGACCAATAGTCGACTGGCGCGCCTCGTTGTCGATGCGAAGCGGCGTGGTGGCATCCGCTTTGAGCCATTCGGTGACGTGTTCGACGGTGCGGTCCACGAAGGTGACGAGTTTCGGGTCGATTCCCGTGGCCTCTGGTTCTCGGCCTACACACGGCCGGACGGTCGGAGCCACGTGGCGCGCTATGACGCCGGCGTGTTCACCTACTACGGCTCGGGCGGCGCGCGGCCGCTTGATGTCGACAGCCTGGGCTGGGCGAGCTCGCCGCACTCGAACGTGTCGCTGTCGCTGGCGCTTCACATGTCCGTTCGGGGAAAGACGGACGTTCCCGCGCTGTCGTCCCTGAGACTCGGCCAGGCCTACCGCGGCAGCGGCGAAAACCGCTGGTATTCGTTCAGCGACGCGAATGACAACCATCCGCAGTTGGCGCGGGGGCGTGGCAACCGTCTCGAGCTTGTCGACCTTCAGTCCCACCTCGTCTTTGCGCGCCTGCGACACCTGCTCGAAGACCATGAGGGCAGTCTGTGGATCGGCACCGACCGCGGCCTCGTGCAACTCGTTCCCCGGAAGATCTTCGCCTTGACGGTCGCGCATGGCCTGGCCGCGGAGTTTACGGCGCCGATTCAACAGACTCGTGACCGCGCGGTATGGATCGGTACGTATGGTGGGGGCGTGCAAAGGTTCGCGGAGGGGAAGCTCGCCAAGACGTTCACCACAAAAGATGGGCTGCCATTCAACCAAGTTCGCGCACTGTATGAGGCGCGAGACGGGCGCGTCTGGGTCGGCACCTCCCTGGGCTACGCGATCATTGAACGCGATCAGGTTGTTCGCCGCGTCAACACTGCTGGCGAGACACGCAGCTTCGCCGAAGCGGACGATGGGACCATGTGGGTGGGGAGCGAGCACGCGCTGATTCGTGACGGGCGTGGCCAAGTCACCTCCCACGAGCCCGCATTCTGGAAGGGACGCGGTATCTGGGCACTCCACAAGGCGCGCGACGGAGCGTTGTGGGTCGGTAGCGAGCGCGGACTTTTTCGAGTGACCGGTGAGGATGTGCAACCGTTTGGCGAACGCGACGGGCTGCGCAGTCGTTTTGTGGCGTCCATCGCGGAAGAGTCCGATGGGACACTGTGGTTTGGCACCTACGATCACGGGCTGCACCGCTACCGCGGCAAGCGCTTCGTCGCCGTCACGACGGAGCATGGCTTGCACAACAATGGTGTCTGGCGCCTGCTGGCGGACCAATTCGGTGGCGTCTGGATGTCGAGTGATCAGGGCATCTTCCGCGTACACCGTGACACGCTGCATGCGGTTGCCGATGCCATTGAGCGCGGTGAACGGCCGACGAGACGATTGACGCCGATCGTGTTCACCGAATCGGAGGGGATGCCGAACCGCGAGAGCAATCGTGGGTCCCCGGGTGGGTGGCGCCTCGACGACGGCCGCTTGGCCTTCAACAATCTCGCGGGTGTGGTGGTGATTGATCCGCGTCGCGTGGCGCAGGCACCGCCGGCACCACGCGCGGTCATTCACGGCGTGTCGGCTGACGGTGTCGCGCTGCCGCCGGGTGAGGTTCAGATCTCGGCACGGACCCGTCAGCTCAGCATCGACTTCGCGGCGCTGTCGTACATGGCGCCGGAGCAGAACCACTTCCGGTATCGCGTAGATGGCTACGATCGCGACTGGGTCGACGCGGGCTCGGTCCGTCGGGCGACGTACACCAACCTCTCGCCCGGTCGGTTCACTTTCCGTGTGCAAGGTGCGACCAGCACCGGGGATTGGAGCGGGGCCGAGGCGACGGTGCCGTTCGAGGTGGTGCCGGTGGCCTGGCAGACAATCTGGTTTCGACTGCTGGTCGGCAGCGCGCTGGCCACATTGCTCGTGGTGGCGTATCGGTACCGGGTTCGGCGTCTGCTGGAAATGGAGCGATTGCGGTTGCGCATCGCTTCAGATCTGCACGACGACGTGGGCTCGAATCTCAGTTCGATCGCCCTGTTGAGTGACATGCTGAAGGACGTGAAGCAGCTGGACGTGCCCGAGCAACGTCAGATACGGCGGATCAACACCGCGGCTGAAGAAACCATCGGTGCCCTGCGGGACATCATCTGGTTGGTCGATCCGAAACACGGCGATCTGGTCGACCTGATTGTGCGCATGCGCGGCGTGGCCAGCGACCTGTTGATCGGTCACGCATGGACGTTCACCGATGGGGACGCGACAGCGCATCCACTCAGCATGGTGACCATGCGGAACACCCTGTTGATCTACAAGGAAGTCCTGCACAACATCGTGAAGCACGCGCAGGCGCAACGCGTCACCATCACTATCGGAACACAGCGCGACCGTCTGCTGTTGGTGATCGAGGACGATGGCGCAGGATTCGACGCGTCCGCGAAACACGCGGGTCACGGCGTCGCCAGCATGCGACGACGCGCCGAGCAGTCGCAGGGCACGCTGACCTTCGAACGCGCGCGTCCGCACGGCACGCGCGTGACATTTTCCACCCGCTTGCCATGAGTGTCGTTTGACGGATCACGATGATGCCGGTACGCAGCAGGACGAAACGGGCGACCGAACGACCACCGTGTGGCTGGTGGAAGACAACACGCTCTTTCGAGAGACGCTCACCGACCTGCTGGAACGCACCGATTCCGTGCGTTGTACGTTGGCGGTGCCCACCTGTGAGGAAGCCATCACCGTCTTGCAGCAGGGAGAACGTCCACACGTGCTGCTGATGGATCTCGGATTGCCGGGGATGAGCGGGATGACCGGCATCCGGCGCATCAAGGAGATCGCCCCGTCGATCGACGTCGTCGTCCTGAGCGTACACGAGGACGACGGCATGATCTTCGAGGCGTTGTGTGCCGGTGCTTCGGGCTACCTGCTCAAGCCGGCATCTGGCGAGAGCATCATCGACGCCATCGAGACCGTGCAGCGAGGCGGGTCGCCGATGAACGCGTTGATCGCGCGTCGTGTGCTGACGATGTTCGGCCAGATGGCTCGACCGGCAACGGACCACGGCTTGACTGAACGGGAGCGGGAGATCCTGCAGTTGGCGGTCGGAGATCGCACCAAGCGACAAATCGCCGACGCGCTTGAGCTCAGCCCGCATACCGTCGACTCGCACTTGCGAAGCATCTACGGCAAGCTGCAGGTGCGCTCGCGCGGCGGGGCGGTCGCGAAGGCGATACGGGATCGATTGGTGTAGCGATCGAGTGCGGGACCTTTCCACGCGCGGCATGGGCGAGCGCTTTGACGGAGCGGAGGCTGGAGCACCTCCCCCCGGTGAGTAGTTTGGTGTGAGACGATCACCGCGGGCCCGCCCGCTACGAGTTCAATACCGTTGGCTCAGGGGGCTGGTTCATGATGGGTTGGATGCTCGCGGGGATGCTCGGCGTGGTGGCGGTGTTTCTCGCCCTGCGTTTGAAGCGGGAGCGGGAACGTCGCAAGGAGATTCAGCCGAACACCACGTGGGTGATCCCGGCGATCTCGCTGGATGTGCTGGATCCCGTCTTCGCGCCGGGTCCTTACGGTGCCTCACTGGAGACGGAGGTGGCGTTCGTCGGTCGTGGCCCGATCGCGGTGCCCGGGGGGACCAGCGATGCCGAAGCATGGGTGCTGGCCGTACTCGCAAAACAGGCCCGGACGATGTTCGAGTTCGGCACGTGTACGGGCAAGACCTCGTATCTGTGGGCGCGCAATGCGCCGTCTGGCGCGCGCGTGGTGACGCTCACGCTCGCGCCCACCCAGCAGGCCGACTACACGGCCGCGTCCGGCGACGACACGACGGACACGAAGTTTGCGCTGCAGGAGTCGGCGTTCGAGCAGTTCCTGTATACCGGCACGCCGTACGCCGACGCCGTGACGCAGTTGTATGGTGACAGCAAGCAGTTCGATGAGTCCCCGTGGCTGGACTGGGCCGACCTGGTCTTTGTCGACGGGTCGCATGCGCAGTCCTACGTCGAGAGCGATTCGGCCAAGGCGATGCGCATCGTCCGCCCCGGCGGATTGGTACTGTGGCACGATTATGCCGGCCCGCGACACGCGCCTGGCGTCTACACGGCCCTCAACGCGCTGTCGCAGCGGGTGCCACTTCAGCATGTGCGCGGCACGACGTTCGTGGTCTGGCGACGTCCGGGCTGACGTCGCCGGTCGACCGGCGGTGGGTCTCGCGCGACCGGCCGCTATCGCCGCCTGAACAGCAAGCCGATCCCCGCCGCGACCAAGTCGACGACGTCACGCGCATTGGCCGTCGCGGACACCTCGCGCATCCACGCACTCGGCTCGTGCTTCGGCGTCTTGTACGCGGCCAGCAGCGATTCAAAGGCCACGGCCATGTCGGTCGGTGGCGGGGCCGTCCGTTTGTGCTCGGCTTCCGAAAGCGCCGCGAGCGCCTTGTCGACCGACTCGGCGTCGAGGATCGCGAGCGGCGCCCGACAGTAGCCGCAGGCAGCATCGCGGGTCAGGTCCACCACGGCGCCGCACGAGGAACAGGCGACCTGCTTGACGGTGGCCCGGAGGGTGTCGATCTCGGAGGGGGCCAGAGATCGCACGAATTCTTTCTCACGCAGGAACTGCATGAACGTGGTCAGTCGACCGTGTTCGGCAGGGCAGCGGTGATAGCGAAGGCGATTGCTGCGCTGGATATCGTGCGTCAGGACGAGCGAGGCCGGGCATCGCGGGCATTGCAGCGGTTCGTTGAGCGCACGCGCCGGCCGTTCCCGGTGCTCGTGGATCTGCCGGAACAGCGACAGAACGGCCGCCGGCGCCAGCTGCGCACTTTCGTAGCGGTCGAACCAGATGGCGTGGCAATCCCAGCAGATGTCGAGATCGAGATCACCACGCATGCGGTGGGGAAGACGCTCGTGCGCCATCGAGGAACCGCAGCTTGGGCACGCCACCGGTGTGGTCATGCCGAACAGAATGCCGGGCTGGCCCGTTTTTCAATGGCGGATGCGGTCCTCACGCCCTGCCCCGGCGCCGTCGGCAAGGCGATGGCCTGCGTTCAGACGTCCCACCCCAGCCGGGTCTCCTCATGTCGCCTCGTCCACGCTCGGTCCGACACCCACTTCGGCGCTTGGCGTGGTGTGCGGCGCTACTGCTGCTGGCGGCGCCCGTGGCCTGGTCGCAGCGCCAGCGAATGTTCGTGGAACCGAACGTCGCGTACGACGGACGGTACACGTTCGTGCGTCTGCGCTACACCCAGGGGTACCGCATGGCGTGGAGTGCGGACTATCCGCAGATGGAACGGAACTTCATGTCCATCCTCGGCGAACTGTCGACGCTGAACCTGCACAAGAACAAAAGCAATGTGCACACGCTCGATGACCCCGCACTGTTCAAGTACCCGGTCGCTTACCTGACCGAACCCGGATACTGGATGCCGACCGAGGAGGAAGCGGCCGGACTTCGGAACTGGATTGCCAAGGGCGGATTCCTGATCGTGGACGACTTCTACTTCGAACGGCAGTGGTCGGTGTTCGAGCAGTCCATGAAGATGGTGCTGCCGAATGCGCGCATCATGCCGATGGAGCTGACGCATCCCATCTTCAACACATTCTTTCACATCAAGACGCTGGACGGGATGACCCATCCCGCGACGACAGACGCGAAAGCGGTGTATCTCGGCATCTACGAGAACAACGATCCGACCCAACGCCTGCAAGTGATCATCAACTACAACAACGACATCGGCGACTACATGGAGTGGTCAGGGGGCGGCTGGTATCCGGTGAACCTGTCGAATGATGCGTACAAGTTCGCGACCAACTACGTGGTGTACGGACTGACGCACTGAGCCCAAACGCGCGGCGTCACGCGCCCGGCGTTACGCGCCCTACGCGAGCGTCAGCACCTGTCCCGTGATGTTCCGCGCCAGCGGGCTGGCGAGAAACGCCAGCACATCCGCGACCGACTCGCGCTCGACATACGCCTTGTCCGCACCCATGGCGTCGACGTTCGCGGCGGTCCGCACTTGCGTCGGTGCGACGGCATTCGCCCGCACGCCGTGTGCGGCTTCGTCGGCCGCCACGGTACGCATGAGTGACAGCACGCCACTCTTCGCGGCCGCGTAGGCCGCCAGCCCTGCCGTCTTTCCACCCGGCAGCACCGCGGCACTGCCGAAATAGAGAAACGATCCCTGCACCTTCCGAACGGCGGGCAGGAACGCGCGCGTCGCGTTGTATGCCGTCTCGAGATTGATCGTGAACTGCTTGTGCCACGACGCGGCGTCGCTGCTGTCCAATGGGCCGGTCACGCCGAAACCGCCGGCCGCACAGATGACGGCATGCACCCCGCCGCCGAAGCGATCCTGCGTCGCCCTGATTACGTCGGCCGCCGCCTGCTCGGCCGCGCCGAGGTCCGCGAGATTCGCCGCGTGCGCCGTTGCGGCGAAGCCCTGCGCCGCGAGTGATGCCGTTCGTGCTTCGACCTCGGCCGGCATGAGATCCAGCAGCGCCAGTGTCGCGCCACGCTGCGCGAAGCCCAGCGCGATCGCTTCACCGACCTGACCGGCCCGACCGACGCCGGTGATCACGATCAATCGGTTCGTGAAGTCCAGAGATTCCATCGTCATGCTGCTCCTGATGTCAGTTCATGGATGGCGTCACGACACGCGTCGAGGCAGCGGCTGAGGCCATGGATGCTGTGATCGCCCATGTGGCCAATGCGAAACGTCGATGTCTTGAGCTTGCCGTATCCGCCGCCGATCACGAAGCCGCGTTGCGCCACGGCCTTGACGATTGTGTCGCCCGCGAGCCCTGCGGGCACCGTCACCGCGGTGACGGTCGGTGACCGCTGGCCGGGCGTCGCAAAGACCCGAAACTCGCGGCCCGTGTCGCGGGTGAGGCGGTCGACCCACGCATGTGTTGCCATCGCCATGTCGGTGTGGCGCTGCCACCGGGCCTCGATGGTCTCAGCCGCGATGTACTCACACTGCGCCGCCGTCGCATAGAGCAACGACAAGGCGGGCGTATTGGGCGTCTGGTTTTTGTGCACGTACTGTTCGAATTCGACGAGATCGAAGTACAGCCCTCGTGACACGCCGTCACGCGCGCGCGCGATGAAGCGCTCCGATGCCACGCCAAACGCCAATCCTGGCGGCAGTGCGAGGGCTTTCTGCGAGCCCGTGAGGACGAAGTCGACGTCCCACGCGTCGGTCTCCACCGGTGCACCGGCGAGGCCCGTGACCGAGTCCACCAGGAGGGCGGCCTCATATCGGTGCGCCAGGGCGGCCAGCGGCGGCAGCGGGGTCAGCGCGCCGGTCGACGTCTCTGAATGCACCACCGTGACCGCCGCGAAGGCTCGCGACCGCAGTGCGGTTTCGACGACGTCGAGGTCAGCGACCTCCCCCCACGGTATCGCGATGACCTGAGTGTCGCGCTCACAGGCCTGCGCAATGTTCGCAAAGCGCTCACTGAAGGCCCCGTTCACCAGGGCGAGGATCGGGCCCGGCGGGCAGCAGCGGATGGCCGCCTCCATCAGTCCGGTCGCGGACGAACTCGACACGTATACGGGGCGCGTGGTGCGAAACACCGGCTTCAAGCCGTCCTGAATGCGCGCAAACAGACGTTCAAACACCGCGCCGCGATGCGGCAGCATGGGCTGCAGCATCGCTTCGAGGATCGGTCGGCGTACTTCGGTCGGTCCCGGCAGGAAGAAGGTGCCGAACTCCGTCGATGAACTCATGGGATGCTGGAGAAGAGCAGAGCGTGCAAGGCCGTGAAGTCACTGGCTTCGGCATCGGCGACTGCCGTGACGGCCGGGCGCCGCGACACACCGGTGTACGCGATGAAGCCATCCGTCACCCCACGCGCGGCCGCATCGGTGGAGCCATCGCCGACGATCACTGTCGGACGCGGCAGGGTCAGCGTCGAGAGCACCAACGCCTTGCCTTGTTGGGTCGCCAGCGGTTGCGAGCCGTCCAGTGCCACGAACCGCCCACGTGCGTCGGCTGCGAGTTCCACGGCGTGTACGCGCTCCTCCGACACCCCCAGGTCGCGCGCCATCGGAAGGAGCGCACGACGGAGGCCGCCACTGATCAGATGGACCTCGGCGCCCGCCTCATGCAATTCCGCAATCAACTCCTCGGCTCCGCGTGTGATCGCGGCGCGATAGGCCTCGGCGAGGACGTCGATCTCATCGCCGGTCGGCGCGATGGCCTCGAGACGACGCGCGTACACGGCTTCGATCGGAAGCTCGCCCGCCATCGCGCGTGACGTCAGCTCCGCACACTCGCGCGCCACCTCCGGCCCGCGTTGTTCCGCGAGCCAGTCGATGCCTTCGATGGAGGCCAGCGTCGAGTCCACGTCGAAAGCCACCGTCGCAAAGCGCAGCCCATGCTTCAGCTTTCCCCCCAGTCGCATCATAGCACGTTCCCCGGTGCGAGCAGTCCCAGCGGATCGAGCTCATGCTTGATCGCGCGCATCACCCGTAGTTGCAGGTCTCCGGCCTGCATCGGTAGCCACCGGCGTTTCAACTTGCCGATGCCATGTTCCGCCGCCACCGTGCCGCCCATCGCGAGGACCTCACGCAGGGTGGCCTGTACGACCTGCTCGATCCGTCCCAATTCCTCCGCGTCGCGGGCGATGAAGTTCTGGTGCGGGTGTCCGTTGCCTGCGTGACCGTACGCCACGGCCTGCGGTATTCCGTGGGCATCGGCCAGCGCGCGCGCCACGCGAAGCGCCTCGGCCAGTCGCGGATACGGTACGGCCCAATCCGTCGACACCTTTCGCCCGCCGGCCGGTCGGCACGCGGCACCGCGCTCGTTCATGGTCGCCGGAATGGCGTGGCGGATGCGGCGCGCCTCGCGCAGGGCCGCGGCTGAATCGTAGACGCGAATATCGCCGGTGTGCGCACGATGCCGCTCGGCGAGGGCCAGCCACTCATCGAGCGGCAGCTCGTCGTCGCCGCCTTCCTGCGCGCCGGTCTCTTCGACGTAGACCATCGCCCCTGCCCCTGGCGCCCATGATGGGCTGCCGTCGGCCGTTCGCGCAATCGCAAACGCCAACGTATCGAAGTACTCGAGGCAACGGGGATGCACGATCGGACTGCGGCGCGCGTCGACCACGAACGCCAGCGCATCGGCTTCCGACGCAAAGGGGATCGCCAGGCCCAACACCTGTGTCGGCAAGGGATGCAGCAGAAACTCGGCGGCCACGACGATGCCGAGGGTACCCTCGCTGCCGACGAACCAGTCGACCTGGTCGTGGGTCACGGGATATCCGACGGTATTCTTCTCGAGCGCCGGGCGGCGAATCTCGTGCACGTCGCCGTTGGCCAGCACGACGGTCAGCGCCTGCACATGAGGGCCTGTCGCCCCATACCGCAGCGACCGCGCGCCGGACGCGTTGCACGCGATCGCGCCGCCAACCGTGCACTCCTCTTCACTCGTCGGATCCGGGGTGAACAGCAACCCCTGCGCTTCTGCGGCACGACGGACATCCGCCACCAGCACCCCGGCGTCGACGCGAATCGTTCGCGCGACCGGATCCACCTCGCCAATGCGATCGAGGCGACGCAGCGACAGCAACACCCCGTGATCGACGATCGACGCGGCGGTCGTGCTGGACTGCGCGCCAGCCGGCGTCACGGCCGTCCGCGTGGCGGCCGCTTCGCGCATCAACTCCGCCACCTCCGCCACGTCCGCGGGTCGGGCGACGGCATCCGGAACCAGCTCGAGCCCAGAGGCATCGCGCGCGTATGCGCGACGCACGTCGAGGTCGAGCGAGATCCGCGACGACGTCTCAGTCAGCACGGAAGTTCACGATGCTGGCGGACACCACGTCCGGCAATCCGAGCAACGCCTGTCGTGTTGCCTCATCCACTGAGCCGTCGACCGAAATCGCGGCCAGCGCATCACCGCCCTGCGCGAGTCGCGCCTGATGATACTCGGCGATGTTGACCTTGCGTTCGCCGAGCAACGTGCCGACACGTCCGATGACGCCCGGTACGTCCTGATTGGTGAGGATGAGCAGGGTCTGCCGCGGATTCACGTCGACGTGGAACGAGCCGATGCGTGTCAGTCGCGGCGTGCTACCTTCGGGCGCGGCGCCCGCGACCGCCAGTTGCTGCATGCCGCCGGCGAGTGCCACTTCGACGGCCCGCGGATGGCCAAGCTCGTTGGATTCACCGACCGACAACTCGAGTCCGCGGGCTTCGGCGAGGCTGCGTGCGTTGATGAGGTTCAGGCGATCCGTCTCGATGACGCCTTCCAGCACGCCGGTGGCCGCGGCCGCCAGCAGCGCGCCCGCGCCGTGTGCCAGATCGGGTCCCACGCGCAGTGACAAGCGACGCACC
>CAZMGX010000060.1:0-18712 GCA_964565915.1 uncultured Gemmatimonas sp.
GCGTGCCGTGTTCGCCTCGACGGCGGGTTCTCCGTAAATCGCAGATCGTCTCGGAGTCGCGGTCACTCGTTGTCCTAGAACTTCCAGTTGTACCCGATTCGCACGACCTGTGTCTCGAGATAGTCCGTGCTGACGACCCGGAAGTCGGTGCCGCGGATGGTCCGTTCGGCCTGCATCGTGTTCAGGAGATCGGTCGCGTTGACGACGATCTCGCCCCGGCCCCGCTGGACGCTCTTCTTCATTCCGACGTCCAGGCTGAAGCGACTGCCGATGCGTCCTTGCGGCAGCAGGTCGGGTGCGAGATACACGTTGGAAAGCTGCGTCTGCCAGTCGTGTGGCAGCTTCAGCACGGCATTCAGCTTGGCGCTGCCGGATGTGAGCCGCTGCTGTTCCGCCGAATAGCGGACCGGCACCGGATACAGGTTCACGACCGAGAACGCGTCGACCGACTTCCTGTACGCATTCGCGTTGGCGCTGAGCGACAGGCGCGGTGAGACGGTCTGCTGCCACACCACCTCCGACCCGGTGCTCCAGCTGCGACCGCCGTTCTGGAAGACGTTGTACAGCAGCACGCTGCCCGGCGCCTGCGTGGCGATGCGCGTGATGGTGCCGTCCACGATGCGGTGAAACGCGGCCGCGTACAGGCTCCCTTTCGCCCAGCTCGTCTTGTAGCCCAACTCTGCCGATGTGGAGTACTGCGGCTGCAGCGCCGGGTTGCCAACCTTGATCAACTCCGGTTCGTCATACTTGGGAAAGATGCGGATGTCGACTTCGTTCGGACGGTCGACGCGACGATTGAAGAAGATGGACACCTTTCGCGCGTCATCGAACTTGTAGGCTGCCCGGACGTTCGGAAACGGCTGGAAGTAGCGATACCCATCACTCTTGTAGGTATTGTGATCCGGGTTGACGTCATAGGCGACCCGTACGCCCTCGAAGCGTACGCCCCCCTCCAGTTCCACTCGCTGACTCTCGAATACGTAGTTGGCGTACAGGGCGGGGATCGTTTCGCGATAGTCGGCCCAGCCGCCGGCCCCGCTGTCGATGGGCGAATTCTGTCCGGGAAAGAACTGCATGTTCACGGGAATCGACCGGTAGCGCCCCTTGAAGCCCGCCTCGATCCGTCCCTGTCGGAGCGGCTTGACGTAGTCCGCATTCAGATCCACGACGTGCTCGTCGGACAGCAGCTTGAACGCGTCCTTGCCGACAAACGACGGAAGCGTGTTGGTGAAGAAGTACTTCTCGTCCTCGCGGTGAAACGAGTAGTTCGTCGAGATCGCCAACGCGTGCCCCGGCTGTGGGAACCGGTGGGTAAAGACCGCCGTGCCGAATGCCGTGTACTTCACTTCGTCTTCAAGGAATTGCCACAGCCGGTACCGGTTCTGCACGGAGCCATCGAAGTACGGATTGTCGCCGTTATCGATGATCTTCTCCCGGTTGAACAGTCCCGAGATGCTGAAGGTGTTGTGGTCATCGAACGCATGGTCCACGCCGGCGTTCAGCGTGGCGTAGTCGGTACGACGGTTGCGCTTGATCTGCTGGACAATGACGGTGCCGTCGTCGTAGGTGCGGGTCGAGAACTCATTCTTGTTCAGCGTCGGTGAGTACAGCCAGTCCGCCTGGGCGAAGGTATTGGTCGCACCCTTGCGATAGTTGAGCGCGAGCGACGGATTGAACTTCGGGGTGCCCTGATACTGAGGTCGGATCGTGGGCAGATTCTCCTTGCGCACCCATAATGCGCCCGCGCCGCCCATCAGGCCGATCTTGCCGTTGAAGCCTTCCTGCTCCTGCTTCTTGAACACCAGGTTGATGATGCCGGCGCTGGCGTTCGCGTCGAACTTGGCGGAGGGATTGTTGATGATCTCGATCCGTTCCAGCGCTGAGGCCGGAATGTTGTCGAGGCCATTCTGCGAGCCGTAGCCGGAAAGGGCGGTCTGTTTGCCATCGATCAGCACGACGACCTTGTCGCTGCCGCGCACTTCGACCTTGCCATCCTGACCGACGGTGACACCTGGCAGGGTGGACATCGCGCGCAGCACCGACCCGCCTGACTGGCTGATGTTGTCGGCCACGGTGAACGTCTTCTTGTCCATTTCGCCCGACACCGCATCCGCATTGCCGGTGACCACGACCGCACCAAGCGTCTGCGTCTCCTTCACCATCGGCAGCGCGCCAAGGTCGAGAAAGGCGCTGAGCTCGCCGATCAGGACCCGCTGCCGTAGGGGCCGGTAGCCGACGGATCGTACCTCCAGCAGATAGACGCCCTTCGCGAGGCCGGTGAACGTAAACGCGCCTACGTCGCTGGTCAGTCGCCCGCCTACGAACGCACTGTCTTTCGCGGTACGAAGTTGGACGGTGAGTGACGCCAGGCCCGCACGGGTCTGCGCGTCCTGAACCTTGCCGAAGAGACTCACGCCGCTTGCGGGAGACTGCGCGCGGAGCGAAAGGCTGATGGCTGCGGTAAGCAGCAGCAGAATGCACGATTGGCGAATCATGAGCGGTGCGACAGAGAGTTGACTGATGGGGTCTTGGCACGTGTGCCGTGAGTTGGCATTTCGCCGCCCCCGCGCGCCGCCCCAGCGCCTGAATTTACCGACAGTACCGTATTGTGGCCTGCAGCCGAGGCACGAGCATCCCGTGCGCTTGCCTCAACTCTGCCCGGAGCATCAATTTGCACGATCAGCCCCGGGACCCGGACTGACATGGACCGCTGAGGCCACCGGTCACACGAATGCGGGAGTATCACGATGGACATCATCCAGGTGCAGGGCGTACATCACACCACGATCGTGGGCTCGACGCGGGCCAGCGCCATCGACTTCTGGCAGGGCCTGCTGGGCATGCCGTTCGTGATGGAGCAGCCGAACCTTGGCCGCCCGGAAGAGAATCACCTGTACTTTGATCCCGGTGACGGACGACTGCTGACCGTCTTCACGAACGAAGAGCGGACCGATGCCAATCGGCCAGCGCCGCGCGAGGTCGGGTGTGTGGAGCACCTGGCCTTCAACGTCTCTCGGGCCACCTTCCAGTTGGCACCGGGACGGCTGACGGCACGCGGGATCTCGTTTCTGCAGCGCGATCGCGGGTTCATGGACTCGATCTATTTTACCGACCCGAACGGCCTCAAGATCGAACTCGCGTGCTACAAGTTCGAGACACCCGAAGGCTT
The DNA here is from genome assembly GCA_964565915.1 of uncultured Gemmatimonas sp. GTDB lineage: Bacteria > Gemmatimonadota > Gemmatimonadetes > Gemmatimonadales > Gemmatimonadaceae > Gemmatimonas. The sequence continues at coordinate 3,170 of CAZMGX010000060.1, forward strand.
CCGCGCGGTGGACGTGCTGATGACCGCGCAGAAGATTCGCGTTGACCGTGGCGATCATCACATCGACGAACGACATCTGACCGAGGCGATCACGCGCCTGATGGCGACGCGCGACCGGCTACCGTACTCGCCGCCCTGAGCCGCGAGCACGGAGCACCGGCGTACCAGGCGCTGACTAGGGGACGACGCGTGGCTGCTTGCGCCACTGCGTCGGGCCGGTGCCGATGCGCAGGTCGTAGGTACCCGTCAGCAGGTCGTTCTCGATCCGACCCGTGAAGACCGACAACGTGTCACGGCGTGTAATGCCGACAAGCGTGACCAGGCGTAACTGATCACCCTGCAGCGTGCCAACAACGTACTGGTTTTCCGCAGTGCGAACGCGTCCGCTGACCGATGAAACGGTCGGTCCCGGTGTCTCGAGCCAGAGGTCCATCTCCACTGGCCCTCCGCCAAACCCCACGGCCGTCCAGCGTGCGTCGATCGGAGCGACATCGCGATCGCGCACGCTGACATCGCGGCGCAGGATCGGGAGCACACTGCCGAACAACCCGAGGCCGCCTTGCACACTGCTGATCAGGCCGGACCCGCCGAACGGATCGTTCCCCGAGCGATTGTAATCGTAGAAGTTGCGGTCGGCCGCCACCACGCTGAGCGGCTGCACGAAGCCCGGGTACCACACCGCCGGCAGCGCATCAGCGAAGAAGTTGCGCAGCGTGCCTGCCAACGAAAACGTGGTGGAATCGGAGAACAGAAAGAACGGACCGTTCGGCGTCTCGACGCGAATCGCGTAGGTGCGCGCATCGGGGATCGGCGTCCACCCCAGACGCAGCGTATCCGTGCTGCGGGAGAGCGCCGTCGGAACCACCGCAGAACCACTCCCCGGCGTCCAGCCGGCGGCGGCCGACGGGACTCGTGTCTCCCCGGAGACCGTGTCGCCGCTCGTTGTGCGAATTCGCAAGCGGTAGCGTCGTCCGGGGACAATGGCGAGCGCCGCACGCGGGACCACATAGCGACCGGTGCCTCGGCCGCGCACGCGCGTTTCCACGGCCGCCACGCCGCTCGTGTCGGCGTCGGTGAGGAGACGCACGCTCGCGTTGCTCAACGGCTCACCGCCCGCACTGCGAATGGGATCGAGCGGATCGAACCTCACGGTGTCGTCGATGTCCACACGGCCCGTCAACGCCGACTCCACCAGGATGACTTGCTCGGTGGCATCAGGATTCAGGACCGCGTGCACCACCACAGCGGCCCGTGGTGATGCCACGGTCACGTCGGCGATTTCGCAGCCGGCCAACCCGATGGCCACGGCGAACGGCAAAAGCGCCAACCGACATGCGCGCGCCCGTGCACGCATCGCCGCGTTGCGAATCACACAAGTGGGTCCGGCGACGTTGGGGCTCACCATGAGATCCCCACCCCGACGGTTGGCAGGATCGGGAACTGCGAGAACGCCGTGCGGGTCGGCGGATTCTTCGCGTAGTCGAAGACGTACGTGAACACGTTGCGCGCGTTGTACGCGTTGATCAGCGACAAGTACGGGGCCCAGTGCAGACGGCCGGTGCCCTCGCGAGTCACACTCAGGTCCACTCGCTGGAAGAGCGGAAACCGCGCCCCGTTGCGCACCCCGCCGATTGGCTCGAGCAGTTGGTCGATCGCACCCGACTCGAACGTGTTACCGACGACGTCGTACCGTCGGCGGACGATCTGCCCCACGATGTCGGTGAACGGCGTGCCGGTGCCCAGGCCGAGTCGCGCACCGTAGTTCCACTTGCCGCCCGGTCGCCACGAGGCGACCACATTCAGGTTGTGGCGTCGATCCTGCACCGGCGCAAAACGCCCCTGCGGCCCGGTGCGTGTGCTGACCGCAAAGGAATAGGCCAACCAGCCGGAGAGCCGCTCGCGCTCGAGTTGCCGGACGAGCAGATCCACTCCGACGGAGCGTCCGGTCGTCACGATGAACTCATCACCCGGCACATCGGGATCGTTGAACAGATTGGAGGCGGGCAGTCGGTTGTACGACTTGTGCCATCCCTCCAAGCGGACGAACCGCGCGCGACCGAACCAGCGTTCGGCTCCGATGCTCTCCTGCCAGGCCCTCGCGACCGGCGTCGTCCGGTCACTGGTCAGCCAGAAATCGAAGATGCGCACGGGCGCCTGCTCGTTACGCAACGCCGGCGTCCACTGCGAGGTGGCACCCGCTGCCACCGTGAGGGCGAAATCAGGATTGGCGAACCACTTGACGGAGAGACGCGGCGACACGCCGCTCCAGCCGGTGCCGGTGACCGTTTCGGCACGCAGCCCGGCCCGCGCCGAGACGGTCCGCGTGCGTACGGTGTGATCCACGTAGAGGGACGCGGCTGAAGGGCGTTGCTTCAGCGCGAACAGTGCCGCCCCACCCGCCGCAGACGCCGTCACATCGTACCGCACGTCGTAGGCCGACCATTCGTAACCCAGCAGGGTTTCATGCCGCCCACGCCAGCGCGTGAGTTCACCCCAGGCACGCGACTCGCTCAGGGTGTTCTGCAAATTGAGTGAGCCGGAACCGAGGTCCAGCTGCGTGGAGAAGCCGGTGCGCGACAGACGCTGCATGACGCGCCCCGAGTCACCACCCGCGAGGCGCCGCAATGGCTGCGTGTACGCGAGACCGAGCAGCGTGTTGCCCCAGTCGAACCGCAGCGCACCACCGCCGGCCTGCGTCGTGTCGCCGAAGCTGGCCAAGGAGGCATCGAGCACATCCTCACCGAAGTAGCCGGTGAGCGACAAGGATCCACCGTTGCGGAACTGGTGCCGCACATGCGTCTGCATGTCGGTGAACCAGTACGGCAGTTGGTTGTCTGACACCAGCGCGACGAAACGATCCGCGTATGTGCGTCGGGCCGCCACACTCCATGACGTACTCCCGCCCACGGTGCCGCTGAGCGCCAACGTGCTGGCCAGCACGGACACCGACGCGCTTCCGTGCACCCCGGCCCGATCGTCGATACGCGGCACAACGTTCAACACACTCGACAACCGCGTGCCGTAGCGCGCGGGAAAGCCGCCGGGCACCAGTTCGAACTCCCCAACCGTCTCGTCAATGAATGTCCCGAACAGACCCCCGAGATGAAACGGATTGTAGATCGGGAAGCCATCCAGCAGCACCAGATTCTGGTCGCTTTCACCGCCGCGCACGTTGTAGCCGGCCGTGAAGTCGTTCGTCGCCACGACGCCGGGCATCAGCTGCACAACTCGCAGTACGTCGGGCTCACCGATGACGGGGACCCGCTTGAGTGTGGCGCGTCCCACGGACACGACGCCGGGGTTGGGCGACAGACGGAACTGCTCACGCTCGATGGCATCCGCCGCCACCTTGACTGCCGTCAGTTCAGGCGCGGCGGGCCGAAGGGTGACATCGAGCGTCGTAATGGCGCCCGCGCGGACGGCGATACGCCGTGTTTCGGTGGCGTAGCCGACACGCTGCACCACGACTGTGGCTGATCCGGCCGGAATGGCCGCGACCACATAGCGCCCGCTGTCGTCGGCCAAAGCGCCAAGTCGAGTGCCTTCGATCCGGATCGTCGCCGCCACGACCGGCAACGCGGAACCCGCATCGGTAACGCGCCCGCGCAATTCACCCAGTGAATCGATCTGCGCCGAACCGTCCGGCACCGTCGCAAGCAACAACGCGGCAAACAATGAAACCATGGTGGGTCGTGCAGGGCGTGAGAACGGGCGGTGAGGACGGACGCGCGGCTTGTGGCGCGCCGCCGCACTCGGCGACGCGCCACCACCCGGCACAACACAGTGTAATCACCGCCGCGGCGGCGGCGTTCCCGCCGCGGCGCCGCTCAACACCACCTTCTTGTCCTGGTCGAAGCCGATGGTCAGGCCACCAACGGCCGCCAGCGCGTTCAGGGCATCACCCGCCGACAGCAGCCCGACACGCAGCGATACCTTCGGTTCTCCGAGCGCCGGATCCGCCAGGGCCGCGTCGAGATCGAACCACCGACGGAGTTCCGGCAGGATGGCACGCACGGGAGTGTCTATGAATACCAGCGAGTCGGACAGCCACGCCAATGCGGTGACGCGCTGGGTCGCGTCGAGCGCCTGCACCCGGCCGTCCTTGGCGATGCGGATGGCCTCCCCTGCGGCCAGCGTCGTCTCCTGCGTCTCATCGGCGACGCGCACCGTCGCCTCCCCCTCATCGACCGCTACCAGCACCTCGGGATCGCCGTCATACGCGCCGATGGTGAGCCGAGTGCCGCGCGCGGTGACGATGGCGTGAGCGGCTCGCACGACGAACGGCAGGGAATTGCCGGATGCCACCTCGAACGAGGCGGCGCCGTGCAATTCGAGCGTGCGCACCAGCCCCCCGAAGTCAGCGGGCGACCTGAGTCGGGTTTCCGATCCGATGCGGGCCTTGGAACCATCGTTGAGTGTGATGTTCCCCCGTTGACCGCGTGCGGCCGTCACGGTGCGTGCGTTGTCGGCCTCGAGGGCTTTGGTCGCGGCGTATTCGACGCTGTTGCGGTTCACCCACTGCATGAACGCCAGAATGCCGACGCCGAGCACGACGACCAACGCCGTGGGCACAACCCACCCCCTCCCCTTCGACGCCTGCTGCACGTGATCGGCCGCGTGCTGTTTCCGTACGGCTGCGGCCTCGCGCAATGCCTGTTCGTGGTCGACGGGCCCACTACGCAACGCGTCCAGCAGCAACCGCACCGCCGCCTCTGCATCGGGAACCACCACATGGGGCCGCGCCGCCGCCGCGTGGGCGCCGTGATGCAGCGCCGCGTGTTTTCGTCGTTGCACGCCGGCCTCGTCGCGGATGGCCTCCGACAGCATGGCGTGCAGTGCATCGACCGACGCCACCTCTTCGCGACGACTCCACACCGACATCATGGCCGATTGCGCAATACGCCCGCTATGGTGGGCGAGATCCTGCCCCAGGGCCGTGCCTGCCTCGCCGACCAACCCGTCGTACGCGCGCCGATACCACGACGCCAACGTCTCCTCATTGCCATTGCGAAATGCATCCAAGCCTGCGCCATCGATCGTCGGCGTCTGGTCGGGCATCGCTCCTCCCGCTCGCGGGGGCACGTGCAACCTCGTGAAAAGCGGCGGCCGCCCTCGCGGACGTCGCATACTGAACAGTGAAGGCGGCCCCACCCTCGCGCAAACGGAGATTCCTGACGGCGGGCGTGCGGAAAGTCCGTACGCTCGGGGCCGCCATGATGCCGCGATCAGCCCATCCAGGGCCCGCTCAGTGTGACCACGCACAACTCAGACGGTCTGCCGGCGTCATCCGGATCGACGACGATGAAACCCTGCTGCGGCGTGGTGCGCGACAGGACCAGTCCTTCCACCTTGTCACGCAACGGACGACCGCGATGGTCGGTCAGGAGCGCATACCGCGTGCGCCCGTCCGGAGAGATCACGCCAATGGCCGAACCAGTCACCATGCCGTCGGTGATCGAATCTTTCGAGGCTTCGGCCGCCGCCGAGTACAGCACATGGTCGCCCATCAGGGTGGCGTCGGTGAAGCCGAGCACCACGTCATCCAGCGCACCGAGATCGTACTGCTGCACCGCCACCGGCGATGGGGGGCGCGTGCGTGCCTCATCGCGGAGATACGCCAGCAGGGCCTCGAGGGAGATCTCGCAGGTGGCGTCCAACGGCTGGCGCCCGTCGCGCGGCGCGCCATTGCCGCGTGCGAAGAATCGCAGGACGTCGCCGTCCACCAGTGCGCCCTCGATGTTCATGTCACTGCCAGCGAAGGCGTGCTCGGCTTCCAGTCGCTCGTACAACGATGTCGCCTCAACGAGCGTCACGCGCGGCCTGGCGTCGTGCCACCGATCGACCATCGCGATGCGGCGTCGACGCTTCTTCGATCCGGACCCGAAGGCAAGCAACATCGGTCCATCTGCCGCGGAGACCGCAGCGCAGGCTTCGAGGTCAAGCTTGTACTTCTTGTTGCCACGACCGTCGTCGAACTGGCGCTTGCCCGCTTCACCGCGCGGCAGCGCCACCGCGCGCGCGTGCCCGCGCTCCGGATGCAGCAAGGCCACGAAGTTTGCATCGTCCTGCACCAGCGCAATTTCGTCTCGGATCCAGGCGAGGCTGGACGCCGCGCGTACGTGTTCGGGCCGGTCCTCGTCGGCGTCACCGCCCTCAGCGTAGTAGAGGGGCTGTCGCGACATCACCATCGCCGAGAGTGTCGGGTCCAGCGTGGCTTTGCGCGTGCGTGTCATGGCCGGGAAGATAGCACGCGCGGCGCCTCAGTCGGCTCGTAACGTGACGGCCGGATGAATCGCGGAGGCGCGTCGCGCCGGAATGAACGTGGCCAGCGCGGCCACCGTGATGAGGACCAGTGGCACCACGGCGAAGGTCACTGGATTCAGTGCGTCCCCGCCGTACAGGACGCTGGCCAACAGTCGCGAGGCCGCAATCGCTCCCACCAGCCCGATCGCGGTGCCGATCAGCACCAGCGCGAGTCCTTGACGCATGACCAGCGTGATGACGTTCGAGGCCGTCGCACCGATCGCCATGCGGATCCCGATTTCCCGGGTACGCTGCGAGACGGAGTAGGCCATGACACCGTACATGCCCACAGACGCCAGCAGCAGGCCGATGAGTCCGAAGACACCGAGCGCCGTGCCAGCCACCCGTGCGGGCAGCAATGCGACGCCGAGGTGACGTTCCATCGTGCGCAGATTGGCCAGCGGCACGTTGGCATCGAGGGTCGTGACCTCGCGCCGCAGCGTGGGGATGAAGCCCGAGGGTTCGCCGGTCGTGTGTATGACGATCGACATGGCCGACGTCCAGACCTGCGGTTGCGGGAAGTACATGAAGGCCGTCGCGTCTTCACCCAGTCGCGTGTACTTGCCGGTCGGCACGACGCCGATCACGCGGAAGTCGCGCCCGGCGGTCTGCACGATGCGGCCCAGCGCCGACTGTCCGCGCCAGAAGCGATCGGCGAAATGCTGATTGACGATGATCACCGGCGCCGCGGCGCTGTCGTCCTGCGCGGTGAAGTCGCGTCCTTCGCGCAAGTCGATGCCCATCGTCCGGAAGTACCCGGGGCTCGTGCGCGCATAGAAGACCGACATCCCTTCGTCCGGACTCGGCGTGTAGCCGGGGATCCCGACGCCACGGTCACTGTTGCCAAGCCCGAGCGGCACGTCGCTGATCAGGGCTGCGTGCCGCACCGAGGGATTGGTGCGCAGGCGCTCGAGCAGTTGCCGGTAGAACGCCTCGGACTGCCCGCGCGGATACCCCTGCAGTCCCGGGTTCACGTCGGCGATCAACAGGTTGTCGCCAACAAACCCTTTGTCGAGTGTGGTGGCCGCGCGAAGATTGACCAGGAACAGCGCCGCGCAGATCAGCAGCACGATCGACAGTGCCATCTGCGCGACCACGAGCCCTTTGCTGGTGCGCGAACGCGATTGCCCCGCCGGCGCCTCGCCTTTGAGCGCGGGGATGAGCGCGGGTCGCGTGGCCTGCAGCGCCGGTGCGACGCCGAACAACATGCCGGTGACGACCGACACGGCCGTGGCGAACACGAGCACGGTCGGGCTGAGCCGAAGGTCGGGGCTGAAGACGATGTCCACCGGCAGCGTAATGCCGTTGGCCAGTCGAATCGCAATGAGGGCGACGAGCAATCCGGCGGCGCCGGACACGACGGCGAACAACAGGCTCTCCACGAGCAACTGGCGAACCAACGCCGCGCGACCCGCGCCGAGAGCGAGTCGGACCGCCATCTCGCGTGCACGGTCACGGGCGCGCGCGAGAAAGAGGTTCGCGACATTCACGCAGGCAATCACGAGCAGCAGGACCACGACCGTCATGACAACCGCGGTCAGTCCCACCTGCGCACTACGGAACATCGGGTGAATGCCGGCGTCATCCTGCTTCACGAGATTGATGCCGCTCTGGCGATAATCGTCCGGATACTCGCGTTGGAGTTCGGCAAGCACCGCATCCAATCGACTGCGGGCCTGCGCGACGGACACCCCCGGCGCCAACCGAGCGACCACGCTCATGTAGTTGTTGCCGCGGTTCTCGAAGTCGCGCACGGACCCCGGCCGGATCTGCGTCAGCTGCATGAGCGGCACCCACAGAACCGGTTGCACCATGGGCATGGCTCCGATGAAATCCGGCGGCGCGACGCCGACAATGGTCATCGCCTGCCCGTTCACGGAGACCGTGCGTCCGACGATGCCGGGATCCCCGCCGAACATCGTGCGCCACGCGCCGTGACTGAGCACGGCCACTGGGTGTGCGCCGCGGCCAACATCTTCCTCCGGGGTGAAAAAGCGACCGCGCAACGGGGTCACTCCGAACACCGAGAAGAAGTTGGCCGACACCATCTGGCCCATCACGGTTTGCGGCCTGGCGGCGGCCGTGATGTTCATCTCCTGGAACGACCACGCGGCAACGCCAGCGAACACGGTGCGGGTGCGATCGCGCAGGTCGACATAGTGCGGGATGGAGTTGGAGTTGTAGTCGGCGTCGCCGGGGGAGGTGCGATAGAGCTGCACGAGTTCGTGCGTGGCGCGCGCGCCGGGGAGCGGGCGGAAGAGCAACGCCTCGACCGCTGAGAAGACGGCCGTGTTGAGACCAATGCCAAGCGCCAGTGTAAGCACGACGATCGTCGTGAACAGCGGACTCTTCGCGAACATGCGAACGGCGAAGCGCAGATCCTGTTGCAGAGCCGAGGGGCTGAGCAGCGAGCTGGGCGCGGAGGCAGGCATGGGTGGGCGGCGAGGCGGGGAGGGCGACGGTCAACGCGGGCGCTGCGGTATTGTACGTATCCTCGTGGCCGCCGGTTGCACCTGCGGTCGATGCCCCCGTCGATCCCCGGTCGAGGCCCCCGGTTGAGGCCCCCGGTTGAGGCCCCCGGTGTCAGGGCAGCGCGAACAGGCTGGCCGGGTCCACCGTGATCCCGCCGTATCGCGCGATAAAGTGGAGGTGCGGGCCGGTCACGCGCCCGGTCGCGCCCACGTGTCCGATCACGGCCCCGCGCGCCACGGTATCCCCCTCGGCGACCAGCTGCTTGCTCAGATGCAGGTACGCGCTCACGATCCCGGCGCCGTGGTCGAGATAGACCACATTCCCTCCGAGATAGAAGCGCCCAATGAGCCGCACCACCCCGCGGTTGGCCGCGCGCACCGGCGCGCCGACGCCGCCGGCGTAGTCGGTGCCCATGTGCCGTGACGTGACGGTTCCGTTGAAGGTGCGGCCCCCACCAAAGCCGCTCGTCATGCGCGACGCACGCGGCACCGTGAACGGTTGCGTCCACAACGGCGGCGTGTCGTGCGACGCCCGCGACACGGCGGCGGCTCGCTCCGCCTCGAGGCGCATACGGCGAGCAAGGGCCGAATCCGGCGGCGCCGAGAATTTCGGCGCGACGCGCAATCGTTCCATGGGATACGCCCCGCTGCGCGTGGCGACGCGCACGGAGCCAGTCTGTCCATCGCGGCACGTCCACTGCACGGACAGGCCGTCGGTGGAATCGATGGGCACTGCCGCCAGCGCGCTGAGCCCGTCACCGCGACCCGTCAGGTGCAGCGGCTCCCCCGCCGCGGTCATCGTCACGAGGTTTGCCGTGTCGGCCACGAACACCCGAAACAGCGTGCCGCTGGTGGGCGTCGACGGCGTCCATCGGATGCCACCGACGGAGATGCACGCGCGTTGCGGCGGCCCCGACGACCCCGCCGTCCGCACCGGCAGGACGATGCCCAGCACGAAGACGCCAACCGTCGCGACGCGCGACGCGGTCACGCGGAACTCATGGCTTGTTCGCATCCAGCAACGCCTTGCGCTGCAGCCACGACTGTCCGTTGGTGATCCACGGTGCCGCCGGTTCGCCCTTCAGATAGTGCGCAAACCACTGCAGGATGCGTCGCTCGTAGTCGATGGCGTTCTCGCGCTTGCCCAGCCCATGCCCCTCACCCGGGTACAGCAGCATGACGGCGTCCTTGCCGGCGCGCCGAGCGTAGTTCCAGAACTCCACGCCTTGGCGCATGTCGACCGTCCCGTCCTCACCACCGATCTCGATCAGGATGCTCTTGGCAGGCATCGTGTGCACCTTGTTCAGCGGGGAGTTGTTGATCATCGCGTCCATGTCTTCCCAAGGCGGGACCTGCATGCGGAACTGTCCCGTCTCCCAATGATCGAACTCGGGTGCGGACGTCCAGTGCATCTGGCCGGCGAAGCTGAACATGTCGGTGATGCCGGCGCCGGCCACCGCCGTCTTGAACAGGGTGCTGTGGGTGGCGAGATAGAAGGCTTCGTACCCGCCTTGTGAATGGCCGCAGTGTCCGATGCGCTCGGGGTCGACCAGTCCGCGCGCCACCACGGCCTTCACCGCGGCTTCGACCGAGTGCAACACCGAGATTCCGGGTTCGCGCGGACGAAAGACGATGTCGGGCATCAACACGAAGTACCCGCGTTGCGTGAAGACGTTCGCGTTGTAGTAGTCGGTCTCGCGCGGAACGATGTAGCGGTGGTAGCCCTGCGTGAGCATTTCGTACGTGTACACGATCATCGGGTACTTCTTCGATGCATCGTAGTTGGCCGGATAGTACAGGATCGCCTGCAGCGGCCGACCAATGGTGCTCGTGAAGTCCATCAGTTCGGCCTTGCCCCACGCCACGTCCTTCTGGAACGGGTTGGTGTCGGTGCGACGCGACGCGTTGGCCAGGTCGGCGCCCGCCACAAAGACGTTGGGTGACTCGTCGAACCGCTGCCGCGTGAACGCGTATCGTTCGACACTGTCCGCCTTCATCAGCGCACCAACGGACGCGTCGGCCAGCACCAGTCGCTCGACCGTGCCGGAGACGGCGCGCCGCGCATAGCCACTCTGTTTCGTACGCTTGCCGTACAGCGTGAAGTACACCGGCTTGCGCAGGTCGACGGCGCGATCCGCCACCGATCCACCGAACACCGGGGCGCCGATGACCTGGACACGATGCACGATCCCGTCTCGAGCGCCATCCGTGAGGCGCTTACCGCCGGCTCCGTCCATCGAGAGAGACCACACGTCATACTCGCCGTTCACCAGCAGCGCCGTGCCGTCCTTGCTCCATGAGGGCGAGCCGATCGGCGGCAGCACATCCACCGGGTGATCATCGTCCCGATCGACGAAGTCCAGACCCGCCGTCGATGCGCGCAGGGTCGCGGTGAGGTTCGTGCGTGCGCCGCTCGCCACGTCGGCAACCCAATAGTCGGTGCCGTCGAACCACGCGACGCGCCGGCCGGTCGGATCGCCGGTAAATACATACCGCACCTTGGTGAGCAGTTGCCGACGCTGGCCGGTCGTCACGTCAATCACCCAGAGATCCGAATCGCGTCGTCCGAACTTCTGTCCAAACGGATACGGCTTGCGATCCACCTCGGTGGCGTGTCGATCACCCTCGAGCACCACCATCGATTCGGCGGGATCACTGCCGAGCTGCACGACACGCTTGTCGGCGAGCCGCCATGCGGCGAGTACGGTCGCACGCAGATCCCGTTGCTCTGCCGAGCGCTGTTCGGGAATCGCGCGCACGTCATTGGTATGCCAGATCTCGACGTCCGAGATCTTTTCGTCGGACTTCTTCGGCACGTCGGCGACAGCGGTACGGCTCCGAAGACCGACGTACAGCGTGCGACCATCGGCCGACCACGACGGGCGTCGCGCGTCCGAAACGCTGAGGCCCTTCGGGAAGGATGCGACCGCCGCCGCATCGAGCACGGTGACCGCGGCACCAGGCGCATTCACGGACGACCACGCGAGGACGACGTGCGCCGTGTCGACGAACTCCTTCGCCACCTGCGTGCGCAGCACGGCAAGATCTTCGGACTTCGGCTTCCATGCCAGCGCCCGGTAGAGTGACGCCGTCGCGTCGAGGACACGCACGGAACCGGTCGTACCGTCGAACAGGTGGATGCCGTTGCCGGCGGCGCCGTCGACGGCAATCGTCATCGCCAACAGCGGCTTGCGATCACTCCACGCCTGTTCGCCCACATTGTTGAACGACAGGCGTGTGCCGCGCGCGAGATCGAGGACGAGTACTTCCGCCGTGCGCTTGCCGTCCGCGGGATACCGCGTCGCCGCGACGAACCCGCCCGACGGCGCCATGGAGAAGCTGGCCACGTCGGCGATCGTCATCACCTCGCCGGTTTGGAGGTTGCGGGCCGCCAGACTGTTGCGCACCGGCTTTTTCTCCTTGACCAGCCGGTCGCGTTCCTTCGGCGAGACGCCGATCAGGTGCACCAGCCATCGGGAGTCCGGGGAGAAGACCGGCGACAGCGCATTCGGAATGGCGAGGGTCGAATCCCCTGAGCCACCGCGGAGGCGCACCTCCACTTCTTCGTTGCCGCGTGTGATGGCGTACACCAGCCATGCCCCATCCGGGGACAGACGGTAGGCGCCCAGCGATTCCCAGCGGGCCAGATCGGCGGCGCTGAGCACGGCGCGATCCTGCGCGTGGACGGCCACGACCGGAGTGAAGGCCAGCGCGGCCGCGAGCAGCGTACGAACGAATGGGCGACGAGTCATGGGCGTCGAGGACGATGCAGAATCAGTCAGCGGTCCGCTGATGCGGTCTCGGAGCGCGTTGGCCCACGAGCCGCGATGGACCCGCGAGAATGTACGGGGGCGCACGGCTGCACCGCGATCCCCGTCGTCGTAGATTCCCGTGATGATCCCAACGTCGGACACGGTGGCCCGCCGGTGACCACCGTCAGCCATCCGGCCGCCCCGTCCAGCACGGAGTGGTGGCGCCAATTGGTCCTCGCGATCCTGATCATCGGCACGGTTGGTACCGCCATCGAACTGCTGCTGCTGGGGCACTATGAGGATCGCTGGCAGCTGGCTCCGCTCGTGCTCGCCGCGACGGTGCTCCTGACCTTAACGTGGTATCGCTTCTCGTCGTCCCACCGACCGGTGTTGGCGGTGCGATGGCTTTCGATCGTCACCGCCGCCAGCGCGGCGGTCGGGATCTACTTCCACTACATGGCCAACGTGGAATGGGAATTGGAAACGACTCCCGAGTTGCACGGCCTGGCGCTTTTCCGCGAGGTGATCACGGGCGCCCTGCCCTTGCTTGCCCCCGGCACCATGCTCCAGCTGGGCCTTCTGGGCCTGGTCTGGGCTTATCGGCATCCGCGTTTCGTCGACCCGACGCGCGCGGGCGCCCCCACTACGGAGAACTGAACCATGTTGACCCGCTATCGCTCGGTGCGCCTGCTCGCCACGGCGGCCGTGTTTGCGCTGACTGCACTCCCCGCCGCCGCCCAGGTGGGCAAGAACCTCGGCGCGCTCGATCCGAACCTCGCGACCGAAGCGCAGATTGCCGCGCTGCCCGGCATGACCCCGGCCATCACCACCGCGCTCATTGCCGGCCGTCCGTATCTGTCGATGACGGCGCTGGACGCGGCGCTCGGCAAGAGCCTGTCGGCCGAACAACGCAAGGCGCTGTATCCGAAGCTGTTCCTGCCGATCAACCTGAACAACACGACGGACGCCGAGATCAACTTGGTGCCGGGGATGGGTCCGCGCATGCTGCGCGAGTTCAAGGAGTATCGGCCGTACGCCAATCTGGCCGTCTTCCGCAAAGAAATGGCGAAGTACGTTGACGCGACGGAGGTCGCGCGTCTCGAGCAGTATGTCTTCGTGCCGGTCGAACTGAACACCGCCACCGACGAGGACATCTTGTCGATCCCCGGCGCCGGTCGTCGCATGGTGCGTGAGTTCAAGGAATACCGTCCCTGGAAGAACGAAGCGCAGTTCCAGAAAGAGATCGGCAAGTACGTGAACGCGGCGGAAGTCTCGCGCCTGTGGAGCTATGTCAGGATTGCGCCCGTGAATTGACGTGGCGCGGGCGACGGCGTCGCCCGGCTTACGGTTCGGCCGCCGAATCGGTTCATGCGCTGCTCGTGAGCCGATTCGGTCGCCCTTTGCGCGTACTGCGGGTGAGCGCTCCCTGAGCCATTCAGGGGGCAGCACCTCCACACCCCTTGCGCCGCCCTTTGATGTCACGAGCCAGCCTGTTGCTCACCGTTGCCGCGTTGGGGCTTCTTGCCGCCTGCGGAGGCGGTGACGGCGGAACACCGCCCTCACCTCGCGCCGTCGCGTCGGTCGATGTAACCCCCAACTCCGCCACCATCTCGCCGGCGCAGTCGGTGCAACTCTCCGCCATCGCGCGGGACGCCGGTGGCAATGCACTGAGCGGGAAGGTGCTCGCGTGGTCGGCGACGCCGGCCAGTGTCGGCACGATCAGTGGCACCGGGAGTGTAACCGCAATCGCGCCTGGTGTGCTCACGGTGGCGGCGACCGCCGATGGTGTGCGAGGTGAGGCGCAGGTGACGGTGGTAAGCAACAGTCCGGTGGCGACGATCACGCTTTCGTCGTCGACCCTGACGCTGATCCCGCAGGCCACCGCACAACTGTCCGCCTTGCTCAAGGACGCTGCGGGTTTCACCCTCGTGGGTCGACCCGTGACGTGGTCCGCGTCGCCGGCCGCCACGGGTTCGGTCACTTCGAGCGGGTTGGTGACCGCGACAGCACCCGGCCCGCTCACGATTACCGCCACCAGCGAAGGACAAAGCGCCGCGATCTCGCTCTCGGTCGTCAGTGGGGCCATGGTCGGCCCGTCCGGCGGCACCTTTGTGTTGGCCGGCGGCGACGTGGAAGTGCTGGTACCGATTGGGGCAGTCGCATCGAACACCATGCTCACGGTTGTGCCAACGCCACAGCCCAGTGTCGCGCAGCCAAGTGGATGGACCAGCGTGGGGACGCAGTATGAACTGGGTCCGATCGGCACCCAATTTTCCCAACCGGTGACGGTGAAGTTCAAGTTCCGGAGTACAGACCTGCCAGCGTACGCGATGTCGGGCGACCTCAAGGTCCGTCAAGCGAGCGGCAACCAGTGGAGCACGCTCGAGAATGTCGTGGTCGACGCGACCAGCAGGACGGTCTCGGGCCGCACCCTCAGCTTCGGTGCAAGTAGTGTGTCGGCCACTGTGTTTCCCGACGTATTCGCCCAGCCGGCTGGGACGTCGAAGGAATCGGCCGGCACGCTGCTGCGGGCACCAAGTCCGACGACCGGCATCAGTGCGCAAGCGCCCGCAGTGACGCTTTCGCCGGGCCGCGCGAGCGTGAATGCGCAGCAACGCAGCGTGATGTTCATCGCCGCCATTCCGCCGAACGGCACCGGCGTTCCACTACCGGCGAACACGCCCGCGCCGCTGTTTCGCTGGTCGACTACGGGTCGCAACGGCGCATTGAGTGGCACCGGGCCCACGCCGTGGACGACCTCGACGGAGGTTCAGTACACGGCCACCACTGCGGTGCTCAATCAACTCACCGGGCCCATCGATGACGTGAAGGTGGAACTGCTGTTGAATCCCGGGGAGACGGATCCGGCGATGCAGCGGATCGTGTCGGCGACGGCGACCGTGGATGCCGATCTGGACCGTACCTACGAGCTGGCTCCGTCGACTCCGGAGGTTGAGCCGGGTCAAGCCCAGAACCTGCAACTGCTCATCCGCGACAAGCAGGGCAACCAGGTGGCG
>CAZMGX010000061.1:0-18402 GCA_964565915.1 uncultured Gemmatimonas sp.
GTGGTGAAGGCGGGAGACGGTCGGCATTGCAGGCTCGGGGTGAAAGACCCCCGAATATGCGGCCGTCAGCGCTTGTCGACCACCACCGCGCCGCCCTTCATGACCCAGCGGACGCGCTCCTGCACCACCGTGATGTCCGACAACGGGTCTCCCTCGACCGCGACAATGTCGGCGAAGTAGCCGGGCGCGATACGTCCCAGTTTGTTGGACTTGCCCAGCAGGGCGGCGCCATTGGTCGTAGCGGCCGCGAGGGCCTGCGCCGGCGTCATGCCCGCCTGCACGAACCAGCCGAGTTCGCGGGTGTTCTCACCGAACATCCAGAACACCGCGTCCGAGCCCATCGCAAAGCGCACCCCCGCCCGATGGGCGCGCCGCGCCGTCTCGAGATTCAGCAGGCGAAATGAATCGAGACCGGCCACCTGCTCACGCGTATATCCGAGCGGCCCGGCGTTCTCCGCGTAGAACCGATTGTGATCGATCGTCGGCACGTACACCGTCCCGCGACGCGCCCATTCGGCAATGGCCGCGTCATTCAATCCGGCCGGATGCTCGACCGACTCCGCGCCGGCGCGAATTGCCGCCAGTCCGCCGGAATCACCGTAGGAGTGAATGGCAATCGGCCGACCAAGCCGGTGCGCCGTTTCGACCGCCACGCGCATCTCGACGTCCGTGAACGTCTGTACGCCGGTCACGTTCGCGTACGTCCCGGTGGAGCCGTACATCTTGATCCAATCGGCTCCGGCGTCTACCTGTGCGCGAATGGCGTCCTTGATCTCGCTCGTATCGCGGACCCGTCCACGTGTCACTTGGGGCACAGCACCCGGAGCCGCGGCCGTCGTGACCTTGGACAGGCCGAATCCGGCCACGAACATCCGCGGTCCGACGATGGTGCCGGCATTGATGGCATCACGCAGCGCGATGTCGGCGTAGTTCGCCGCGCCCAGGTCACGGACGGTCGTGACGCCCGTCTCCAGCGTGCGGCGTGCGTTTGCCGCCGACGCCATCACCACCGAGTCCCGGTTGCGCGGCGCGGCGGCCGTCGGATTGGCCTTCTCCCGGATGAACGTCATGTGCGTATGCACGTCAATCAGCCCGGGGATGGCCGTGTAGCGCTGGAGGTCGATGATGCGTGCGCCGGCCGGAATCAGTGCGGTGCCCGTACCTACCCGGACGACGGTGTCGCCCTGCACCAGGATGGTCACGTTGCGCGTCGTGCGCCCGGTTGGGTCCGCCATGGCGCCGAACCGAAGCGCCGTAAACGGCGCGGACTGGCCGGGTGCCGCCTGTGGTACGGCCAACAGGGCCGTCGCGCTGACGACGCCCATCCACCTGATCATGCGACGGTTCATCGTTGTTCCGGTGACGAGTATTTCAGGCGCTTCGGCGATCAGGATCTTCGAGGTGTAACGCTCCCGCCGCCAGGCAGGTCGCCACGATCTGCAGCACCGTCTGGTCTGAGGTCGCCGACTTGATCAGCCCCTTCTGCCGCAGCGACGTGATCACCTGCTTGAGCGGTCGTGTCCCGTCGCAGCGCGCCAGCAGCTGTGCGACGTCTTCGGGGCATTGCAGCGAGGTGATGAACGGCCACGTCACCTCGAAGTCGAGATGCGTCGCCTTCCACTTCTCGTCAACGAGACGTCGCGTCTCGCGCACCGTGGCGGCGCGATCCACCCGCGGAAACGCCGCGAGCATCCGTGCGTCTCGATCAGCCGTCTCGCGGCGGGCCATCCAGTCGGCGTATTGCTCCAGCTCCCGACCGGTGGTCTTGTGGCTGCGGACCACCCGCGCCGTCGCCGGAGGCCGCGGAGCGGCGTGACGTTCGATGAGAAATGAGCAGTAGACGAGCCGCTCCACCTGCAGCGCTTTGAGCGTGGTGTGCCGTCGCTCGGCATCCGCGAACGAGCGCTCGCCGTTGATGGCACTCTTGAAGTAGTACTCCGACGGATGCTCGGCACTCGTGACAGCAACGACCACGTCGAACTCGTCGCGCTGTTCGCCCAGCCACTCGCGCACCCGCAGTTCGAACGGCGCATTGGTCCGATCGGTGACGATGCACGTCGCGTGAAAGCGGCCGCCGGGACGCAGGAATGGCGGCAGCTCCGTCACCAGACGACGCGTGATGAACTCGCCGTCTGGCCCGCCGTCGCGATAGATGATCTGCTGGTCCGACGATGGCACGTACGGCGGATGTGCGACGATCCGGTCGAACGTCAGTCCGCGGACCGGCTCGTACAGGTCGCCCTGCAGCACCGTGACGTTGGCCGCACCATTGAGACGGGCGTTGAAGTGCGCGACACGAGTGGCACGTTCGGTGATGTCCAGCGACCACGAGTGACCGGCACGCGAGGCCGACGCGATGGCGGCGATGCCGTTGCCGGCGCACATCTCGAGAAATGCCTCGCACGGCGACGGCGGCAGCATACGCACGAACGTGTTCGTGTTGCGCGTGATGGCCGGATAAACGATATCGGCGGGCAGGTCGCGCTGTTCGCCGGGTCGCCCGAAGGTGCGGTCGGAGATCAGCAGTACGCCGGCGGTGGGATACATGAGCATGGTCGCCAGCAGCGCGGGCTCACCCCGCTCGCCTGCATCCGACGCATCGTGCTGGACGAGGCGCAACGCGAGCATCGCGTCAACCGCGGCATCACCAAGCAGCCCGCGCGCATGTCCATCGGGAACTGCCGCGAGATCCATGAAAAGATCCGTCAGCACCTCGAGCGCATCGTGGTGCCGCGATCCTTCGCTGCGCCCTTCGCGTCGACTGCGAAAATCGACAATGCTGCTCAGCCCGAAGCGGGAGATCACGCGGGCCTCGGAAAAGTCGGCCGCGAGGCACGCTGCGCGAACTGCTGCGTACAACACATCAGGCGCGTCGTCGAGCGGCAGTTCCCATCCGGACGACGCAGCAGGAGCGGGGGAGTTGGTCACAACCCAGAATGTGATGGAATCCACCACGATGCCAGCCCCAGCGGCGGTCTCAATCGGCCTTGCACCAGCGGTCGATGGTACCCGCCGCTACCTTCTCAGCAGGTTCTCGCGGTGAGGCGGAGACAACCGCCCATCCGCGTCGTTCGACCGCGGCCGGTCATCACCCATTCACGGATACTCTGATGCAACTCAACGATCTCCTCTCTCAAATGGGCGGCCTGCAGTCCATGGCGCGCGAACTCGGCGTCAGTGAAGCGCAGGCCGCCAAAGGGGCGGAAGCGCTGATGCCCGCCATTCTCGGCGGATTCAAGAAGCAAGCGCAGGCCCAGCCCTCCGGCCTCGATGGGCTCGGCGGGATGCTCGAGTCGCTCGGCGGCGGTGGGTTGCTGGACAGCGTGCTTTCGCCGCAGCCGACCGATATCGCCAGCGGCAACAACGTGCTGGGCCAGATCTTCGGCTCCAAGGACGTAAGCCGGACCGTAGCGCAAAGTGCCGCCACGCAGACGGGGCTCGACGCCGGACTGCTGAAGAAGATGCTGCCGATGCTGGCGATGGTCGCCGCGGGCTACATGGCGAAGCAGCGTGGCGGAAATAGCGCAGCGCCCGCAGCCGGCGGCATGGGCGGCGGGTTGGGCGGCATGCTTGGTGGCCTGCTGGGTGGACAGGCTGGCGGCGCGTCCGGCGGCGCTGGCGGACTGGCCGGTATGCTGGATATGAACAACGACGGCAACATGCTCGATGACATCATGCGCATGGCCGGCAAGGCGATGAAGTAGGACCGCGAGCGGGTCGCGTTACGATGCGATCAGCTCGCTGAACACATTGAGGTCGATGTTGCCGCCCGACACGATGGCCACGATGGGCCCGCTGGCTGCCTGATTCGCATGACCAGCCAGCGCGGCCGCCACCGACAGGGCACCAGCCCCTTCGGCAATGACGCGCGACTTATCGGCGAGCAGCCGCATGGCGCGACGGGTCTCTTCGATGGTGACGACCACGTAGTCGTCAACCACCGGTTGCAGACGCTGCCACATGCGCGGGAACATCAGGCGGCCACCGGCACCGTCCACGAACGTCGGCGTCCAATTGGGAAACTCCTGCGCGGATCCGTGCTTGAACGACAGCGCGGCCGGCGCACCGGTCTCGGGTTCTACACCGATCACGCGAATCGCCGGGTTGAGTGCTTTCATCGCACTGCCGACCCCAACGAGCAGGCCGCCGCCACCAATGCCGCCGATGATCGCGGTAGTATCCGGCGCGTCTTCGAGGATCTCGAGCCCCATCGTGGCATGGCCGGTGATGAAATCGTGATCATCGAAAGGGTGCACGAACACACCGTCCATGCCGGGGAATGCTCGCTCGCCCATTGCCGACCACGCGACACTGACCGGAACCGGGATCAGCGTCGCGCCAAGCGCACGCATGCGTTCGAGCTTGGCTTTCGGCGCCGTTTCCAGTACGACCACACTGCACGGCACTCCCGCGCGGCGTGCCGCGTACGCGACACCCTGACCGGCGTTTCCGGCGCTGATCGTCCAGACGCCGCGTGCACGTTCCGCCTCGGGAATCAGGGCGACCGCGTTGGCCGCCCCCCGCAGCTTGTACGAGTTGATTGGCTGCAGGTTCTCCAGCTTGAGCCGGATGTCGGGGTAGCCCGGACCCATCTCCAGCTTCACCAGTGGGGTGCGGGCGATGGTGCCGGCGATACGGGTCCGTGCCTCGCGAATCTCAGCGAGCGTGATGGGGCGAATATCGGCGTTGTTCATGCGGCGAACGTTGGCCCGAGTCGGCGTCCACCGCCAGAGTACGGCCGACGTGTTCTACCGCTTTTGCAGGGCCTGTTCGCGCCGCGCCCGAAACTCCGTGCCCAGGTTCCACGTCGGCCACACCGTCCCGTCGGCGACGTCGCGCGCCACCCGGAACAGCAGGCGCGTGTCGTCGACGATGCCCGTCAGGTCCCAGTCGGATTTCACATCGTCGGTGGGCTTGTGATAGTCGCGTGTGATGTAGTCACCCCGCACCTGCTGCTCGTATCCCGCCGGCTTGTCGAGGTAGTCCGTGCCGGGAAAGAGGAACGACAATGCGGGCACACCCTGGCGCGCAAACTCGAAATGATCGGCCCGGTAGAAGTAGCCCTTTTCCGACTCCGGATCGGCCTTGACGGTGCGTCCGTCCTTCGCGGCTTCCCGCGCCAGGATCTCCTCGAGAGACGTTTGTCCGACCCCCAGGCTCACGATGGACTTCGTCCGACCGTACGCATTCATCGCGTCCATGTTGATGTTCGCGAGGGTCTTCTCCAACGGATACAAGGGGTGCTGTCCATACCAGCGGGAGCCCAGCAACCCCTGCTCTTCAGCCGTGACGGCGAGAAAAATGAGCGTGCGCTTCGGCGCGACGGGCAGGGCCTTGAAAGCGCGCGCCTGCGCCAGCAGCCACGCGACTCCCGTCGCGTCGTCCAGCGCGCCGTTGTAGATGGAGTCGCCGTTGATCGCGCGTCCAATCCCATAACCGTCCCAGTGTGCGGACAACACGACATACTCGCCACGGAGCGACGCATCGGAGCCATCGAGCCGTGCAATGACATTGCGGGATTCGATGCGGCGCACGGCGTTGCGGATCGTGAAGGCCGCGGTGCCGCCGAGTGAGACGGGAGTGAACGTGCGCGTGCGTGCCGTCCGCTCCAGCGCGGCGAAGTCGTGTCCACCGTCGGCAAACAAACGTTTTGCCACGTCGAGTTGAATCCATCCTTCGACGGCCGCATGTGCCGGCCCGTCGGCGATCTCGAACTTCTCGCGGGCGTTGCTCTGCACCGTCGTCCACGGATAGCCGGCCGGTCCCGTCTGATGCACCAGCAACACCGCCGCGGCCCCGCGTTGTGCCGCCATCTCGTACTTGTAGGTCCAGCGACCGTAGTAGGTCATGGCCTTGCCGCGAAACATCGTCGTGTCGAGCAGCGAACTGTCCCGCGCATCGGGAATCGGCGGGTCGCCGACCAGCATGATGACCACTTTGCCGCGGACATCGACGGTCTTGAAGTCATCCCAGTCGTACTCCGGCGCAACCACGCCATATCCGACGAACACCATCTCCGCCGGTGTCACGGCGACCACGGTGTCGGGCCGCAGTGACCACGCGACGATGTCGGTCAGCGGGGCGAGGGATGTGGACTTCGCACCGATTGTCGTGATGGCGCTGACCGTTGACGTAGTGCCCACCAGCGGAACGCGCTGGATGTAGCTGCCGTCCGGATTGCCCGGCGCCAGTCCGTAGCGTTTGAATTCACGTTCCAGAAACGCAACCGATGAATCCTCGCCCCGAGTGCCGGGCGAACGGCCTTCGAACGCATCGGATGCCAGGACCGAGATATCCTTGAGGATGTCGTCGGCTACAATCGACGCTTCGGCCGCCGGCGACTCCTCCCTTGGCGCGTCCGTTTTGGTGGCACAAGCGACCAGGGCGATCAGCGCGATCGGTGCGAGGCAAACGGTCCACGGCTTCAATGTCACGGGCACACCCAGCGGTCGAGGTTTCGTACGAACGTCATCGGCATGGCGACGAGCGGCGTACGAACACCTGCGTGTCACACGCGAAGGCGCCGGTCGGCGTCAACCATCAGGAACATGCTGACAAGTTGACCCGGATTGTCCGGCGCCACAACCGGACGCTCACCGCGTGGTCGGCCGCACCGACCGCGCGCGTCACTGACGACGTGTGCCGGTCGTATCCGTCAGTGCGCGAAGGAAGTACACCAGCGCGCGCTGCTCTGCGGTGGTCAGGTTCAGCCGATCGGGTGGTAGTGTCTGATACTCGAGTTCGACACCCACACCCGCCCCACCGCCGCGGTTGTAGAAGTCGACCACCGACTCGAGCGTGCGATAGACGCCGTTGTGCATGTATGGGGCCGTGAGCGCCACGTTGCGCAGTGAGGGCGTGCGGAAGGCGAAGCGATGTGGCGCCGAACGGGTGATGCGGAATCGGCCGACATCTCCGTCGATGCGGGCACCCATCGTATCGGGACGCGACGGGACGCCGATGACTTCGACATCGCTCTTCTGGTACATCGGAGGCACGGTCCCGTTCGTGAGCGGGAGGAAGTGGCAGGTGGCACACTTACCCTTGCCGACGAACACGTTGAAGCCGCGGCGTTCCTCAGCGGTCAGTGCCGCACTGTCCCCGCGTAACGCCCGATCGACGGGGCTATTGAGTGCGGTCAGGCTTCGCATGTAGGCGGCCAGGGCACGGCGAATCCGTGCGCCGGTCACGAGCGAATCGTGCGCGAGCTGCGTCGTGTCGAACGCCAGGCGGAAACGGGCGACCAGTGTGCTGTCGCGGCGCAGCACAGTGGCCACATCTGGCAGCTTCGCGTGCATCTCGTCGGCGTTCTCGACGACCTCGGTGACCTGATCTTCCAGATAGGTCGTGCGCAGGTCGGCAAAGGATCCGACCTGCAGGCCGCTGTTGATCACCGATGGGGTGTTGCGCGGCAGCGGCTGACCGCTGCGGCCACGGCTCTTCGCTTGCCCGTCGGTGAAGGCGCGCTCGGGGATGTGACAGGCGATGCAGGCCCGGGATCCATCGCCAGACAAGCGAGGATCACGAAACAGCTGGGCGCCGAGCGACACGCGTGCGTCGGGGACCTGCTTGGCATCGATCGGCGCGAAGGCCTGCACATCGAACGCGCCGCTATCGAAGAGCGTCACGGCCTCCATGCGGAAAGCACGGAGTTCGTCAGGCGCGCCGATTCCCAACGAGCGGCGCACGGCGTCGAGCGCGCGGGCGAGCGGATTGGCGTGACGCACGATGAAGCCGAGATGGTCGAACGTATCGCGATCCGTTGATGCCCTCAGTGCCTGCCGGGCCCGGCGCAGGGTGGTGTCCAGCGTGGTCCATTCGGGCGTGTCCACGCGGTACGGCGCCACCGCGCGTGCCACCCCTTCGAAGGCGGCGTCGGCTTCGGCCAGCGACAGGCCGGCTACGGGTGAGTCGAAGCCGGTGATGCCCAAGGTCACGATGCGCGCCACTTCGAGCTTGGCGGCATCCCAGACGCGCTCGTCGGTGGCAAGTTGCGCGGCCATCATGGTCTGGGCCCGCCGAACCACGTGGTGCAGCGTGCGTACTTCATGGCGCAGGGTGGGATCGGTACCGGGGCGCTCGTCGTCAAACAAATGCTCCTCGACGACCTGAAACCCCGTGGGCGCCAACACGACCTCCGGTCCCTCATTCTCTTCGACTTCGGGCAGCGCCGGCCCGTTCATCTCGCGCGACGTGGACGGTGCGTAGTACTCCAAGCCCGCCTCGGCGCGCTTGAAGGAGAGGCGTGCTGCAGAGAAGGCGGCACGCGCCTTCATGAGATGTACGGGCGTGTCGAGCGACTGCACCGCCGAATCCAGCGCAGTGAGTGCGGCCGATAGGGTGTCCAGCTCGGCGCGCCAGATGGCGACGGTGTACATGGCACGCGGCTGTCCCGTCGCGACGCGTTGAGAGTCGCTGGCCGGGTGCGAAGACGGTGCGCACGCAGCAGCCGCAAGCGCGCCGATCAGCGAAAGGCGAGCGAGAGTGTGTGTCGGCATGATCGGGGTGCGCGACCGGCCCGGAGCGTGGCTCCGGGCCGGTCGATGACAAGGAAGTGGGGATGGTGTTGCGAACGCGCAGCTGATCAGCGAGGAAGGCCCTTCACGATGACGATCATGCTGGCCTGGTTCTCCGTCGGCCGCAGGGTGCCGCCGTCCACACCGCGGTACTTGTCGGCGCGCCACGAATGTGGCTGCAGTGCGAGCATGAACGTGTTGGACTGCCCGAGCTCAGAGGACACGTCGATCATCGCGCCGTACTCCCAGCCCGCTTTGCCCGCCGGGCGCGCACCCACTGCATTGTATGTCGCCGCATCAGGCTGCGTGCGCCGGTGATCCATCTCGAGGACCGGCACCAGCGCTCTGGTGCTGATGTTGTACTGATACACATACGCATCGTGCGATTCGTCGCCGTATCCGTTGTCGTCTTCCTGGATGTAAACGTAGTTCTCACCGACAAAGATGTTGTCGGGGTTCTGGAACTGTCGCGCCGGGCCCGTGCGATCGTCGCCATCTGCAATCACTTCCAGCGTCCCCTTCAGCGGATCTGCGGCATCCAGCTTGAGGCGGTATGCCCGACCGTACTTGCTGCGGCTGTAGTCCGAGTTGACACCGGTGTTGTTCTGGCCGGTCGCGACGAAGTAGATCTCGCGTGCGTTGGCCGCCGAGCCCTTGCGATAGTCAAGATCTTCGACGCGGGCGAACCGCATGGCGTTCTGCGCGGCGGCGGCGAGGTTCACGGCCCGGCCGGTCAGCGTCCGTTGATTCTGAATCTGGCGGAACTCTACCGGGTATGTCTGGCCGATGGCCATGTCGCGTTCGCGAATGTTGTTGTCGGTGCGCGCAAGCACGTACAAGCTGCCATTGTCGAGATCGCCTACGGTGTTCGAGACGTACATCGCGACCTGACCGCCTTCGGCGCCCGAGTCGTCATCCCCGATTAGCACGACGGTCTTGTTCGGATACGCGGTTTTCGGCAGCGGCACGGCATTCTCCGTGTTCCATCGGCCGAACCCGGCAAGGTAACGCGGCGTGTTGTTCGCACCGGACGGATCGACCGCGAGGATCTCAGACTCTTCACTGCTTTCACCGGCGGTGATGAACGTCGGGCCGAAGCCGTGGATCTCCGGCGTCGCCAGCGTGGCGGAACAGAGGCGGTAACGACCCGCCGTCGAGTTCACGACATACTCACCAGAAATCGGCTTGAGATCCTTGTCGAACCGTACGCGAGAAACGGCGAAGTTATCCTCGTGGTTCGTCAGCAGCGTGAAGGATCCGTCGAGGTTGCGCGTGAGGCCCGCGCCGTCGGCCGAGCCGCCGAAGATGAAGTTCGGCGAGGCGGGCAAGACATCGTCGCTGCCGATGAGGCTGTAGATCTCGACGCCCGGAACCAGCGACTTCACCAGCGTCGGCGTGACCGACTGGTTCTTGAGGGCGACCGCTGGCACGATCACCGGATCATTGCCGGCGTCATCACCACACGCGGCGAGCGCGAGTCCGCAGGACAGCAGAAACACTCGTGGGGCAAAGGCAGAGGGAGAGCGCATAGGGGCTTGCTGGCGTTGGGGATTGGGTGTGCCGTTTCAACACGACCGAATGGCGGCCGAGTCGGACGAGACAGCTTCACCCGCCCACGCGACGGACTCGCGACGCTCACATCACGGTCATGTATCCGAGCCGTCTCAGCTCACGCGCGGCACTGCAGTCCGGACCGATCATGATGAATGCTTTCCAGTTCGCGTCATTGCGCACGTGCGACCACCCTGCATTGATTTTCCGGATGTCCTGCAATCGCCGCACCTTTCTCGCGGGTCTCGGCGCGATCGCCGCGCCGATGTTGGCGGCGTGCCAGGCCGATAGTGTCACGGCCGCGCCGGTCGCACCGACGGATACGTATGTCATTGATGGGACTGATGTGTTGGTCTCCGTCGATCGCATTCCGACCCTCACGGCCAATGAGCAACCAGTGGTGCTGCTCTCGGCGCGCATCATTGTGGTCCGCGCCGCTACGGACCGCTTTCGCGCGCTATCGGTGGTCTGCCCGCACAGCGGCTGCGCCGTGTCCAACATCGACGGCGCCAAGCTCGTCTGCCCTTGCCATGGCTCCGAGTTCGATTCGTCCGGCCGACGCTTGGCCGGGCCGGCACCAACCGGACTGACCGAGCTGCCCGCCACGTTCGACGTGGCGAGTCGCACGCTGCGCGTGTCGCGCCCGGCCTGATCGCGCGGCTGATCGCGCGGCCTGGCGCTCACCACGCGTCATGGTCGCCAACAAGGCTTCAAACGTACCAGTCAGTCAGACCGAGCCAGCCGGTGGCTGCGTCGAGGTACCACCCGCCGCGATTGTCGCCGAGCACGGCGATCATGGACAGTGTCGCGAGCGAGTTCAGCGCAACGGAATCCGTTCTGCGGACAACGACCGCAACGGTATCGGGCAATATCGCCACGCTGCCAACGGTGACGCGTCGTATCGGCAGGTTGTCGGTGTTCCACGAGGCCTCACCATCCACCAGATACTCTGGATGGCGCGCCTGCGCCCATCGAACCCGACACTCATGTGTCCCGAGCGCCTCGACCTCCTCAAATGACCGGATCCCGGCGAGCTCGCCGAATGTCTTTCGATTCGCCAGGTATTCCGCGAATGCCGGTGGAAGCGCATCCGGTGACACGTCCGGCATGGTTTCAGCACGGAGGCGCTCCATCTCACGCTTCTGAATGAGATAGTTCGTCTGGAGCGACACCAGTGAGTCCGAGTCGGTCAGCACGACCAACCGGGACCAGTCTTGCTCCTCGAACGCCCGAAGCGCCTCGGCAACCACCGCCTCAGCCGCCGGCACGCGATCGCCAACTTCCGGTCTCATTTTACCCTCGTGGCTGGTTGGTATGCCGGACCGCCCTGCCCGCACTTCTTGCGACCCGGCCCGATCTGACCGTAATTGGGGCAGTTCCCACCTCCGGAGACGGCGTGCCCCCCGTTCGTGCCCTGACGCAATGCCTCCTCGTCGCAGCACTTCTGCTGCCGACGTCGACGGCACGTGCCCAGCTCTCGCTCGCACCAACCAGCCCCAGCGGCCAGTCGGTCAATCCCGTGTTCGAGGGCTGGTACCGCAACAAGGACGGCACCTACAGCCTGTCGTTCGGCTACTTCAATCGCAATGCCGCTGAACATGTCGACATCAGCGTTGGAGACTCGAACTTCATCGCGCCCGGCGCGCGCAATCAGGGGCAGCCCAGCTCGTTCGCCCCGCGCCGACACTGGGGCGTTTTCGCGGTCGTGGTACCCGCCGACTTCGGCACCAAGACCGTCACGTGGACGCTGAAACATCGCGGCCAGACGTATGCCATTCCCGGCAGCCTCAAGGCCGATTGGGAGATCGATGCGATCGAGGGCGAGGCCAGCGCCGACAATACGCCACCGGCGCTACGCTTCGCCGCCGGCGGGCCAGAGGGACGCGGCCCGGGTGGCATCACGACGGGGCCACTCCGCGCGACGGCCGGCGCGCCGTTGACGTTGAACGTCGAGGCGATCGACGACGGGAAGACCAAGTCCCCGGTGACGATGACGTGGTTCAAGCATCAAGGGCCCGGCGCCGTGTCGTTCGGGACACCGACGCAGCGGCTGACCGCCACCGGCGGTTCCGCGACGACGACGGCCACGTTCACCAAGGCCGGCGAGTACGTGATCCGCGTACGCGCCAACGATCTCTCGCCGGTCACGGCCGGGCACGCTCAGTGCTGCTGGACCAACGGATTCATCAAGGTTGTGGTGACACCATGACGCCCAATCGCTGGTCATCCTTTCCGACGAGGGTTCGCATTATGCACTCGATATTGCCGGGACGTGCGCCGAGAGTGGCGGTGCGTCTCATCACGATGTCGCTCGCGCCCCTCGCGCTTTCGGCGCAGAATACCGCATCGACAACGAATCCGTTCGGCGCGGCGCCGGTCGCGACGGCGGGGGCACCCGCGACCAAGCGCGCGCCCACGTTCACGAAAGACGTTGCGCCGATCTTCCAGCAGAAGTGCCAGACATGCCATCAGCCCGGCTCCATCGCGCCGATGTCGCTGCTCACGTATGAGGACGCGAAGAAGTACTCCCGACGCATCCGCAGCAAAGTGTCGGAACGCCTGATGCCCCCGTGGCACATCGATCGCACGATTGGCGTCCAGGAGTTCAAGAACGACGGTGGCCTGAGCGACGCGCAGATTGCGACCATCGTCGACTGGGTCGATTCCGGCACCCCGATGGGCGATCCGAAAGACATGCCACCGGCCGTGAAGTTTCCTGACCCCAACCGCTGGCAGCTTGCCGAGCAGCTGGGTGCGGCGCCGGACCTCGTGATCCGCTCGAAGCCGTACACGTTGGCGGCGAAGACGCAGGACAAGTGGTTCCGCCCGGTCGTGGAGACGGGTCTGACCGAGGCGCGGTGGGTGCGTGCCATCGAGGTGAAGCCCGTACGCGCCAGTGATCGCAAGATCGTGCATCACGTGCTGGCGTACCTGCTGCAGCCGGAACAGGGGGTGACGGGCCTGGCCAGCACGGCACACGATCACCAGATGAATGCCGGCTTGTTCATGGAGTGGGCCGTCGGCAAGACCGGACAGATCTTTCCCGAGGATGCCGGCAAGCTGATGCTGCCTGGCTCGCAGATTCGGTGGGAAGTGCACATGCACGCGATCGGCGAGGAGATCAAGGACAGCCAGGTGGAGATGGCCGTCTACTTCTATCCCAAGGGCTTCGTGCCGCAGCATCGCACCGTGCTCCGCATGTTCGACCTGTCGCGCGAGCGGGATCTCGACATTCCGCCCAACGAGAAGACCATCACGCAGAACTTCTACGTGCTGCCGGCGCCGGCGCGCCTTGAGAACTTCCAGCCGCACATGCACATGCGCGGCAAGGCGATGTCGCTCGAGGCCATCTATCCCGACGGACGGAAAGAAGTGATCAGCGCGGTCAACAACTTCCAGTGGAACTGGCACATCAACTACGTCTACGCGACCGAGTCGGCGCCGTTGCTTCCGAAGGGTACGATGCTGTCGTTCACCGCGTGGCACGACAACACCGCGGGCAATCCGAACAATCCCGATCCGGCGCAGTGGGTGGGATGGGGTGACCGCACCGTCGACGAGATGGCCCACAACTGGATCGATGTGACCTATCTGGAACAGGACGAGTTCGACAAGCTCGTGGCTGCCCGCAAGGCCAAGCAGGCCAAGAAGCCGGTTCCCTGACGCGATGACCTTCTCACCCCCGTCCTTCGTGGCGCATCGAATTCGCACCACCCCCTTCGCCTGCGCCGCGATGGCGTGTGCCTTGCTCACCACGAGCGACGCCGCGTGGGCCCAGGCGGCGCGTTCGGCGGCACGAGCCGCGACACCCCCGACGGCGCCGTTCACAACGGCCAACGGTGAGTGGCCAAGCCACACGGGCGATACCCGTGGGACGCGGTATGCGCCGCTGGACCAGATCACCGCCGCGAACTTCAACGCACTCGAGGTCGCGTGGCGCTTCAAGACCGATCAACTGGGGCCACGTCCGGAGTTCAAGCTGGAAGGCACGCCGTTGATGGTCGGTGGTGTGTTGTATACGACGGCGGGCACACGACGCGCCGTCGTCGCGCTCGATGCGGCCACCGGTGAGATGCTGTGGATGCACAGTGAGAACGAAGGGGCTCGGGGCGCCGCCGCTCCGCGTCCGTTGTCGGGTCGTGGCTTGGCGTATTGGACGGATGGCCGTAGCGCGCGCATCCTGTACGTCACCCCCGGGTATCGGCTGATCGCCCTCGACGCCAAGACCGGCAACCGCATTCGCACGTTCGGCGACAGCGGCGCGGTCGATCTCAAGAAGGAAGTGGATGATCCCATCCTCCCCGATCTGGAGACGGGCGAGATCGGATATCAGGGCGCGCCGACGGTCGCACGTGATGTCGTGATCATCGGCGCCGCGTTCCGCGAAGGCGGCTCGCCCAAGTCGTATCGCAACAACAAGGGGGACATTCGCGGCTTCGACGTGCGCACTGGCAAACGCCTGTGGACCTTCCACACGATTCCGCGCAAGGGCGAGTTCGGCTATGACACCTGGCTGAACGGATCGGCGGATGCAGCGGGCAACACCGGCGTGTGGACGCAGATCACAGCGGACGAAGAGCTCGGCCTGGTGTACCTCCCCATCGAGTCCCCCACGGGTGACTACTACGGCGGCCACCGTCCGGGGAACAACCTGTACGGCGAGAGTCTGGTGTGTGTCGATCTGCGCACCGGGGTGCGGAAGTGGCATTACCAGCTCGTGCGTCATCCCATCTGGGATTTTGATCTCGCGGCTGCACCCATCCTGGCCGACATCACCGTCGGCGGACGCGCCATCAAGAGTGTCGCGCTGCCGACCAAGCAGGGCATTCTCTACATGTTCGATCGCGTCACCGGGCAGCCCGTTTGGCCGATGGAAGAACGCGCGGTCGAGAAGGGGGATGTCCCGGGCGAGTGGTACGCGCCCACGCAGCCGATTCCCACCAAACCGGCGGCGTACGCGCGGAACGGCGTGACACTCGACGATCTGATCGACTTTACGCCGGCGCTCAAGGAGGCCGGTGCCGCGGCTGCCGCGAAGTTCAAGCTCGGACCAATCTTCACACCGCCCGTCCTCAGCAAGGCGGAAGGTCCCTTGGCGACGTTCTCGAATGGACCGACGAACGGCGGCAGCAATTGGCCCGGTGGTTCATACGATCCCGAAACGCACATGGTGTATCTGTCGGCGACCAACGCGTCGCCGTCGGCACTCGGGCTGGTGGTGCCGGCCAAGGGAGTGTCGGACATGAATTCCGTGCGGGGTTTCGCGCCGGGCGCCGGACGCGGTGGGTTCTCCGTGCAAGGCCTGCCGTTGCTCAAGCCGCCGTACGGCACCATCTCCGCGATCAACCTCGACAACGGTGAGATCGTGTGGCAGGTGCCGCATGGTGAAACACCGGATGCGGTCCGCAATCACGAAGCGCTGAAGGGGCTGACGATTCCGCGCACGGGACAGGCCGGCTCCGTTGGTACACTCGTGACGAAGACACTCGTGATTGCCGGCGACCCCGAAGTGACCACGGTCGCACCGCGACCGCGCGGTGCGGTGCTTCGTGCCTATGACAAGGCGACAGGCAAGGAGGTCGGCGGGGTGAACCTTCCCGCGCCGCAGAGTGGGTCGCCGATGACGTACGCCGTCGGCGGACGACAGTACATCGTCGTCGCCGTCAGCGGCGGACCATACTCCGGCGAATACATCGCCTTTCGTTTGCCCGCCGCCGGTGCTCGCTGATGGGTCGTTGGCGATCGTCGAACACATGGCTGCTGGCCGGCGCACTCACGGTGCTGCCTGCGTGGGCCGGCCTGGTGGCCGGACCGCCCGCCTCCACGACTCCTCGTGCCGTACGCGAGCGAACCACGTGGGACAGTGTCTTCACCAACGAACAGGCCGAACGCGGCGACTCAGCGTACAAGAAGCTCTGCGCGCGGTGCCACATGGAGACACTGGCCGGTGGCGATGAAGCCGTCGAGTTGACCGGCAGCGCGTTCATGAGCAGTTGGAACGGACAGACGCTTGGCGATCTGCACCAGCGCATTCGCACCTCCATGCCGACCGATACGCCCGGCGTCTACAGTCGACAGCAGGTCACCGACGTAATCGCGTATATGCTGCGCTTCAACGGGTTCCCTGCGGGCTCGTCCGTGCTGACGCACGAAAATGACGCACTGGCCGGCATCAAGTTCGTGTCGTCGAAGCCGTAGTTGGGCGCGTCTCCGACTCAAGGATTGAGCGAGCGAGGATCGGGGTAAACCGCATTTTGAACCACAGGGAGCGCAGGGGGCGCAGGGAGTGCGTCTTCGGCGAGGGCGGTGACGAAGCTGTTTTTCATTTTTGAAAAGGAAGAACGGAGATCCTCGCCGCATGCCGCGCCCCCTGCGACCCCTGCGCTCCCTGCGGTTCAAGTCACTCTTCCGCAGCACTTTCGGCATGACCGGTCCTCGCCTTGGCGCGCGTCTTCTGACGACCCTGACCGTCGCGCTGTTCCCTGCGCTGCTGTCGGCGCAGGGAACAGCGCCGCCAGCGGCACCGCCACCTGCCGCGTCGCAGAATCCATCACCGATGGTGGAAACGACGCGCGCCCATGCACGCCTCACCCCGTCGACCCTCGGCGGCACGACGCGCACCTTTCCCGGACCCGCCGGACGCGCGGTCGAGGTGTGGATTCCCGATCGCGTGAAATCGGCGTTCGACCTGGTCGTTCACTTTCACGGCGTCGCGTGGCTGCCGCAGCAAGCGGTCGCCGCACAGGGACGTGATGTCGTTGCGGCCGTGGTGAATCTCGTCGCCGGCTCGAGTGGTTATGATCGTGCATTCGCCGACCCCGCCGTGTTCGACTCGCTCCAGGCACACGTGGTTCGCGAAGTGACGACCGTCGTCGGACGGCCCGTGACGCTTCGGCGCGTCACCCTCGCCGGCTTCTCTGCAGGACACGGTGCCATTCGCGCGATTCTCCGCGTCCCACGACACTTCACGAACGTCAACGCAGTGTTGCTGCTGGACGGCATGCACACCTCCTACATCCCCGAAGGACGCGTGCTCGACGCCGGCGGCGCCATCGACACCACCAATCTGATGGCCTTTGCCGACTTCGCCCGAGCCGCCATGCGCGGGGAGAAGCGCTTTCTCGTCACCCACTCGGAGATCTTTCCGGGCACGTTCGTCAGTACCACGGAGTCGGCAGACTGGCTGCTCCGAACGGTCGGCCTCCGTCGCACCACCGTGTTGAAGTGGGGACCGCGTGGCCTGCAGCAGGTGAGCGAAGTGCGCGTGCGGGGCTTCGAACTCTTGGGCTACGCCGGCAATTCAGCGCCCGACCACGTCGATCACTTTCACGCGATGCCGGAGCTGCTCAAGCGCGTGCTGCCGAGGTAGTGACGCGCTGCTCGCGCGAATGCAGCCCGGACCTGCGCAAACGACGATCGGAACACACTGCGTTTGAACCGCAGGGAGCGCAGGGGTCGCAGGGGGAGCGTCTTCGGCGAGGGCAGTGACGTAGTAGCTGTTTTTCACTTTTGAAAAGAAAAAACGGAGATCTTCGCCGCATGCCGCGCCCCCTGCGCCCCCTGCGGTTCAGAACGCGGTTTGAGTCGCCGTCGACGAGAGCTGCTCAAGCGCGTTCTGCCGAGGTTGTGACGCGCTGCTCGCGCGAATGCAGCCCGGACCTGCGCAAGCGACGATCGGAACAACTGCGTTTGAACCGCAGGGAGCGCAGGGATCGCAGGGGGTGAGTCTTCGGCGAGGGCAGTGACGAAGCTGTTTTTCATTTTTGAAAAGAAAGAACGGAGATCCTCGCCGCATGCCGCGTTGCCTGCGACCCCTGCGGTTCAAATCACGCTGTGAGTCGCCTTTGACGAGAGCTTCTCAAGCGCATACGACTCACGTCGTCACGCGTCGTGATGCACCGCCGCGCCCATCGGCTCTCCCATGCGCACGGAGCGCTCGGCACTCCAGTCGGCATCGAATCGCATGACGTCGCGCGGGAAAAGCAGGACGACCGTTGACCCGAGGAGAAAGCGCCCCATCTCCTCACCCTTGCGCAGCGAGACCGCACCCTGGTCATAGCGCCATTCGCGGAGCGTACCGGTCCTCGGCGGGTTGACGACGCCATGCCATACCGTCGCCATGCTGCCGACGATGGTCGCGCCCACCAGCACCATCACGAACGGGCCGCGGTCGCTGTCGAAGAGACACACCACTCGTTCGTTGCGCGCGAACAGCCCGGGCACGTGCTGCGCCGTGGTGGGGTTCACGGAGAACAGATCGCCCGGCACGTGGATCATCCGCCGCAACACCCCGTCGGCCGGCATGTGAATGCGGTGATAGTCGCGCGGGCTCAAA
>CAZMGX010000062.1:0-18255 GCA_964565915.1 uncultured Gemmatimonas sp.
GGTGGGCAAGTACTCCGCGCTTCCACACGGCAGCGCCACGCCGCAGGTCTTGCGCGAGGGCAGCATCCTGCTGATCCATGGTGGCTGCAAGGTGGAGGGGTATTCGTCCGACATCTCACGCACGTTCGTGCTGGGCAAGCCGACGCAGAAGATGAAGGACGTCTTCGAGATCGAGTTTCGGGCGCAGACTGCGGCGCTCAAGGCGGCGCGACCGGGCCTCCCGTGCGAGGCCGTTGATGCCGCGGCTCGCAAGGTCATCGTCGACGCGGGCTACGGACCCGACTACAAGTACTTCAGCCATCGCGTGGGCCACGGCATGGGCATGGACGGTCACGAGTGGCCCTATCTCGTGAAGGGCAACACGCTGCCGCTCGCGCCGGGGATGGTGTTCTCCGATGAGCCGGGGATCTACATCCCTGGTGAGTTCGGCATCCGTCTGGAAGACGATATGGTCATCACGGAGGGTGGTGCCGAGCTGTTCACGCCGCAGTCGACCAGTCTCGAGCAGCCGTTCGCGGTGGCGTAGATGATTCAGGAGGTTGTCTCCGCACTCCCGTCGTGGTGGTCGGGGTGGGTGCTGCCGATCGGCGCGGGTGTCTGCCTGAGCGCCGCGACGGGCTTTCGCACGTTCGTACCACTCCTATGCGTTGGACTGGCCGCACACTTCGGCCTGTTCAGTCTCGACGCGCAATATGCGTGGCTGGCGACCACGACCGGACTCGTCGCCCTTGGCACCGCCGCCGCGCTGGAGGTTGGCGGCTATTACATCCCCGTCGTCGACAATTTTCTCGACGTGATCGCCACGCCACTGTCGATGATCGCGGGTACGTTGGTGATGTTCACGTCGATCGGTGCCGATCACGGACTACCGGGCTGGTTGCTCGCGCTGTTGGTTGGTGGCGGCGTGTCCGGGCTGGTGCAGCTGACGACGGTAAAGGCGCGCGCTGTATCCACCGGCACGACGGCGGGGTTGGCGAACCCGCTCGTGGCCACCGGCGAACTGCTGGGTGCGACGGGCCTCAGCGCGTTGGCGGTGCTGCTGCCGGTCCTCGCGGTCGTTGTCGCCGTGGTGGTCCTCACGCTGCTGTGGGTGGCGTTCCGCCGCTTTCGTCGGCCGCGCGTGGCACATGCAGCGTGAGCGGGGTAGCACCTTTCCATGCCCACACTTTCAACTGCACCCATGATTCCACATCTGCACATGCCACAGCACGCGCGCCGTGCCTTCTCCATCGTTCTCATCCTTTCGATGGGGGCGTGCGCAACGAATCCCGTGAGCGGCCGGCGCGAACTGTCGCTCATCTCGGAGGCGCAGGAAATCCAGATGGGGAAGGAGGCGTCGGCGGGGGACGTGCAGCGCGTTGGTGAATTTGCGGCCGGTCCAGCGACGACCCTGGTGAAGCGCATCGGTGCCGACATGGCGGCGAAGTCGGAGCGTCCGCAGCTGCCGTGGGAGTTTCACCTGCTCGATGACGCAGCGGTCAATGCGTTCGCGTACCCCGGTGGCTACATCTTCGTCACGCGCGGCTTGCTGACGCACCTGAACAGCGAAGCGGAGTTGGCTGAGGTCATCGGGCACGAGATCGGCCACGTCACCGCCAAGCACACGGTAGCGGCGATGAGCAAGCAGCAGATCACGCAGATCGGTCTGGTCGGCGCAAGCATTCTTTCGCCGCAGGTGGCGAAGTTCGGTGACGTGCTCGGTGCCAGTGCGTCGCTGCTGTTCATGAAATTCGGGCGGGAAGACGAACTGCAGTCCGACGCGCTCGGGTTCAAGTATTCGATGGCGTTGGGCTATGACGTCCGCGAGTCACCCAAGGTCTTCACCACGCTCGGACGGCTTTCCGAGTCGGCGGGCGCACGCATCCCGGAATGGCAGAGCACGCATCCGGACCCGGGCAACCGCGTGCAACGTGCGGAGCAGCGGATCGCCGCGCAGCCGGCCGGTAGCTTCGCCGGTGCGAAGGTGAACCGCGACAGCTACCTGCGACTGCTCGACGGGATGGTCTTCGGCGAGAATCCGCGACAGGGGTACTTCCGCGCAACGCGCTTTCTGCACCCCGATCTCCGCTTCGAACTGACATTCCCGACAGGCTGGAAGACGGCCAACCTGCCCGACGCCGTGGTTGGCCAGAGCGCCGACGGCGGTGCGCAGCTGCAGCTGGGGTTTGCCAAGGGTACGCCCGCCGAGGCCATCGCGCAGTTCGTCGGCCAGCAGGGGATCACGGTGCGCCAGCGTGGTGCCACTACGATCAACGGCATCGCCGCCGTGATGGCATCCTTCGACGCCACCACGGAACAGGGCACCCTGAGCGGAATTGCCACGTCGCTACAATACCGCAATGCGACCTATCTGCTGGTCGGCTTTGCGTCGTCGCAGGCGGCGGCGCAGCACGTGCCGGTCATGGAGTCGGCCATGCGGACGTTTCGTGAGCTGACGGATGCCACGGCGCTGAACGTGCAGCCGGCGCGGGTGCAGCTGGTGACCCTTACCGAAGCGATGACGGGGCAGACGTTCGCACAGCGGTTCCCGAGCAGTATTCCCACCCAGCAGTTGTACATCATCAACGGCATCGAGGGTGGAACCAGCCTTCCGCGCGGGATGATCTTGAAGCGCGTGGTGGGAGGCTTGCAAAACTGACGGATCGCCGATTGCTGCTGCGCCGAGGGTGGCGCACGGCGTGATCGCGAGACACAATGGAGGCGCGCCCGGGCGATTCGGGCGCGCCTCTTTGTTTACCCCCGCCCTACCCGCCGATGTCCTGCCCGCCGCTCTCCCGTCCAGCCCTCGCGGTCCTGCTGCTGCTTCCATCGCTCGCGGTCTCCCGTGCCGACGCGCAGACGAAGGCCGCTGCTCCCACCGTCACCGCCGTCGACTACGCTCGCGCTGAGCAGCTGTTACCGTGGAATACATCACGCCTGACGTTCTCAGATGAGGTGACGCCACAGTTCTTCAAGGATGGCAACCGGTTCTGGTATCGCAACAAGACGCGCACCGGTGCGGAGTTCGTGGTGATCAATCCGCTGACGAACTCCCGGGCCCTGTTGTTCGACAACGCACGACTGGCCGCCGTCATGAGTCTGGCGGCCGACTCGACGTACGACCCCGATCGCCTGCCTTTCCGCGCCTTCCGTTTCGGGAACGACGGCGACGACGAGACGTCGATCGAATTTCGCGCGGGACGCCGGCAGTTCGCCTGCGACATCGTGAAGTACTCCTGCACGGCGAAAGACACGACGTACAACGAGTCGCCGTTCGTGCTGTCGCCGGACAAGAAGCTCGAGGCCTTTGTCGTTGGGCATGATCTGTACGTGCGATCGCGCGGTGGCCGGGACACCGTGCGCCTGACGACGGACGGCGAAGAGTACTACAGCTACGGCGTCGTCGCCCTGCGTCCGCAGCAGTCGCTGCGTCCGAATCCCATGGGCCGTCGCCCCAACGTTCGCTGGTCGCCCGATTCGAAGAAACTGCTGGTGCCGCGCCAGGATGAGCGGCGCGTCGGCCTGATGCCGTATGTCTCGTACACGTCGCAGCGCCCGCGGCTCTTCACCCAGCCGTACGCCCTGCCGGGCGACACCATCGTGCCGACACCCAACTTCTACGTCATCGACGTGACGACGAAGCAGAGCACCAAGGTGCAGTTGCCGGTGCGTTTCAACATTGCCAACATCGCGGGCTCCACAAAGGATTCCACGTGGGCGCCCACGTCGGACAAGCTGTACATCAGTGGTCTCGCGCGCGCATCAAAGGCGACCTATCTGGTGGAAGTCGACGCCACCAACGGGAAAGGTGTGCTGATCGCCAAGGACACCGGCAAGACGTATGTCGAGATTTCCAGCCCGCGTGATCCGGAAAGCTGGTACGTCCTCAAGAGCGGCGAAACGATCTGGTGGTCGGAGCGGGACGGCTACGGGCACCTGTGGCTGCTGAACCACGACGGGAGCGTGAAGAACCAGATCACGAGCGGTCCGTGGCAGGTTGGTGCGGTGCTCCATGTCGACGAGACGACCCGCACCGTGTGGTTCAGTGGTCGTGGCCGAGAGAACGATCAGCTGGTGTACAACACCCACCTCTACAAGGTGGGATTGGACGGTGCCGGGCTGGCACGCCTCACGATGGATCAGGCAAACCACGACCTCACGATGAGTCCCAGCGGCAAGTTCGTGGTTGATCGCTCCAGCACGATCAGCACGCCGTCGGTGGCCGTCCTGCGCGATGCCGCGACAGGGCGGGTGATTCGGACGCTGGAGAAAGCCGACGTCTCGCAGCTCGCGGATCTTGGCTGGAAAGCGGCCGTGCCGTTCACGACGAAAGCGCGCGATGGCCTGACGGACATTCACGGCGTGATGTATCTGCCACCGAAGCTCGACAGCACGAAGCAGTACCCGATCATCTCGCACATCTATCCAGGCCCGCAGGTGGGCTCGGTGGGTGCCTGGACGTTCAAGAACGGCGGCGAGCCGTTCGCGCTGGCGGAGCTGGGCTTCATCGTGGTGCAGATCGATCACCTCGGGACACCCGGTCGCTCGAAGGCCTTCCACGACAACTATTACGGCAACTTCACCGACAACGGGTTGCCCGATCACATCGCGGCCATCAAGCAGCTCGGCGCGCGTCACCGGTTCATCGATCTCGAGCGCGTGGGCATCTTCGGCCACTCGGGCGGCGGGTTCGCGAGCACCGATGCGATCCTCCGCTATCCGGAGTTCTTCAAGGTCGCGGTGTCGGGCGCCGGCAACCACGACAACCGGTCCTACAACATCTACTGGGCAGAGAAGTACCAGGGTCTGCTGAAGCGTGACTCGGCCCGCCGCGGCGAGGACAACTTCACCGCGTCGGCGAACAAGTCGTACGCGTCGAACCTGCGTGGCCGACTGATGCTGATGCACGGCGACATGGACGACAATGTGCATCCGGCGATGACAATCCAGCTGGTCGATGAGCTCATCAAGGCCAACAAGAGCTTCGATCTGATCATGGCCCCGGACCGCGCGCACGGACTGAACGAGCCGTACTTTATCCGTCGTCGGTGGGACTACTTCGTGGAGCACCTGCTGGGGGCCACGCCGCCCGACAACTACAAGATGACCCCGGCGGGCGGGCAGGGTACGTTCGGCGCGGACACCCCGGTGTATGACCACGAAGCACTGAACGATCTGTGGAATCGCAACGCGTTCGACGAGATCTGGCGGTTGGATACGCCCGACATCCCCGAGCGCCGTTGATGCGGAATGTGTTCGCCGTCCTCCTGGGCACCATGGTCGCCTTCGGCCTGGTGTCCGTGGGCGACGCGATGGCCGGATCGATGCTCGCTCTGCCGACGGGCATCGATCCGACCAATCGCCCGGCGGTGACGGCGGCTCTCGAAGCGGCGCTGGCGAAGGCGCCGCCGAGCGCGATGCTGACGATGGTTGCCGGCTATTTCGTGGCGGCGTTCGGTGGGGGCTTCATCGCGCGCAAGATTGCGTCGACGCCTTCGGTGTGGCCATCGATGACGGTGGCACTATTGGTGCTTGCGGCGACGATGGCGAATTTCGCCATGATCAAGCACCCGCTGATGATGGTGATTCTGGGCGGCCTGGCGCCCATACCAGGAGCAATGCTCGGCTCCCGCATTGCGGGGGGGAGAACGGCAGCGGCAACGGCGGGGGTAACCGCGGGTTAACCGTCACCCGCAGTACCGCTTCTAATCCGCGGTTACCCCCGCCGTTCCGTTCCCTGCGGTCCCCGGCCTGGTGTGGATAAGCACGACGCCTACGAGTGACACGACGGCGCCGAGCACAAAGGGCCACGACAGCGTTCCGATGCGTGCGACACCGCTGGCAGCGAATGGGCCGATGACGCGCCCGAGTGATGCGGCGCCCTGATACGCGCCCAGTACACCACCACGCTCATGCGGCTCGGCGGTGGCGGCAACGAGTCCGCTCATGCTCGGGTTGAACATTGCCGAGCCAACACCAAAGATCGCGAGGGCGATCAGCAACATCGGCATCGAATGGACGGGCGGCACACACGCCAAGCCGATCGCAATGAGCAAGGCGCCGGCGCGAGTCAGGCTTGCGGCCCCGAACCGCTTGGTCAGTCTGCCGATCACCCCGGCCTGAATGACAACCGAGATGACGCCGACGAACCCATAGATCCAGCCGAGCATGCGTGGACCTACCGCCAGGCGATCGGCCGTCCAGAGCGCGAGTGTACTCTGAAACAGGGCCACGGCCGCGACCACGATCACGGTCGACAGCAGCAGGTCGCGCAATACCGGGCGCTTGAGATACGCGCCCATGCCCTGCCGCTTCGCGTGCTTCTTCGACCGCTGCTCGGGCGGCAACGACTCGGGAAGTCGAATGGCGGTCAGCACAAGGGCGATGAGCGACATGACGGCGGCGCCGTGCGCCACTCGCCCGAGTGCGCCTGGATCATTCGGGTCGGTGCCGGCCAGCATGCCGCCGATCGCCGGCCCGAGAATGAAGCCCAACCCGAACGCAGAACCCAGCAGCCCCAAGGCACGCGGGCGCGTTTCGTCAGTGGTGATGTCGGTGGTATACGCATAAGCCGCCGAGATATTGCCCGCAGCAAACCCGGCCACGATGCGGGAGAGCGCCAGGAGCAGTCCCGTGTCCGCAAAGGCCAGCATCGATGACGCGGCGGCATTGGCGAGCAGCGTGATCAGCAGCACCGGTCGGCGACCGATGCGATCGGACAGACTCCCCCAGATGGGCGCGCCGACGAGCTGCCCGAGCGAATACAGCCCAAGGAAGAAAATGACCCATGACGGGTCGACGCCGACCTGCTCGGCATAGAACGGAAAGACCGGGATAATCATCCCGAATCCGACCAGGTCGAGAAAGACGACGAGAAAGAGCGTGATCATATGCGGCAAGGGTAGCTGACGCGAGGATCGCGCGAAAGATTGGAGGATGACAGAACGCGCATCAACTTCCGATCGGGATGCCAGAATCCTCGCGGACCTGCAGGATGCAGTGGGGCGCATGCACGTGGTGGCGCGTCAACCGCGAGTCGTAGTGGCGACCGGCACACGGACAAACGGCGCGCGTCCGATGGCGTGGCAGGTGTTGTTCGAGCGCAGCTTCGGGGCGGATACGCCGGTGCTGCACTATCGCGGGGTCAGTGCGACGGCGCTGATGGACCTGCTTCTCCAGGGCTTCGACAGCGAACCGACCCTCGGCGCTCCCTGGGCGCATCCCCGGCTCATGGATGCCATGGCGACCGGTCCTGTCATTGCGGCATTTCGAGCCGATCGCCTGCCCGACGACGTCGCGCGCGCGCTGGTGGGTGTGCTGATCTTCGAGGAGAGTGGGCTCCGCCTGGACGGTGTGCGCGCGATCGTCGGCGAACTCGGTCTGCGATAACTCGTGTCGCTGCTTGCCCTTTTGGATCACGCGCTCGTCGGCCGCGCGGCGCACCGGGCACTCGAGGCCGACGCGCCCGATGGCACGACGTCCACGTTCACGTTCGGGGCGCTGGAAGCACGCAGCAATCGACTGGCGCACGTGTTGGCGTCGCGCGGTCTGGTGCGGGGCACGCGGCTGGCGTTCCTGCTGCCGAATCGCGTGGAGATCATCGACCTCTGGCTGGCCTGCGCAAAGCTCGGGGTCATCGTCGTGCCGGTGAACGTCCTGTATCAGGCGCGCGAGATCGCCCACATCGTGCAGGATGCCGATCCGGTCGCCGTAATCACCGTCGCCCAACGGTTTGCCGACCTGCCACCTGGAACGGCGGCGTGGGACGTCGACAGGCTGCACGACGAGGCGGAGCAGGTGACCGACGTGACACGGCCCGTGTCCGGCCATTATGCGGCGGACACGCCGATGGCGCTCGTCTACACCTCCGGCACCACCGGCGCGTCGAAAGGCGCGATCCTGACGCACGGCAACTTCGCGAGTAATGCGCTGGTGCTGAACGCGAGCTGGGCGATGACGGCCGCCGATCGCCTGTTGTGTACTCTTCCGCTGTTTCACGTGCACGGGCTCGGCAACGCCGTCCACGCGTGGCTGCTGAGCGGCTGCCACATGAAGCTCGTGGAGCGATTCGAGGCACCCCGCGCGGCTGAGTGGTTCACGAGTTACGCCCCGAGCGTGTTCTTCGGGGTGCCCACCATGTACGTGCGACTGCTCACGCTCGACGCCGATGTGGCGCGGGCGATCGGACAACACACGCGGCTCTTCGTCTCCGGATCAGCGCCGTTGCCAGCTCACGTGCTGGAGGCATTTCACGAGCGGTTCGGGCATGTCGTGCTGGAACGGTATGGCATGACCGAAACGCTGATGAACGTGAGCAATCCGTACATCGGTGAGCGCCGCCCCGGAACCGTGGGCCTTCCGCTGCCACTGACCAGCGTGCGCATCGTGGATGAACAGGGCGCAGACCTTCCTGACGGTGCGAGTGGAGAACTGTGGGTGCGAGGACCGCACGTGTGTGCGGGGTATTGGCGCCGACCCGATGCGACCGCGGCGGCGTGGCAGGACGGGTGGTTCCGCACTGGAGACATCGGCGTCCGCGCGCCCGACGGTTACATCACGTTGGAAGGTCGCCGGAGCGACCTGATCATCGCGGGCGGCTTCAACATCTATCCGCGCGAGATCGAAGAACTGCTGATGGAGCAGCCCGGAATCCGTGAAGCTACCGTCGTGGGAGTACCCGACGCCGTGCGTGGCGAGGTGCCCGTCGCGTACTTCGTGGGCGACGAACACGTCGACCCGACTACTCTCGAGGCCGTGCTGCGACGTGAGCTCGCGTCCTTCAAGGTGCCACGCACGTTCGTGCGCGTCGCCGCGTTACCACGCACGGCACTCGGCAAAGTCCAGAAACATCTGTTGCCGCCGGTGACGTGACATGAGTCCGGCGATGATGTCCCTCGTGGCGCTGCTGCTGGTGATCGCGGGCAGCCTCACGTCGAAGATCAACGTCGGCATCCTTGCGGTGGCATTTGCCTGGCCAATTGCGATGTATGCGGCGGGTTGGAACGCGAACGCCGTCATGGCGACGTTTCCCAGCTCGCTCTTTCTCACGCTGCTCGGTGTGAGTGTGCTGTTCGGCGTGGCACAGGCGAATGGCACGATGGCGGCGGTCACACGAGCCACCGTGCGTCTGCTGCACGGTCGTTCCGCGGCACTGCCCTTGTTGTTTTTTCTGCTGGCGGCCCTGATATCGACGGCCGGTCCTGGCGCCATCTCGACGACGGCGCTGCTGGCACCAATCGCGATGGGGATTGCCGTGCGGGCGGAGATGCCCGTGCTGCTGGCAGCCCTGATGGTGGGCAACGGGGCGAACGCCGGCAACCTCTCGCCGATCAGTGCGGTCGGTATGATCGTGCACTCGACGATGGACAAGACCGGGCTGACGGGTCACGTGTGGAATGTGTTCGCGGCCAACTTCGTCGCCCATGCGCTGGCGGCCCTCCTCGCGTGGACGCTGTTCGGCGGGCCGGCACTGCGCCGTGCCGCACCACGCGAAACTGAGGCGGATGCCTTGCCGCTGACCCAGAAACATTGGTCCACGCTGGCGGTGCTGGCGATCTGGATCGTGGCGGTGGTGTTTCTCAAGGCGAATCCGGGCCTGTCCGCGTTTGTGGGTGCCAGCGTGCTGATTCTCACGGGACTGGGCGATGATTCGGCGTCGATCGCGCAGGTGCCGTGGGCCGTCATCATGATGGTGTGCGGCGTCAGCGTGCTGATCGGTGTCCTGGAGAAGACGGGCGGCATGGACCTCTTCACCACATTGCTCGCGCAGGTCGCCACGCCGGATACCGTGAACGGCGCGATCGCCGGCATCACGGGACTCATCTCGACCTACAGCTCCACGTCGGGCGTGGTGTATCCTGCGTTCATCCCTGCGGTGCCGGGGCTGGTCGCGAAACTCGGTGGCGGCGACCCGATACAGGTCGCGCTCAGCATCAACGTCGGCGCGGCCCTCGTCGACGTGTCACCACTCTCCACAATTGGCGCGCTCTGCATCGCTGCCCTGCCCGAGGGGCAGGACACGAAGCGCCTGTTCCGTCAACTGCTGCTGTGGGGGTTCTCGATGACGCTGGCCGGCGCCCTGTTCTGTCAGCTGTTCATCCGCTTCTTTGCGTGAGGCTGCGCGCGCGCCCCTATCGCTCGCGCTTTTCCTCGTCGCCGATCAGCAGGGCACCGAGGATCATGCTGAGAAGGCTTACGCACAGCGCCCCGATCAGCGCCGGGACAAATCCGCTGACCGTGAAGGCGATGCCGAGGCGAATGGCCAACCACGCCGTCACCATCAGCATGAGCGCATTGATGACCAACGTGAACAACCCGAGCGTCAGAATCGTGATCGGAAACGAAAAGAAGCTGAGGATCGGGCGGATGAACGTGTTGACGGTTCCGAACACCAGGGCGAGGCCAAGCAGTCCGGGCCAGCTTCCCGTATAGGTGATGCCGTTGACGAAGCGAGCTGTCGCCCAGAGGGCTGCCGCATTGATGAGCAGACGCAGGATGGTGGACATGCCTGAACATGGCGACTGATCGGCTGCCGCGCGAGTTGCG
Organism: uncultured Gemmatimonas sp.; assembly: GCA_964565915.1. GTDB lineage: Bacteria > Gemmatimonadota > Gemmatimonadetes > Gemmatimonadales > Gemmatimonadaceae > Gemmatimonas. Next base: position 10,525 of record CAZMGX010000062.1, read on the forward strand.
CGCGTACCGCGCATGGGCCATCGCCCATCGGCTGCCGCAGGGTGTCCGCGACGGTGACTTTCACCTGCTGGTACAGCGCATCATGCGCAGTCCGCTACACGAGTGTCCGGGCACGCAGCTGCTGGTGGATGGGGCGCTGGCGTTTGCGGCCATGCTGACGGCCATCGACGCCGCGCAGGAAGAAGTGCTGCTGGAGACGTACATCTTGCGTGACGATCGGATGGGGGAGTCGGTGCGCTCGGCGCTTGCTCGCGCGGTCGCTCGGGGCGTGCGGGTGTGTGTGCTTGCCGATGCCGTGGGCTCGCTGGAAACGAAGGACACGTTCTGGGACAACCTGAAAGCCGACGGGATCACCGTGCGCCTTTTTCATCGGCTGCGTTACCTGCCGTTCGAGGCCCTTCGGCGCGACCATCGCAAGATCATCGTGGCCGATCGACGCGTGGCCTTGACGGGCGGCATGAACATCGGCGAGGAGTACGGATCGTCGATTCACCGCCGAGAAGACGCCTGGCGTGACACCCTGATTCGTGTGGAAGGACCAGTGGCGGCGGAACTCGCGGCAGTCTTTGCCGAAGGGTGGGATCGCGCGCAGGGTCCGCCACTGCCGGGGCTCGAATACGTATCCTGGTCGGAACGCTCGGGTACGGAATCCGAGCGCCTGCAGGAGCCTGCGCGCGCGGCGTGGAGTGCGCGAGCGTTGCGGTCGTCCGTCGAGCAGCGGCTCGCGAAGCGACGCGATCGTCGTCGCGGGCGCCGCGTAGTGCGTCCGACGGCCGCGGCGGAAGTGGACAGTCCGTCGGCGGCCCTTGTGCTCGACGCGAGACCGGGACGCGGCCAGCGCGAAGTCCTGGCCGTGCTGGCATCGTTAGTGGGCGCGGCGCGACACCGCCTGTGGATCACGACACCGTACTTCGCGCCGCCGACCCGTGCACTTTCCCTGATGCGAGCCGCAGCACGACGCGGCGTCGACGTGCGGCTGCTGGTACCGGGGGAACGCACGGACGTCGCCCTCGTCCGACACGCGGCACACGGGGCCTACGCCGCGCTGCTGTCGTCCGGCGTCCGTGTATTCGAGTACCAGCGGGCGACCTTGCACTCGAAGACCGTCGTGGTCGACGGCCATGCCGGTGTGGTGGGTTCCACCAACCTCGACTTCCGGTCGTTCTGGCTGAATGCCGAGTGCAACGTGCTACTGTTCGACGATGCCGTTGCCGGTGCGCTGGAGAAGAGCTTCCTCGACGACTGCGCCGGGAGCACCGAGATCACCGCTCCGCTTTGGGACCAACGATCATGGCGACATCGGATCGGAGACTGGTTCGCGCGGCAACTGCGGTGGGCCTTGTAACGGTCGCTTGCCTACCAGCCGGCCGCGAAATCGAAAGAAGCCCGCGGTGTGCACAATCCGGCCCGATTGGTCCGGTTTTCCCCGACAGGCGACGCCCGTCTCCCCGATGGAGGGCAAGTCCGGAAATGGCGACCGTACAACCGGTCAGTCTGGTACTCGGGGATGTCGCCCCGGTGCCCGATGACCGGACGCGCAAGCCTCGGAGATCCCGCCCATGTCCCCCATCACGAAAGACGATCCAGCTTCCATCGCCGCCTTCACGGGTGATGCGGTTCGCGAGGGCCCCGTGCTGGTCGCGTGTGATGGGGCCCCGGCCTCTCAGGAATCGTTGTTCAATGCGGCGCGTCGAGCCGGACTCGTTTTGCATAGTCGGGTCGGCGTGCTCGGGGTGTGCGAGCCAACGCCCGCGGTGGCCGGCGGCATGGAGCTCATTCCCGCTCCGGTCGAACTCGATGACCTGCGCCGTGCATCGATGCTGGACGATGTCCGCCGTACGGTGTCCGTCTCCGCGGCCGCCGATCCCTCATGGCCCGTCGAGGTGACACTCGGCTCACCGCCACGGACGCTGGCGGCCGAAGCGCGGAACCGTGGCGCCTCGCTGCTGGTGATGGGGATCGGCCGGCACAATCCGCTGGATCGACTGTTCGGGACCGAAACCACCCTCGCGACCCTGCGTGAATCCGCCGTTCCGGTGCTGGCGGTGGGCATGAACTTCCCCGCCACACCGGGGCACGCCGTCATCGGGATGGACTTCAGCGCCGCCAGTGTCTACGCGGCACGTCTCGCGATGCGTCTCATCGGGCCGGAGGGACGGATCACCCTCGTACATGTGCGCCCGCGTTTCGAGCATCCGTCTGCCGACTGGCAGTCCTGGGACGCCGACTATGGCAAGACGCTGCCGCCGTTGTTCGAGCAGATTCGGACACAACTGGCGGTGCCGTCCACGATGCAGATCGAGACCGTCACCGTGCGGGGCGACCCGGCGCCGGCCCTGCTGTCCTACGCGCAGCAGGCGGGCGCCGACCTGATCGCGCTCGGCACACAACGCCATGGACTGATCGAGCGCCTGGTCGTTGGCTCGGTGGCGACGCGTGTGATGCGCACCGCGCGCTGTGCTGTGTTGGCGGTGCCGGCGGCGGCGGTGCCGGCCGCGGCGGCCACCGCGCCGACGATGAAGCCGGTGATGGACTCGGGCAAAGCGGCCTGAGTCGGACTCGCGAGTCCGCCTCGCGTCGACAACCGCCTCAGAACACGCGCACGTTGAGATAACGACGCGGGTTCTTTCGCACGTCCGCGACCAGCGCACGCAGCTCGGTCACCAGTGAATCGCTGTTGCGATACAGCGCCGGGTCGTTCAGCATCAGGCCCAGCGAACCCTGTCCGCTGTTTGCCTTGATGAGCACGGAGTCGGCGCGCGAGACGGCCGTGGCCAACCGGGACTCCGTGCGGGCGAGTCCATCGGAGAGTTCACGCAGCTTCGTCGTTGCCGCGACCAGCTCGCGAGCGGCATTCTGCGAATTGGTGACGATCACCTGCAACTCCCCGCGACTGGTCGCCGAGTCGACACGCCCCGAGAAGGCGTTCAGGTTGGCTGCCGCGGCGTTGACACTCGCCAGACCACTCTGCACGTCGGTGCTGATGCGATCGAGGTTCTTGGACTGCGCATTGATGGTGCGCGCCAGGTCACTCGACAAATCGGCGAAATTGCGGATCGACTGGCGCAGCTCCTTCGCGGCCGCGTCATCGAAGGCAACCTGCACCCGATCGGCGACCTGTGCGACGTCGCCCGCAATGCGACCGGCCACCGAGGTCAGTTGTGCGATGTCGGGCAACACGGCACCGGCGAGGGTGTCGCCGCTGGTGCGCGCTTCGGCCAGCGCAGCGCGCAGGTCGCGATCGGGCGGCACCCCTGTGGACTCCGTCACGTTCACCTGCCACTCGCCGAACAGACTCGAGGCCACCAGCAACACGACGGGGTCGGACGGCATGGACACGGTCCGATCGATACCGAGCTTGAGCACCACCCAACCGCGCTCCCCCAACTCGATGCCAGTAACCTGACCCGCACGCACACCGCGAATGACCACCGGATTGCCCAGTGCGATCCCGCCCACGTCGCGTGTGCGCACGACGACCGCCGCCTTCTTGCCGCCAAGATCGGCCTGCTTCACCCACAACACGACCGCAACGAGGACCGCCGTGACAATGAGCACGGTGGCGCCGACGAGGAAATCCGAACTGCGTTTCTGGTCTGGCATGGCAGTGAGTGTAATGCGAGGACAAGCGTGACGATGAGCGACTACCGGATCGTGCGTCCCGAGAGCCAGATGAGCGCCCAGAACGCGTCGAGCACGAGAATCATGACGGCACTGATGACGACCGCCTGCGTCGCACTGCGACCAACGCCCTGGGCACCACCACTGGTGGTGAGACCCGCTCGGCACCCGATCAGCGCCACAGCGGCGCCGAAGCTGGCCGACTTCACGAGACCATAACGAACATCGAATTCGGTGAAGAACACCCGCACACCCTTCAGGAACTGCGGCGTGGTGATGTCGAGCAGACTGAGTGACGCCAACCACCCCGAGGTGACGCCAACGAGCATCGCGGTCCCGACGACGATGGGGAACATCAACATCGATGCCCACACGCGCGGGACCACCAGATGGCTCATCGGATCGAAGGTCAGTGTCTCGAGTGCATCGATCTGCTCGGTGACACGCATCGTTCCCAGCTCGGCCGCGATGTTCGCCCCGACGCGTCCGGCGAGTGCGAGTCCGGTGAGCACGGGGGCGAGTTCGAGCGTGACCGTCTTCTGCACCAGTGTGCCGACGAAATACGGCGGCACCAGATCGCCGACCGAATAACTGGCCAGCAGCGCCAGCACGATCCCGGTGAAGAGGGCGATGAAGATGCCGATGGGCAGCGATTCAACGCCAAGAACCCGCGCATGGGTGGTGAACTCGCCGCGCCAGCTCCGGACGTCGCGAGTGGCGCGCAGCACCGCGACGACAAAGCGCGCGCCGCGACCAACGGCAGCGATGGACTGACGCACGCCGCGACCCACGGATTCCACGAGGCCGACAACACCACCGCCGACCGCTACGTCGGGCGCCGTCACCAACGCCACCACAACGCGATCCCGCTGGCCGCGCCCAGCAGCAGCAGCGAGGCGACCGCACGCAGGCGATACGACCCGGCACCGAGCACGAGGGCCACGCCCAACTTGAGCACCGTATTGGCAATCACGCCGATCCCGATCGCACTGGCCGCGACATGCAGCTGGCCAGCATCCTCCGCCAGCCTCGTCATCGACAGGGTGAGGGCGTCCATGTCCGTGAGTCCGAGAAGCGCCGCGGTGGCCAGCACGCCGGGATTTCCGACTGTGGCCTGCACCCATGCAATGACGAACAGCACGAGCTGAAAGGCAATCGCCATCTGGATCGAAGTCCAGAGTGCGAGCGGGTTCTGCATCCCGTTCGTCATCCCATTCGTGATGCCGCTCGTGCGTGGCACATCACGGGTCATCGCTGCCGACGATGCGCCGTCGCCCTCGGCCGACGGTGCCGTCGGTCGTTCGCGCCAGAACGCGATGGTCAGCAACGTGGCGCTCACGAGGAACGGCACGCCAAGCAGCGGCAGCAGCTCACGGAACAAGGACGATCGCAGGACCGTCGCGATCACGAGGACGCGCAGCAGCAGCACGGTACACGCGGCCGCGACCCCAAACGCGAGCGGCGCTGCCAACATCGGTTCATCGCGACTGCGACGACTGAAGCTGAGGGTGACCGCGGTGGACGAGACCAGTCCGCCCAGCAGTCCGGTGATGCCGAGCCCGCGGGATTCGCCGACGAGGCGGCGTGCGATGTACCCGGCAAAACTGAGTGCGCTGAACAGCAGCACCACCGACCACAGCTGGCGTGGTTGAAAGGCGCCGTAGGGTCCGTACTCGCCGGTCGGCAGCAACGGCAGCACGACGAGGGCCAGCACGGCGAACTGCAACGTGGCGCGCAGCTCCGCCGCGCCCACCCGTTGCAGCGCACGTTGGAACGCCGACTTCTCGGCCAGCAGCACCAGCATCACGGCGGCGGCGGCGCTGGCCAGTGCGCGATTGCCGAGTCCGGCGGTGACGCCCATGGCGATGACGAGGATCGCGGCCACTTCGGTGGTCCCGTCGACGGTGGACCCGGCGCGCTCCATCGTCTTGGCGTAGGCCACCACCGTGAACAGTATCGAGCCACCAACGAGACAAGTAGCCGCCACCGGCTGATCAATCGTCAGGAACCACCCACCAAACCCGCCGATCGTCCCGAGCAGGGCGAACGTGCGCAGGCCAGCAAACCGCGCGTCTGGGCCTGTGGCATGCCCTGACCACTCGCGCTCCAACCCGACCGCGAGTCCGACCAGGGCCGCCACGAGCAGGTCGAATCCCAGCTGCAGTGACATACCACAGAGTTTACCGCGAACGCCGATTCGGGGCAGGGTAATTCGAGACCTCGGGGACGGGGAATCCCGGGTTGCGGTGGGGGCGCACCGGATATATCCTATTATCCGGATTATAGGATATGACTCACCCACGCCTCTCCATCCACGAACGCCTGGCCGAACTGGCCGATGCGACCCGCTGCCGGCTGTTGCTGGCCGTGGAGCCGCAGGAATTGACCGTGAGCGAGTTGTGTGCGGCGCTGCAGTTGCCGCAAAGCACCGTCAGCCGGCACCTCAAGATTCTCGCCGACCAGCTGTGGGTGACGTCGCGGGCCGACGGTGCGAGCCGGTGGTATCGGCTGTCATCAACGCTCGACGAACAGGCCGCCGCCTTGTGGGCGCTGGTGCGGACGCGGTTGTGTGACATGCCGTCGGCGCTGCAGGACGCGGCGCGTATCGAGTCGGTGCTCGCGGGACGGCGTTCGCGGAGCGAAGCGTTCTTTGCCACGGCGAGTGCGGAATGGGACACACTTCGCACGTCGCTGTTCGGCGCGAGAACGGATCTGTCGGCCGCGATGGCGCTGCTCGATCCCACGTGGGTGATCGGCGACTTGGGCTGCGGAACCGGCGCCCTCACGGCGGCGTTTGCGCCGCACGTAGCGCACGTGCATGCCGTCGATGCGTCGTCGGCCATGCTATCAGCGGCGCGCGCGCGTCTCGAGCGTTGGACGAACGTATCGGTGCATGAAGGCGTGCTGGAACAGCTGCCGCTGCCCGACCGCACGCTCGACGTGGCGGTGTTGTCGCTGGTGCTGCATCACGTGGCCGACCCGCGGCGCGCGCTGCGCGAAGTCGCGCGTGTGCTGCGCCCCGGTGGCCGCCTGCTGATCACCGACATGCGGGCGCACGATCGCAGCGAATACCAGCAACAGATGGGTCACGTGTGGCTCGGATTCGATGCGCCTACGCTGGAGCGATGGTTGATCGATGCGGGATTCGCCGGTCTGCGCTATACGCCGCTGCCCGTGGACCCGGATGCTGAAGGACCGGCGTTGTTTACCGCCGTTGCGTTGTCAGTACCCCTCGCCGACCTGGTCCTTGCGGAATCCAGTCATTCGTCGGCCTCGTTTCTTTCCCTGTGAGGATGTTTTCCGATGGCCACTGCAGTCATGACTGAGCACGGCGTCTCGCCGCTGACATCACTCGATCGTCCCGCGTTTGCCGTGCGCGACCTGTCCCTGGCCGAATGGGGCCGCAAGGAAATCCGTCTGGCCGAGCAGGAGATGCCGGGGCTGATGGCGTTGCGCGCCGAGTACGCGGGCAAGTTCCCGCTGAAGGGTGCGAAGATCATGGGCTCGCTGCACATGACGGTGCAGACGGCCGTGCTTATCGAAACGCTCGTGGCCCTCGGCGCCGACGTCCGCTGGGTGTCGTGCAACATCTTCAGCACGCAGGATCATGCCGCGGCCGCGGTGGCCGTTGGTCCGACGGGAACCGTCGACGCGCCGAATGGCACGCCGGTGTTTGCGTGGAAGGGTGAGACGCTCGAGGAATACTGGTGGTGCACCGAGCAGGCGCTGATGTGGAGCGACGGCACGGGCCCGAATCTGTTGCTCGATGACGGTGGTGACGCGACGCTGCTGGTGCACCGCGGCGCGGAGTTCGAAAAGGCGGGTGCCGTTCCGTCGTTCGATAGCGACAACGAGCCGGAAGAGTGGGGCGTGATTCTCGACCTGCTGCGCGCGGAGCAGCAGAAGAACCCGGGTCGCTGGACGAAGGTGCTGGCGGGTATTCGTGGTGTGTCGGAAGAGACGACCACGGGTGTGCATCGCCTGTACGAGATGGAGCGCGCGGGCACGCTTGGCTTCCCGGCCATCAACGTGAACGACGCCGTGACGAAGTCGAAGTTCGACAACCTGTATGGCTGCCGTCACAGCATCGTCGACGGGCTGAATCGTGCG
>CAZMGX010000063.1:0-18227 GCA_964565915.1 uncultured Gemmatimonas sp.
CTGGTGACCATGGCCATCGTGATGCCCGACATGGGTGGCAGCGATGCCGTCCGCGAGATCACGAAGCAGGATCCGACGGCACGCATCCTCATGTGCAGTGCGATGGGCCAGCAGGCCCTCGTGGTCGAGGCGATCCAGGCGGGCGCGAAAGACTTCGTGGTGAAGCCCTTCCAACCCAGTCGCGTGCTCGAGGCCGTCAACCGGGTGCTCGCGGCGTAAGCCGCACGCCTGTTTCGGGCGGTCGTCATCATGGACCACGCCCGCTACGCCGAGCTGTTTCGCACGGAATCCCGCGAGCTGCTGGCGGAACTGGATGTCGCCCTGCTCGCGTACGAGCAGCAGGCCGACCCGGCGCACGTCGCCACGTTGTTCCGGACGATGCACTCGCTGAAGGGCATGGCCGCGGCGATGGAGCATCGGGCTGTGGAGCAAGTGGCACACGCGCTGGAGTCACTGCTCGAGTCCGTCCGTCGCGGGGACGCGCCGTCACACGATAGCGTGTTGACGCTGTTGTTCGACGGGACGGACGCGCTGCGCACCAGCGTGGACGAAGCCATCGCCGGACGGGTGGTCGACGTGGAGTCCCTCCGCCCGCTGCTGCAACGGCTCGACGCTGGCGGCGCCACGCCGGCGGATTCCGCCAGCGCACAGATGACCGCACGGCTCGGTGCGGACGCCCCAATCGTCAGCGGGGGACTTGCCGGCCTCACGCACGGTGCCCAGTTCGACGATGCGACGGCATCGGACGCTGTTTCCGTCGCGGCACCGGATGTCCGCCTCATCGAGATCCGACTCACGGCCGACTGTCCGTTGAAGGGCGTGCGGGCCATGCTCGTGCGCACGCGACTCGACGCGTTGGGAACCGTCCAGCGGGTGCAGCCACCCGAGTCCACCTGGCACAGCGACAGCTTCGATGGGGTCTTCTCGCTCTCGATCGCGACCGCGGCGGACGCCGCCACGATCGAGGCAGCCGCGCGGGCGGCCGGCGATGTCGCGCGCGTGGTGGTGTCGAGCGAGGTCCCGACGCGTCGGGCGTCATCGACCGAGACACTGCGCACCGTGCGAGTCGATCGGCGGCGTCTGGACACGCTGCTCGACCTCGTCGGGGAACTGGTGATTACGCGCGATCGCTTGTTGCGCATCGCGGAAGAGTCGGACCATTCGTCGACGCGCGCGTTGACCCGGGCGGCACACGAGACCGCGCGCCTGATCAGCGCATTGCAGGACGAGGTCCTGCAGGCGCGCATGGTGCCGGTGGGGCAGGTGTTCGATCGCTTTCCGAGACTGGTGCGCGACATTGCCCGCGATCTGGGCAAGGATGTCCAGTTGGTCACGGAGGGTCGCGATATCGAGCTCGATCGGTCGCTGATCGACGCGATCGGCGATCCGTTGATGCACCTGCTGCGCAATGCGCTCGATCACGGCATCGAAGACGCCGAGTCGCGTCGCGCGAGTGGCAAGGCCCCGACCGGGACGTTGATCTTGCGCGCAGTGCGCGACCGAGCGGCGGTTGTGCTGCAGGTGGAGGACGACGGCCGCGGCATTGATCGCGAAGCGATCCGCGGCCGGGCAGTGCAGCAGGGACTGGTTCCGGACGAGACCGTCGCGCTGGATGACGACGCGCTGCTGCAGGTGCTGGCCCATCCGGGATTCTCCACGGCGCATGCCGTGACGGCGATTTCGGGACGCGGCGTCGGGGTCGATGTCGTGGTCACGCGTGTGCGTGCCTTGGGTGGGGCCCTGGAGCTCGAAACCATCGAAGGCGAGGGCACCGTGTTCACCCTGCGGCTGCCGGTGACCCTGGCCATCACCCGCGCGCTGCTCGTGCAAGTCGGCGAGGAGACCTATGCGCTGCCGGCCGCACACGTTGTGGAAGCGTTGGAGTACCATCCTGGCACCATCGTCACCGCCACGGTCCGAGACGGTCCGCATGAACGCACCCGCGAAACGATCCGGGTGCGTGACGAAATGGTCCGGCTGTTGCACCTCCGCGAACATTTTGGCCACCCCCGGCGACTCGACGATGTCTTTGTCGTCGTGATCGAAGTGGCCGGACGTCGCACGGCGCTGCTGGTTGACGCGCTGGTGTCACAACAGGACATCGTGGTCAAGCCGCTGGATCGCGTGCGCGACAGTGCGCCGTGGTTCAGCGGCGCGACGATTCTCGGTGACGGGACGCCGGCGCTCATCGTCGATCTGGGCAGCCTTACATGATCGTGCCGTTTGGCGCGACGGGTTGCGACCGCGTTGCCGCACCGAAGGTGGAGTGAAGATGGAAGCGATTCGGGCGCTGAAGACGATCCAGTTGGACGCACTGCGCGAGACGGCGAACATCGGGGCCGGACACGCGGCGACCGCGCTGTCGCAGATGACCGGCAGCACGATCATGATCAAGGTACCCGCGATCTCAGTGGCGAGCATGGAGGACATGCCGGCGCAATTCTCTCCGGAGGAAGAGCCGGTGGCTGCGGTGCTCATGCACATGCTCGGTGACCTGAGCGGTCGCACCCTGCTGGTCTTTCCGCGCCCGACCGTCATGCGGCTCGCGGAACTGATGCTGCGACGCCCGGTCGGGTCGTCGATGGCGCTGGGCGAGCTCGAGTCGTCCGCCATCAAGGAGGCCGGCAACATTCTCAGCGGCGCCTACATGAACGCGCTGAGCGATTTCCTCGGCATGCTGCTGCTGCCGTCGCCGCCGACGCTCGTGATCGACATGTCGACGGCGGTGCTGACGAGCGCCTTCGGCGAGTTCGCCGCAGACCCCGATTCGATTCTGTGCGTGGAAAGCGAGTTCATGCTGACCGAACTGCAGCAGTCGCTGCGCGGGTTCTTTCTCCTGCTGCCGGATCCCGCGTCGCTGCAGGTGATGCTGCGTGCGCTCCGGCTTGCCTGAGGCGACCATGACCGTCGTCGAGCGGCGCGGCGCCAGACCCAGCAGTCGCGATGTGGACCTGCTGCGGGCGATGGCGGATCGCATCGATCAGCAGGACCCAGGGGCGTTCAACAATCTCGGCGTCCTGTACTACAGCAAGGGCATGTTCGCCGATGCCGTCGAAGCGTTCTTGCGGGCGTTGACGCTCGACTCGCGGATGCGGACGGCCGCGCGCAATCTGGAAGTCGCGGCCATGCGTCCGGGGGCGTGTGATGCGCGTCTGGCCGCCATCGATGCGCATCTCGCCGAACACGCGGATGACATCAACGCCCGACGTGAACGGGCGCGCCTGCTGCGCCTCATCGGACGTCACGCCGATGCCACGCAGCAGCTCGATGCCCTCATCGCCGAAGACCCGGACGATCGCGCCTCGCTCTTCGAACGCGGCCTCGTGGAACAGCGCGCCGGCGACCTGCGGCGTGCGCAACGCTGGTTCGAGCGCGCGGTCAATGTCGCCACCCCTGACCCGATTGCCCGCCTGCACCTTGCGGAGGTGTTGTATCAGCGCGGCCAGAACGAGCAGGCGCTGGCGGCCCTCGATGCCGTGCTTGCCACCGACGAGACGATCGCCGATGCGCATCTGCTGCGCGGCTTCGTGCTCGGGGACATGGGGCGTCACGACGCCGCCGTCGCCGCGGCGCGGCAGGCGGCCGCGCTGAATCCGTCGCTGCAAGCCCTGCAGCCGCACCTGTCGATCGACGCTGGTCCGGAGACCGACCTGCACTCGGCCAGTGCGCAGCCGGACGGCGCGCTCGCCCGCTACGGGTTGGGGCTGGCATTCCGTCAACGCGGATATTTCGACGAGGCCCGGCGCGAGTTCGAACGCGCGATCCTGCAGGGCGAGGACGCGACGTTGTCGCGGCACGCGCTGGCGGAACTCGACTTGATCGGTGGACGGTATGCCGCCGCGCGCGCGGCTTACGAGGAGCTGCTGCGCAGCCATCCGACAACGACGCGCTACTGGAACGAACACGGCGTCGCCGTGCATCAGGCCGGCGACGTGACTCGAGCGGCCGAGTCGTATCGCACGGCGCTCCGGCACGAGCCGCGCAATGCGATGTGCTACAACAATCTCGGCGTGGCGCTGTTCGATCTCGGGGAGTTTCTCGCAGCGAAGAACGCACTCGTGCGTGCCGGCGAGCTCGATCCGTCGCTCGTGCGCGCCAAGCTGAACCTGGCCATCTGGTATCGGAAGCAGGACGAACCCCTCGCCGCGTTGGCCCTGTTGCGCGAACTGGTCGCGTTCCACCCGCAGGACGCCGACGCGTGGCACGCCTTCGGGGTCATCTGTCGCGATCTCGGATGGCACGATGAAGCGCGCGGCGCGCTGGCGCGCGCAATCGAGGAACGGCCGAATCATGCGGAAGCGCGCTACACGCTCGCCGGCGTGCTGTCCGCGCTGGGAGACGCCGACGGTGCGCTGCGAGAGACCGAGCACGCCTTGACCCTGTCGCCGGTCCGGACCGAACAGCGCATGGGCGTGTGCATCGAATTGCAGCGGGAGTGCCCGGACGCGTGTGGGCCATTGGAACTGCTCAGCGTACGCGGCGGAGACCCACTGCAGGGTGTCGCGCTCGATGCGGCGGATGTCGAGTCCCTGTTGCCCGATCACTCCGTGACCGATGAGGCCGCGTCCGGTGATCCGCTGGCCGAGGCAACGGCAGCCTGCGCGGAGGCCGATGGCTTCGCCGCGAACGGTGTTCACGGTGAAGCCCGTGACCGATATGCCCAGGCACGCCAGCTCGTGGAACCCGAGGCGGCGACGCCCGATGCGGAGCACTACGCGCTCTGGCGCCGCGCGGCGGTCGGCGAGGCGCGCTCGCGCTGCCTGCTGCGCGACGGCGCGTCCGCGCTGCCGCTGCTCAAGACTCTTGGTTCGCACGACCCGCGAGACGCCGAGGTGCTCGCCCTGTTCGCACGCAGCCTTGCGTCGAGCGAAGCGAGCCAGCCGGACGCGGTACGCAAGACCATCCTGCGGATCCTGCGGCTCGAGCCTCCCAGTGCCGCACTGATGCACTTTGTCGGCGATACGGCGATGCAGATCGCGGATGATGGTCTGGCCCTCAGCTGCTATCGACGGGCGCTGTCGCTGGATCCCACCCGTCCCTCGCCGCGCGTGGCGATCGCCCGGCTGCTGCGGGGGCGCGGCGACCTGCTCGCGGCCCGACTTGAGCTCGTCGCCGCCCTGTCTGTGGCCCCAGCGTGGCGGGATGCGCTGCTGGAGCTGGCGCATGTGCATCGCGATGCCGATCGTCCACATGATGCGCTGGCACTGCTCACGCGACACCTGGCGACGGACTCGGCCGACCTCGAGGCGTTGGTCTTGCTGGCCGAGACACTCATGCGTCTCGGGCGGGAAGGCGACGCCCGCATCGCCGTCACGCGTGTACTTCGACGCGCCCCCGATGACCTCCACGCCCTCTGGCTGGAGGGGGTCTTGCTGGCACGGCAGTCCCGTCTGCGTGACGCCCTCGAGCGGTGGCGGCGCGTCGCCGGCGGCGATGGGGCCCTCGCGGCGAAGGCCCAGAAGGCGATGGCCAAGTTCGACGCGCCGCGCCTGCAGATGGTCTCCTGAGTCGAGCATGCTTTCTGACGCGAGCTCGACGCCTGACCCGGTATCCCTGTCGAGGCACGCATGAGCCTCGAGGGACGACTGCGTGAGCTGGGCCTCCCCGAGGTGTTGCAACTGCTGGGATTGAGCCGGAAAACCGGTGTGCTGCAGTTGCGGGCGCAGGTGCAGGGGCGCGCCGCCTTCGTGCGTATGGTCAATGGGGCCGTCGTCGACGCCGCCCAATGGCGCCTGGCAGAGCGGCCCGAGGGTGACGCGCCCGGCTTGGCGACGGCGGCGAGCGCGGCGCGCGCCGTGGAAGGCTGCGTGCTCGATCTCCTCACGTGGCGTGATGGCGAGTTCCGCTTCTCACCGGAGGAAGGCACGCCGGCACCGAGCCCGGTGCGGATTGCCGTCGACATGCTGCTGGTCGAGTCGGCGCAGCACGCGGAGCGATGGGAAGGCCTGAACGATCGCATTCCGCATGCGCATGTCGTGCCGGCGTTCGTCGACGTGGAGCCGCAGCAGTTGCCGCTCCTTCGTCTCGTCCCGCAGGAGTGGGAGATCCTCACGCGGGTCGACGGCAATCGCGATCTCACCGAGCTGGCGAGCGTGCTCGGGCGCGATCTGTTGGACGTCGCGGAGATCGTGCACGGCCTCATCGGCTCCGGGCTGCTGGCGCTGCGCGAGGCCGAGCGCGCCCCGCGGCGCAACCCGACGCCGCCGATCGGCGTCGACCGGCAGCCCCTGCAGACGCTTGAGCTGACGCCGGACACGCCGACTGAGCCAGCGCTAGCCGTCCCGCCAACGGGCACTCCGCCATCGAACCCGCCGCTTTCCTCGACAGACCTCTGGATCCCCGCGCACACCGACGATGAGACGGCCGATGAGGACACGCTGTTCGATCCGGTCGAACTCGGGGTCTTCACACCGGACGGGATGCCCCGCCGTCGCACCGGACCGCGTGGTGCCACAGCCGTGACGGCGTTGCCCCACGATCACACGCCCGAACGCGTTGCGCCGACAGTCGCTGAGACGTCCCTGAACCGAGGGGCAGAGTGGCCGAAGCAGGAGATGGACGCGACGTCGTTGTGCAGGCACGGAGATGACGCGGCCCGTCGCGGTGATCTTGCCGGGGCATTAGCATTCTGGAGTGCAGCCCTCCGGTCGGAGGCATCGCACGCTGACGCGGATCGAATCCGGGAAGCGATCGCGCTCGCCGCTCGACTGCACGCGTTACTGCATCCCGCAGCGCGTAGCACGTAACGGACGGCCGACGAGGGACGGGCGCATGCCCATCGTGGACCACGCCACGAAACTGATTACCTGCAAGCTGGTCTACTACGGTCCGGGACGATCGGGGAAGACCACGAACCTCACGCACCTGCACGGGGCACTACCCTCGGGACAGGTCGGCGAGCTCACGTCGCTGGCGACCCGCCGCGACCGCACGCTCTTTTTCGACTACCTGCCAGTCGACCTCGGCACGGTCGGGGCATACCGCGTGCGTTTCCAGCTGTACACCGTTCCGGGGCAGCCGTACTACCGCGCAATTCGGCAGCTGGTTCTGCAGGGTGCCGACGGTGTGGCCTTCATCGCAGACAGCCAGCGGCATCGCTGGGACGACAATCTGGAAAGTCTCCAGGACATGCATGCCAACCTCGCCGAGCACGGCGTGGATGTGCGCGACTTGCCCGTCGTGATGCAGTACAACAAGCAGGACTTGCCCCCCTCGCTGGCGGCCTCCGTGGCCGAGTTGTCGGTGGCCCTGAACTTCCGCGGCGTCTCGGAGTATGCCGCCGACGCCCTGCACGGCATCGGCGTGTTCGATACACTGCGCTCGCTCGGCATGCGCGTTCTGCGGCGACTCGGCGCCGATGACGGCACGGCAAGTGGCCAGCGCGCGCGCAACGCGCTGCGCACCCCGCATGCCAGTCCGGTTCACGTCGAGCAGTTCGCGGGCGTCGGTGTCGGCGCGTGAACGTGACGTGCGCTCTCTCGCCCTGCAGGCTCGCGCCACGCGCGAGCGCGTGAGCGCACCGTTGTGAGCACGCTGCTCGACGGCGGATATCGCTTCGACACGTTTGTCATCGGCTCCTCGAACCGCCTCGCGGCGTCCGCCGCGCGCGCGGTGGCCGAGGCACCGGGCACCGCGTACAACCCACTGTTTGTGTACGGCGGGTCGGGGCTGGGAAAGACCCATCTGGTCGCCGCGATCGCGTTCCATGCGCGACAGGCGCAGCCGGATCTACGGGTCGAGTTCAGCACCGGCGAAGAGGTCGCTGAACGGCTGCATCGGGCGATTGCGTCAGGGCAGCAGGCCGAGTTTGCGCGGCGCTACCAGGAAGTCGACCTGCTCCTGTTGGACGACGTGCAGTTTCTCACTGGGCAGCGTGAGACGCAGACCGAGTTGTTGCGGCTGTTCAATCTCATGCAGGGCAAGGGCCGTCAGCTCGTCATGACGAGCGACCGGCCGCCGGCCGAGATCCCCGATGTCGACCAGCGACTGCTGTCACGCCTTTCCGGCGGTCTCATCGTCGATGTCGGGGCGCCCGACTATGAGATGCGACTCGCGATCCTGCGCAACGCGTGTGCCGAGCGCACGCTCGAGTTCGGCGACGGCGTGCTCGAAGAGACAGCGCGACTTCCGTACGCCAACGTGCGTGAACTGAAAGGAGCACTGAATCGCCTGTCGGCGTTCCAACAGTTGGAAGGGCAGGACATCACCGCGGACGATGTACGCGCCGTGCTGGGCGAGCGTCCCTCGGGCACGCCGCCGGCGGTGTCGGCACACGCGTCGACGCACGACGCGGCGGCGGAGTATGAAGGGTTCCTCGCGGATGTCCTGCAGGAAGTCGAGACCCGCGTCGAGCAGTGGCGCGTGTATCTCGGTGAGGCGTGCGCCTTCTGGCGCACCGAGGGATTCGCCACGCATGTGCTGGAACGCGCGATGGCGCTGCCGTCGGCGCCGGATGTGAACGGCTTGCTCGCGACCTTCGCGGCCGCCGTGGAACACCTGCGCAATCTCGAGGCGCAGGCCCTCGCGGTCGATCCGTCGCTGCGTGGCCATCCGGCGTTCCGAAATCCCGAGACAATCGGGGAGGCGCAGGCCCTGCTGGACCGCGCGCTCGCGTCGACCATGCCGCTGCCGGCACCCAACCCCGCTTTCTCGCGGGCGGCCCTCGAGGCCGGCTCGGCGAACCAGCTGGCGTTCAAGGCCTTCGACTCCGTGCTGGAACATCCCGGGCAGCGCTACAACCCGCTGTTCCTGTACGGTGGCAGCGGGGTAGGCAAGACGCACCTTGCCCATGCGCTTGGCAACGCCGTTCGAGCCGCGTGGCCTCGCAAGGCCGTGGCGTGCCTGAATGCGTCGACGTTTGTGGAAGAACTGATTGCCGCCATGCAGGAGGGCGGTGTGGAGCGGTGGCGTGCGCGATATCGGGGCGCGGATGTACTCATCGTTGACGACGTGCAGCACGTCGCCGACAAGGAACGCACGCAGGAAGAGTTGTTCCACTTGTTCAACCATCTGTACGACCGAGGCAGCCAGATCGTCCTGACCAGCGATCGCGCACCGCGGGACATCCTCGGTCTCGCCGATCGCCTGCGCTCCCGATTCGAAGGTGGTTTGGTCGCGCCGCTGCAGGCCCCGGATCGCGCGCTGCGCGAGCGCCTGGTGCATCGCTGGCTACTCGAGGCCGGACAAGAGCCGGAACAGGGACTCGTGGCGTTGCTGGCCGACCGTGATGCGAACAGCGTCCGCGAGGTGGTCGGCCTGATGACGCGTCTCCTGGCCGCCGCGGACGTGGCAGGCCGACGGCTCACCCTCGAGCTTGCGCAGCGCGAGCTTGGCGTGGCGCGCGCCGACGTCTCCTTGTTCTCGGCGCGCACGCATGTGCCCGGCCTTCTCGACGACTTCTTCCTCGACCGTGAGAAAGTGATCTGGGAATGGCCCGACCTCGGCGGCCGGCTCATCGAGGAGTACCGCTGATGGCCATTCGCGGCAACCTCTCCGAAGCCAGCCTCGCCGACGTCCTGCAATTGCTCGCCCTCGGGCAGAAGTCCGGTTGCCTGAGTGTCGCACGCGAAGGCAGCTTCGGCACCGTGCACTTCGACCGCGGGCGGATCGAACATGCGGCGATCATCAATCGTCGTGATCGACTGGGGGATCGGTTGGTGCGCAGCGGCGTGCTGGCGGCCGACGCCTTGGCCGGTGTGGCCTCGGCGCCGGGGCTCTCCGACGATCGCGATCTCGCCGCCGCATTGATTGCGCAGGGACTGGTGGATCGCGACGTGCTGATGGGGCACTATCGGGCGCAGGTCGAAGAAGCCGTCTACCATCTGTTTTCGTGGAATGCGGGCTCGTTCACCTTCGAACCGGACACGCAAGTCATCGACGGCGAGCCGCTGCTGTCCATCAGCGCCGACTCCCTGCTGCTGGAGGGTGCGCGACGCGTCGACGAGTGGACCCAGATCGAAAAGAAGATCCCCAGTCTCGATCTCATCTTCGAACTCGACACGAAGCGGCTGGCGCAGGCGGATGTGACCCTGAGCGCCGCGCAGCAGCGACTGGTGCCGCTGCTCGATGGTGGCAACGACGTGCACACGCTGGTCGAACGGTCGGGCATCGATGAATTCGAAGTGGGCAAGGCCCTCTACGGGCTGATCACCGCCGGATTCGCGCAGCGCGTCGGGCGCAGCGCCGCACGCCGTCAGCCGCCCCCGGAAAGCCGGATCGCTGAACACCGAAACCTGGGCGTGGCGTTCTACCGCACCGGATTGCTCGATGAGGCGCAGCGCGAGTTCCGGCGCGTGCTCGAGCTGCGTGAAGCCGACGGCGCCGCTCGCTTTCACCTGGGCCTGGTGCACCTGCGTCGCGGCGAATGGGCGGATGCGGCCGACACGCTGCGCCGCGCCGCCGCCGAGCCGGACGCACCCGCCGCCGTGCTGCATGACCTCGCGTTTGCGCTGGAACGACTTGGCCATTTTGACGAGGCCGGTGAAGCACTCGCCGATGCTGCGACGCGCTCGCCCGCGCCCGATCCGCGCATTGCGCTGTCGGAAGCCATGCTTGCACTGCAGCGTGGTGACTTGACCGTGGCCGACGAACGGCTTGCCGCCGCGCGTACCGCGTGGGGTGCGCGGCAGCCGGCGGCTGCCTGGTACCATGCGGCGGGTCTGTCAGCGGCGCTGGCCGGTGACTCGACGCGCGCGATCGCGGTGCTGGAGGAGGGCCTCAGCGTTCACCCGCATGCGGCCGCGCTGCACAACAACCTCGCCGTGGTGCACGAGCGACGCGGCAGCTACGAGCTGGCGGCGCGCACGCTCGAACATGCGCTGTTGGAAGACGCGAACTGCCCGCACCTCCACAAGAATCTTGCCGACTACCTGTACCGGGCGCAGCGCTACGACGAGGCCTTCGACGCGCTCGTTCGGGTGGTTCGTCTGGCGCCAGGGCACGGCGCCGACGTGTATCTCAAGCTCGGCAACATCCACTATCGTCGTGGAGTGATGGAAGAGGCCCGCGCGGCTTGGGAGCGGGCACTCGAAATCGAACCGACGAATCGCATCGTGCGTGCGAATCTGGAAGCGCTGCGTCGCGCCGACTCGGGGAGTACCGCTGGCGACGGAGCCTTGCTGGGCAGCGTCGCATGAGGTCGGGCGCGGCACCGTCACGGCGTGACGCGGCATGACGCAGATCACCGTGCACATCGCGGACTATGCCGTGGGCGCCGGTGACTTGCTGCTGGTCACCATCGGCCTTGGCTCGTGCGTCGGTATCGCGCTCTGGTCGCGTGAGGCCCGTGTCGGCGCGTTGGCACACGTCCTGCTCCCGAACGTGAATCTCACCACCGCAACCTCCGCTCCCGGGAAATGCCCGGCGACGGCCGTCCCCGCGATGTTGCGACGCATGCGGGAACTCGGTGCCTCTGGCGATGTGCATGCCCGTCTGGTCGGCGGCGCCAGCATGTTCACGCCGTTGCTCGCACCAGGGTCACTCTCCCTGGGTGCACGCAACGTGGCGGCGACGCACGCCGCGTGCAGTGCGGCCGATATTCCGGTGGTGTCGGAGGACGTCGGCGGCGCACACGGCCGGTCGATCTATTTCGACGTGGCCACCGGTGATGTCCTGGTGCGGTCGATCCAGAAGGGCGATGTCCGGCTCTGAGCGCCCGCAGCCGGCGCGCCGCACGCGCGTGCTCGTCGTCGACGACAGCGCCTTCATGCGACGGCTGGTGAGCGACATCATCCTCGAGAGCGGCGCGTTCGACGTCGTGGGAACGGCGCGCGACGGTGTGCACGCCGTCAGTCAGGTGCGCGCGCTCGATCCCGACATCGTCACGCTCGATATCGACATGCCGGGACAGGACGGGCTGGCCGCGTTGCGCGAGATCATGGCCGACGCACCACGGCCGGTGGTGATGCTGAGTGCCGGTGGCCGCGACGGCGGTGCCGACGCGACGTTGCGCGCACTCGAGCTGGGGGCGGTCGAGTTCGTCCGGAAGCCGTCCGGGGCGATCAGCCTCGATCTCGACGACGTACGGGAGCAATTGCTGGAGGCCCTCCATGCCGCCGCATGCACAAATCGCGATACGCTCAGCGCTGGCGGCGCGACGCGAACGGGTGACAATGCGGTGCCGGCCAAGCCGCGGGCGCGCAGCACACCTGTCGCGGCGCCTTCCTCGGCGGCCGCGGGCGTGGTCTGCATCGCCGCGTCGACGGGCGGACCGGCCGCGCTCGCGCGCCTGATGCCGTCATTGGCCCGGTGGGCCGACACGGCCGTGCTGATCGCCCAGCACATGCCACCGGGCTTCACGCAGAGTCTCGCGCAGCGACTCGATGGGGGCTCTCCGCTGACGGTCCGTGAGGCCACCCACGAGGAACCGATTCTCGCCGGGCACGCGTACGTCGCGCCCGGGGGGCGTCATCTTCGCGTCGGCGTCGTCGACGGCACGCCCCGTTGCCTGATCGATGACGGTCCAACGTTGTGGGGCGTGCGACCGGCAGCGGATCATCTCTTCCGTTCTGCCGCCGAGGTGTTCGGCGCCCGGTGTACCGGGGTCGTGATGACCGGCATGGGGTGCGACGGCGCCGAGGGGCTGTTCGCGGTGCGTCACGCCGGCGGGCGCGGCATCGTGCAGGACGCCGAGTCATCGGTCATCGCCGGGATGCCGTCGTCCGCGCTGCGTCACGCCGGTGCCGATGCCGTGGTGTCGCTGGATGCGCTCGGCGGCGCGATCGAGCGGTTTGTCGCGGCCGCCGAGCGGCATCGCGCGTGAGCGTGCACTCATGAGCGTACTCCGATGAGCGTTCTCCGATGAGCATGCCGCGCTTCCGGTCCACGGCGGCCCTCTCGATTCGTCAGCGTCAGGCGGCGCCGACCATCGATCGCGCCACGTTCGTGCTTTTCTCTCTCGGTCCGCATCGGTTCGCGGCGCCGGTCACCCTGGTCGAGCGCGTGCTGCGTGGCGGTGTGGCGTCCGACGCGCACGTGGCCTACTCCGGGCGGCAGGTGCCGGTGGTCGATCTGCGACTCGCGTTCCGAGATACATCGGCGGGCCCGTCTACGCTCGCGACACGACGGTCGCTCATCTTCTCGGTGCAGGAGGTGTGGATTGCCGCGGAGGTGGACGCCGTGCACGAGGTGGCGACGATCGATGCGTCGGCCGTGGAGGCCCTCCCGGTCACTGCGGAGCGCGTGGTCGGCGCGCGCGGACGATTTCAGCGGCACGGGCACGAGGTGATCGTACTGGACATGCTCCGGGTGGTTCGCGCAGTTTATGACGCCATGCGTTCCGGCGCCGATGTTTGAGCATGGTCCTCACCTTTTCGACCGACGTCGTGTCCGCTGCCGTCACACCCATTCCCGATCACGAGGCGCTTGCTGAACGCTACGCGGCGATCGAGGCCGCCCTGGCGGCGGATCCGTCGCCAACGGAACGTGAGCAGCTGAAGCAACAGATCATCGCCTTGTTCCGCGACGCCGACGCCGCGGCGGCGCGTATGGCGGCGTTCAAGGAATCGGTGAAGGGGCTGGTGACTGCGTGGAAGCGACTGGATGGCTCGACATCGATCATGACGCCGACCGGATCGATGGCACCGGTTGCCGAGAGCCCGCGTGTGTCATCGCGTGTCGATCATCTCGGGGCCTCCACGTTCACCGAAAAGGGATGGTCGAAGCTGTCGCTGGGTGACGCGGTGGGGGCGGAGGTGGCGCTGCGTCGTGCGCTGGAGTTGTCACCGGCCGACAACGAAGCGGCGACGCTGCTGGGGTGGGCGCAGATGATGCAGCAGCAGTACGATGCGGCGCTGGTCACTTTTCACGAAGTGCTGCAGCGGGACCCGCAGCACGCGCTCGCGCGGACGAACGTCGGCTACATCTGTCTGCGCCAGCAGCAATACGGGGAAGCGATCGAGCACCTGTCGCTGGCGATCCGGATCGACACGGACCGTAAGGCGACGCTGTACTCACACCTGTATCTGGGGATGGTGTACTGCGAACGGGAGATGTACGAGGACGCCGAGCTGTTCTTCCGTCGCACGCTCGAGTTGGGACCCAACATGTTGCAGGCGTGGTATGAACTGGGGCGCACGCGCTGGTTTGCCGGCCGCTTTGATGAGGCGCGTGATGCGTGGCGCGCCGGCGCGGCGGCGAACAAGTTCAATCCATGGGGCAAGCGCTGCGCAGAGATCCTGATTCACGTGGACGAGGGTGGAGCGCCGCCGCGCGGCGACTGACGGCGCGTGCGGGGGCGGCCCTCTCGCCCCGCGAGTCCTCGTGGCTTTCCCGCTGCCGGAAAGCGGCCTTGGCATCGGGGCTGGTGCTGCTCTTGAGCGGCGACGCGGGCGGTCTGCTCCCTCGTCGCCTGCGTGTCAGTGTGTCGGAGCTGACGGCCCAGACGGTTACGCCGTCGCGCATCACGGGCGCGGTGCGTCTTGACAGCGGCCGCTTCACGGTGGTTGCCGGTGCGCGCGATGAGCGCTTGGGGCGTTCGCTGCTGGCGAGTGCGCTGGCGAACGACACGTTCCCCGGTCTTCCGCGCCCGCGCGCACGGGTGTTGATCGCGATCGCCCCAGACGCCAATCGGTTTCGTGAGTGGATTGGGCCGCATGCACCGGAGTGGGGTGCGGCCATCGCAATCCCCGATGAGCAACGGATCGTGATGCAGGGGAGCCGGGCAGGGAGTGACGCTGGCGACCCGGTCGTGGTGCTCCGCCATGAGCTGGCGCATCTCGCCTTGCACGAGGTGATGGGCGCGCTCCCGCCTCGCTGGTTCGACGAAGGCTACGCGAGTCTCTCCGCCGGAGAGTGGGACCGCGAGACGGCGTTCGAGACGTCGTGGGGACTGGTTTTTCGCGCGATGCCGTCGCGTGATTCGCTGGAGGCCGGATTCTATCTCGGCGCAAGTCGCGCGACGTGGAGCTATGCCATGGCGCATCGTGTTGTCGCCGAACTGGCGGCGCTCGACCAGACCAACGGACTCCGAAACTTCTTTGCCGAATGGAAAACCTCGGGGTCCTTCGAGATCGGTCTGCGTCGCGCCTTTGGCATGACCGGCCTGCAATTCGACAGGCACTGGCACCGGCGCACGCGTGAGCGGTACGGTGCGTTGGCGTTCGTGGCCAACGTGTCCCTGGTCGCCGGGATGTTCGGTCTGTTGCTGGGTCCCCTGTTCGTCATGCGGCGTCGGCGGGATCGCCGCCGACTCGAAGCGATGCGTGCGGCGGACGCCGCGCAGGAGCAAGCTCTTCGGGAGAGCGCGCTCGAGGCGTTGCTGGCCGCTGGCGCGTCGGAAGAACCCGTCGAGACGGCCGCTGCCGAGCCACGCGGCGTCGGTCGTGGTGACCTGTCTGGCCCCCCGCCCTTGTAAGGGGAGGGTCCGGACGGATATCCTCCCCACATGACGGAGACTCGTAACGCTCGCACGCGGGCCATGATGTTCTGGGGCGCCGCCCTGTTGTCGCTCCTCCTCGGCTACGCCGATTTGTGGCGGGGCGGGGAAACCATCGCGCCGATCCTGCTGGTGCTGGGGTACGTGGTCCTGGTGCCGTTGGCGATTCTGAAGGGGTAACCGACGCCGGCGAACGGTTCCGGCCGGTGGGACCTGAAGCGGCAAATCGTGACGATCCGATTAAGAATCGGCCTGAGCCGGGAACTGCGGGCGCAGGATGTTGTAGTTTGTCGGTAGGACCGGTGGGTAGATCGTGGCTCGGGCGAATAGCTCAGTTGGTTAGAGCGCCTGTCTTACACGCAGGATGTCGGGGGTTCGAGTCCCTCTTCGCCCATCGGTTCGTGTCGAATCGGATTCGCGCTTGCGACGGGTTCGATTCGGCCGCAGAATTCGAAGTTCCCTCCTCCCGCGTGGCTTCGCACGGCCTCCGGGTGTTCCATTCCCGACCTGATTCGGTGAGCTGTCCGAGCAGGAGTGCGGGATCCACGGCATTTCGGTGAGGCATGACGTTGATGACACGGACACTCACAGCGCTCGCCGGGATCGGCATCGCGATCAGCGGTTCTCTGATGGCGCCCTCGGTCCTCTCTGCCCAAAGTGGTGTGACCAACCTGGGGCAGAACCGGGTACCGGATCCCAATGCCAAGCGGGTGATGGTGACCGTGTTCAAAGGCACCTCCTCCGACCCGAAGGAAAAGGACGTCGGCGTCAAGGCCGCCGACGAACTGCGGTCGCGGATCAGCACGGAATTCCCGTTCAAGCAGGTGTACGTCCTGCCCAAGACGGAAATCAACTCGTATCTCGAAGCGTCGGGCTTCCCGACCACCGAGGCGTTGGCGCCGCATGATGCGCGCGCCCTGGCATCGCTGGTGCGTGCGGATGAGTATGTCACCGGCAGCGCGACGAAGACCGCCACTGGCTACAAGATCGAAGCCAACATGGTGCTGGCGCGCGACAACGCGCTCCAACAGCCGCTCGGCAGCTACGAAGCGCCGAAGCTGGGCGACGCGATGAAGCTGCTGTCCAAGGAGATGAAGGAAGCGCGCAAGCAGCTCGACTTCGAGCAGAAGTGCGTGAACAGCGCGCGTGACAAGAAGTTCGACGCAGCGCTTGCTTTCGCGAAGGAAGGGGTGGTCGCGTACCCGAAGGCGACACTCGCCCGTATTTGTCAGGCGCGCGTCATGGAAGAGATGAAGGCGTCGAACGACGAACTCCTGAAGATCTCGAAGGAAATTGTCGCGATCGACCCGAGAAGCCGTCCCGGGCTGGCCCTGCTGGCACAGACGTATCGCAACCTGAATCAGCAGGATTCGGCGGTCGTCACGCTCACCGCGCTGCTCGCCACCGATCCCACCAATCCCCGTCTGCAGAAGGACGTGGTCGAAGCGATCGCTGCGACGGCCAACCCGCGTATCGCACGCCCCGTGATCGACACGGCCGTCGCGATGAACCCGGGCGAGCCCGACCTGCTGCGCCTGCGCTGGCTCATCCTCCTGGCGGTGCGCGACTACAAGGAAGCATTCACGCAAGGTGAAGAGCTGGTGAAGCTCGACACGTCGTTCGCCGACACCACCTACTTCATTCGCACCGCGGCCGCGTTCCAGCAGGACAGCCAGTTCCAGAAGGCCGCCGAGACGGCCGCCAAGGGATTGCAGAAGTTCAACGGGCAGCCGTCCCTGACGTTCATCCAGATCGCGGCGCTCACGCAGGCCGGACAGAATGAACAGGCCCTTGCGGCGTTGACGAAGGCCGAAGAAGCGAAGGTGGCGGTTGAAAACGGACCGGCGCTCAAGATGCAGATCCTCACGGCACTTAATCGCACCGAAGAGATTCTCCCGATGGCGCGGTCGATGATCGCGGCGGGTGATACCAGCACTGGCATCAGAAACGCCGTGCTCAAGATCGGTGACGACAAGCGCAAGGCGGCGCAGAAGGAGAACAGCGCCGCGATGTACGACGAGGCCCTGAAGATCTTTGCCTACGTGGACAGCGTCTCGACGGGTGCGCTGAAGGCGCAGGCCGGCTTCCTCACCGGTGCGGCGTACGTGACCTACGGGCAACTCAAGCTGAACACCGCCATCACGGAAAAGAGCTGCCAGCCCGCGAAGGATGCCAAGAACATGTTCGTCGAGGCGCAGATCAATTTGCCGAAGGGCGGAGCCACCGCCGTGGACGCCATGCGTACATTGATGGGCGCCGTCATGCAGCTCGACCCTGAGGCTGACAAGGCCATCAAGGCGTTCTGTAAATAGCGTCGCTTGTCATCGTGGTAACCCGAGCCCGCCGTCGCTTCCGACGGCGGGCTCGCGTGTTTTCGGGTCCGTACACGAGCGGCACTCAGTGATATCACAACTCTGCGCCATTCTGCACAATGCACATTTCCTCGCGTCTCGGCATCGCTTGACGCTTGTCATCATCGGTCACTAACATGACGCGCCGAAGCACCCTGCAAGTGTCCCGAGTCCGCTTGTGAGCCCGGTTAGAACTGTCTCCCCCGGGCGCGTTGGCGCCTACCATGTCCCCGTCCTGCTCTCCGATGTCGAAGCGCTGCTCGCCAGCGCGTCGACGGTTCTGGACTGCACCCTGGGTGGTGGTGGGCATACCGCCGCGCTGCTCGAACGTGGTATCCGCGTCACCGGGGTCGATCGCGACCCCCGGGCGCTGGCGTCTGCACGTGAACGCCTTGCCGAGTACGAACGCATCGGGCAATTCCGTGCGCTGCTCGGCAACTACGCCAACCTCGAACAGGCCGGACTCGCGTACTCCGAGCTGTTCGATGGCATTCTGCTCGATC
>CAZMGX010000064.1:0-18106 GCA_964565915.1 uncultured Gemmatimonas sp.
GCGAGGCGCTCCCAGCGCTCGGCCAGTGCGGGCGCCGGCGGTATGCGCGTCTGGGATGAGTCCGTGCTGCAGCAGATCCGAGAGCGGACCTGGGCTGCCGGAGTGCACCTCATCGCCGACGAAGTGCTGACGGGTTTCGGACGCACGGGTCCGCTGTTCGCATGTGAACGTGCGGATGTGTCGCCCGACCTGATGTGCCTGTCGAAGGGGCTGACGGGCGGCACGCTGCCGCTTGGCGCAACGGCCGCGACCGAGTCCATCTACGACGCGTTTCGCAGCGAGGACCGGAGCCGCACCTTCTTCCACGGGCACTCGTTCACCGCCAACCCGATCGCATGTGCGGCGGCGCTGGCGTCCCTCGAGCTGTTCGACGAAGACCGCGAAGACGACCGGATCCGCATTGAAGTGGCGCATGCCCGGCACCTGGAGCGATTGCGCCGCCACCCCGCGGTCTCCAGTGTTCGGCACATCGGTACGGTCGCGGCCGTCGAGCTGAAGGCACCCGCCGGGTATCTCAGCGAGATCGGTCGGGAGTTGGCGGCCTTTGCGCTGGAACGCGACGTGCTGCTGCGGCCGCTCGGGAACGTCGCCTACTGTCTGCCGCCGTATTGCATCACGGACGACGAACTTGCGCTGGTGTATTCGGTGCTTGAACAATTCCTCGATGGCGCGCGCGCGGTCAGCGCGGATCACAGTCCGGGAGGACCGGTCGATGACTGAACGGGGCGTGGTGCGTTACGGGATCACGGGGACGGACACCGGCATCGGCAAGACGGTCGTCACGTGTGCATTGGCATCGCGTGCGCGACAGCTGAACCTGCGGGTCTCGGCGATGAAGCCGATCGAAAGCGGCATCGACGAGCACATCGTCACCGACCAGGGACCACGGTCGGACGCCGAGCGGCTGCAGGCGGCCAGTGGCGGTGTGGATCCGTTGACGCTGGTGCGGCCGTATGTGCTGGAGGAGCCGTTGGCGCCGATGGTGGCCGCGCAGCGGGCCGGGGTGGACATTTCCCTCGGCGCACTCGATTCGGCACAATCCGCGCTCAGCGAAGATCGGCACCTGTTGCTGATCGAGGGAGCCGGCGGCTTGCTGGTGCCCATCACACCGGCCTGCTCGTTCCTCGATCTATTCGCCCGGTGGCACTGCGCGCTGATCATCGTCGCGGGCAATCGCCTCGGTGTATTGAACCACGTGTTGCTGACCGTGCGCGCCGCCGAGGCGGCACACATTCCCGTGCGGGCGGTGATCCTGACGCAGTACACGGATCGCGATGCGGGCCTTGCCGAAGCCACCAACTACGACGCGCTCGTCACGCTGCTGCCGCGCCACACGATCCTGCGCTTCCCCTGGGTCGATCGCACGGACGATCTGGACGCCCTCGCTGCCGCCGCCGAGGGCAGCGGCCTCGACGTGCTGCTCCCCGTCCCCTTCACGGCACCATCGGGTGTCGATCCTTCCACGCCGTCCATCGCCTGAACAATGACCATGCGCAATCCCACCGACTACGGGCCGGCTGACTGGCAGCGTCTCGCCGACGCGTCGCTGGCGGGCGACGTCCTCTCACGCGACGACGCCCGCGCCATGCTGCAGGCACCTGACGAAGCCATTCTCGACCAGCTGGCCGCCGCGTACCGCGTGCGACGCGCCACGTGGGGCAACCGCGTGCGTCTCCATTTCCTGCTCAACGCGCAAAGCGGCCTGTGTCCCGAAGACTGTGGCTACTGCTCGCAGTCGAAGATCTCCGCGGCCGAGATCGAGAAGTATCCGATGCTCGCGCAGGACCGCATCATGGAAGCCGCCGATCGCGCCGCACAACTGAAGGCCGGTACGCTGTGCATGGTCATCTCGGGGCGTAGTCCCGGGGAGACGGTGTTCGGCAAGGTGCTCGAATCGGTGCGCGCCGTGCGGGCGAAGCATGATCTCAAGATCTGCGCGTGCCTCGGCCTGCTCAATGCGGACCAGGTGCAGCGACTCAAGGAGGCGGGCGTCGAGACCATCAATCACAATCTCAACACGTCCGCGAACTTCACGCCGGAGATCGTCTCCACCCATACGTTCGACGATCGTGTCGGCACCGTACAGGCCGTGAAGGACGCGGGCATGAAGACGTGCAGTGGTGGCATCCTTGGCATGGGCGAGAGCGACGATGATGTCATCGATCTGGCGTTGTCGTTGCGTGCCCTCGACGTGAAGAGCGTCCCCGTGAATTTCCTGATTCCCGTGCCCGGGACCTCCATGGCCGGCCTTCGCGAATTGGATCCGCGACGCTGCCTGCGCATCTTGGCGCTGTATCGGCTGCTGCTCCCGACGCAGGAGATCCGCATCAGCGGCGGGCGTGAGGTGCACCTGCGCAGCATGCAGGTGATGGGGCTGTATCCGGCGAATTCGATCTTCATCGGCGACTACCTCACGACGCAGGGGCAGTCGGCGCGCGACGATCTGCGCATGATCGCCGACGCGGGCTTCGTGCTCGAGACGCCCGATGGTGAACCGTTCACCGGTGATGCCCTGGACGGTGTTCCCGAGGTGTATCCCCGGGCGGCGCTGCCGCTCGTCGAGGTCTGAGCGCCATGTCGATTGCGCATCTCCGCCGCGACTATCGTCAGGCATCACTCGGCGAATCAGATGTCGACGGCGATCCGATCGTGCAGTTCCGTCATTGGTTCGACGACGCCGTGCGCGCCGAGGTTCACGAACCGAACGCGATGTTCCTGGCAACAGCGACACCCGACGCCTACCCGTCAGGCCGCGTCGTCCTGCTCAAGGAAGTGGATCAGCGTGGCTTCGTCTTCTACACGGACTATCGCAGTCGAAAGGGGTCGGAGCTGGCGGACAATCCCCACGCGTCGTTGTGCTTCTTCTGGGCGGAACTCGAGCGGCAAGTGCGCATCGGTGGCGCCGTGCAGCGCGTGAGTCGTGCCGAATCGGACGCGTACTTTCAGTCGCGTCCGTTGCCCAGCCGGATCGGTGCGTGGACGTCGCGGCAGAGCGCGGTGTTGTCGTCGCGCGAAGAGTTGGAGCGGGAGCTTGCCTCCAACGAAGCGCGATTTGCCGACGGCCCCGTGCCGTTGCCGGAGCACTGGGGCGGCTTCCGCGTCGTGCCCGAGGAGATCGAGTTCTGGCAAGGACGTCCGAGCCGTTTGCACGACCGCATCCAGTTCCGGCGCGAGGCCGGCACGTGGGTCCGGCGCCGTCTGTCGCCGTAAAGCACCAACTGACTGGCGCGATCGACCTCCAACTGACTGACGCGAATCACGCGAACGGGCGCAAATCGTTCCCAGCGATACTCATCCGTTCAGTTCATCCGTTGCTATCTGTTCTGTATCCGTGGAGGCAGTTAGCTGGCTGTTCCTCCACATCGCGACACGGCGAAGGAACCGCGACCCGCACTCGCGCATTGGCTCAGCATGCACACGCAGAATGAATCGACGAACGGGCGCCGGACACACCTGATCCTCGGCGCCACGGGTGGGATCGGATCGGCGCTGGCGCGTCTCCTGGCCGCGCGTGGGGACGCCCTGTTTCTTGCCGCGCGCGACGAGGCCCGACTCGCCGCACTGAGCGAAGAGCTCGGCGCGTCACACGCCACGGTCGAGGCTACAGACTTTGCGGACGTCGATCGCGTCGCGGACCTGGCGCGGGCGCAGTTCGGGCGCGTCGACGGACTTGTGAACTGCGTCGGGTCACTGCTGCTCAAACCCGCGCACCTGACGCGGCAAGATGAGTTTCAGGCGACGGTCATGGCAAACCTGACGACCGCGTTTGCCGCCGTACGTGCCGCGGCGCGCGTGATGCCCGAGGGCGGCAGCGTTGTCCTGTGCAGTTCAGCGGCGGCTCGGACGGGACTGATGAACCATGAGGCCATCGCAGCCGCAAAGGCGGGCATCCTCGGCTTGATGATGTCGGCGGCCGCGACCTACGCGTCGCGTGGCCTTCGCGTGAATGCGGTCGCGCCGGGGCTGGTGCGGACTCCACTGTCGGCACGCATCACCGGCTCGCCGGCGGCGGCGGAAGCGTCGCGGGCGTTGCATCCGCTCGGGAGACTCGGCGAGCCGGATGATGTCGCCTCACTCATCGCGTGGCTCGTGGGGCCCGACGCGACGTAGGTGACCGGGCAGTGTTACGGCGTGGATGGCGGGCTGGGAACGGTGCGCGCGAAATAGATTCGCGCGACACCGGTCCGCCGTGGACGCTACTTCTTCGACACCAGCGTCTTCTTCACCCAGCCTTCGGCGCTCGATCCCTGCACCTTCAGGAAGCCGTCCTTCTCCTCGCCGAGGAACACGAGGTCGTCGGTCTTCTTCAGCACGGCGTTCACCTTCGCCGCGTCCGAGGCCGACGCGAGCAGCTTGATGTTGTCGATCTTGGGGCCAAGCACATCACCCTCGGCATACGTGGCGCCCGCCTTCGTGGCATCGCCGCTGACCAGCTTCGACGCATCGAACTTCTGCTGGCGTGCGACCATGCCGGCGTCCGCCTTGATGGCCGTGATCACGTTGTTGTAGTTGTCGAGGTACGACGACGCGATGATCTTGCCCTCGGCCGTGCTCGTGTAGGCGCCGGCGCCGCCGACGACTCCACCGGCCCACCCGAACATGCCGAGTGAGAAGTCCGTCTTCTTGGCCTTGCCCTCCGCCGACGCGACCTGCACCGATGTGCGCGTGTCGGCGATGGTGATCGTCGTCGACGCCTCCTTGAACTTGACGCCACCCGCCACAGCGGCCAGTCCGCCCATGCGACGCCCGATACCACCGAGGGCACCGCCAACCCCGCCGGCGTTGTTGTCGACCACCTGCAGGGCCGGGTTCATGACGAAGTCGGCCAGCACCATCTGGCCGCCACCCATGTTCGAGCCGGCCTGCGCCTCACCGTCGCGCGCCAGCTCCCGCTCGCCCTTGATGATCGCCATGCCATTGCCGCGCTCGAGCACGACGAAGCACTTCGACTGTTGCACCATGACCCGCAACAGTGCCGTGGGCGAGCCAAGCGAATAGCGGTTGAAGTACTGCATGTATTCAGAGCGCGGCTCAGCGAGGGCGATGGTGCCGAACGGCCGATCGCACTTCTGCAGTTCATCCTTGGCCTTGTCCTGCGCCAGGGCGGGCGTCGCCACGACCGCTCCGAGAACTGCCACGCGCGCAAACATCGCAAAGTTGGTCGACATACGACGGACTCCGGTCTTGGGTCTGGGCACCTGCCCACGCGCGGGAGCCTTCTCCAGCGCTGGCACACGGAAGTTTGCCATTCACGGCCCGATTCCAGCAATGGTCGATCGACCCATGCCGGGGCAGCGTGTAACAGCCTGTTCCAAGGATGCTGACCGATCGTGCGGCGCGGCGGTCACGCCGGGCGGCTACTGCGGCGCCGCGCCGGTCGGGACCGGTCCGACGAGGAACGGCGTCATCGTCGGTTGTGGAGAGCCGGTCGCCGGCTCCTCCGTCACCGCGAACGCCGCGATGTTGGCGGCATCGGCCGGTACGGTGACGGCGTTCAACAACCGACGTCCGTTCGCATCCGGACTGAAGAGCGCGACCGCCTCCGGCTTGCCGCTCCGAATGATCCACAGGCAGTACGCCCGATCCTTCGCCACGGGGGCCAATCCCGCGGCGTAAACGACGGCCCGACCGGTCCGGCGATTCCAGAAG
Organism: uncultured Gemmatimonas sp.; assembly: GCA_964565915.1. Lineage (GTDB taxonomy): Bacteria > Gemmatimonadota > Gemmatimonadetes > Gemmatimonadales > Gemmatimonadaceae > Gemmatimonas. Next base: position 5,650 of record CAZMGX010000064.1, read on the forward strand.
ACCTGCATGCTGGGCCCGGCCGAGACATTCGCGACGAGACGCACGCGCACAAGTTCCTGATCCGTCAACGCCTCGACCGTCGAGTCACTGGCCGCCAGCCGCGCCGAGGTCCCGTCGATGACCTGTTGCTGCGAGGCCACCGTGCGCTCGAGTTCGCGCACTCGCTGCTGCACGTTGACGGCAAAAAATGCGGTCGCCGCCAGCGCAAACGTCAGGATGCCTGCGGTCAACCACGGGGCACGCGACGACGCTGGGGCGGCCGGCGTCGGCGGGCGCATGGGGAGAACGCCGTCCGACGCGGACGGCATGTTTGCTGCGCGCTCCGCAGGTCTCGCCGGAATCACCACTTCGACTGTCTCGTCCAGACGCAGGGCCTCGACACGCTCCATCGCGATCCGCTCGGACAGCCGCGCGCGCAACGTTGGCGGCGGGGGAACCGCAACCTCGGACGCAAGAAACGTCATTGCCGCCCGATGCACGTCGAGTTCCGGGCGCAGTTCAGCCGCCAGCGCGGGATCGGACAGCGCCGCGTCGAATTGTGCACGCTCTTCGATGGTCAGCGTGTTCATGACGTAGCCCGGCGCCAATTCCCGCAGCGCGTCGAGGGAGAGCGGGCTCACGGGGTCGGCTCCGGAGCGAGGCCGTCCAGCATGTCGCGCAACTTCAGCATGCCCAGTCGGATGCGGGTCTTCACGGTCCCCAGCGGTTCGCGAAGTCGTTCGGCAACTTCCTGATGTGTCAGCCCGGCGAAGAAGGCCAGTTCGATGGCGCGTCGCTGTGGGGCTGGCAGCGCGCTGAGCGCCGCACCCACCGCGACCGCACGATCGGAGGCGTCGACGGCCTGATCCGGAGCCGGTAGCGCCTGGCTCATCGCCACCGGTTCATCGGAACTGGCGCCCGCCTTCTCGACCATCTTTGCACGTCGCCCACGCGCGCGAATGGCGTCGAGCGCTCGCGAGCGTACGATCGTCGTCAGCCATCCGAGGACAGAACCGCGCGATCCGTCAAAACGTCCCGCCTCACGCCAGGCCTGGGCAAACGCGTCGAGTACCACTTCCTCCGCGTCGGCCGGTTCACCCAGCATCCGGACCGCGAGGCCGTACATCACCGCACCATGTCGGTCATACAACGTCGTGGCGGCGTGCTCATCACCGTGCGCCATCCCGGACACCAACGACGAATCGTCGTCATCGGCAACTCTGGGGTCCATGGCGGGAGCGTTCACGGCAACGGGTTGGGGATATTCACCACGAGGCGACCAATCGCCCCGGGCACCATGCGGAACGTACGCGTACGCACGTCCCGGGTACAGGACGACAGTGGAGGAAATGGGCGCGGGGATGGCTATCGGCATGAGCGGTCTCGTCTGTGCTACGCCCGCGCCGCCCGCGCGGATGTCCCGAGGCCGGATCGGCGGAGGCCGAACGGCCGTCACCAGAAGTCTGCCGCGCCCTCGACCAGCTCGGCCCGAAGCTTGAGGTAGCTCTCGTACCGACCGGCACGGACCTGGCCCGACTCAACCCCTTCGCGAATGCCACATCCCGGCTCGACCGTATGCAGGCAGTCGGCGAACCGACACTCCGATAGCAGTGGCCGAAACTCGGGGAAACAGGCGGCCAGCGCCTCAGGGGCGATGTTCCACAATCCGACTTCCCGCAGCCCGGGGGTGTCGGCCACGAATCCGCCGCCGGGTAGCGGATGCAGCACGGCCCCGACCGTCGTGTGTCGCCCCTTGTTCACGCTTTCGCTGATCTCCGCCGTTCGCAACTCGAGCCCGGGAAAGAGCCGATTCATCAGCGACGACTTACCAACGCCGGACGGACCTGTCAGCGCCGAACTTCGCCCTTCGATCTCGGCGCGAACGGACTCGAGTCCCTCGCCCGTGACGACACTCGTCAAGTGCATGGGGTAGCCCGCCGCGCGTTGATCCGCGAAATGCGCGAAGATGCGCCGTTCATCCGACAGCTCACACTTGTTGATGATGATGCGCGCGGCGAGATCGTTCGCCTCGGCGATGACCAGAAACCGATCGAGCATGCGCGGATGCGGCTCCGGTCGCGCCGCGGCAAAGACGACCAGCACCTGATCGAGATTGGCGACCATGATGCGCTCGCCACGGGCACCGCCCGGACTGCGCCGCGCCAACTGACTGCGTCGCGGATGAATGGCGTCGATAACCCAGCCGGCGTCGGCGCCTTCCGTCGACACCGTCACGCGATCTCCAACGGTCAGCTTGAGGGGCCGATCGGTGTCGTCCGATGGGCGGCTGCGACGCATCGACTCGCGTCCGCCGCCGCGATCCTGCATGTCGCGGGCGCGCGCGTCCCGGCCTGGCTCCCGCTTGAGGCGTCCGGGCAGCGAAACCTCCAGTTGCTCGCCCGCATCCGTGCACACCTGCCAGACGCCGCCGGTGCCCTGCAGGACCACGGCCTCAGTCGACATGCTCGTCCTCCTCGCCCCGTTCCGCCGCAGCGACTTCCCACCACGGCCGACCATCTGCCGGCTGCCCGGTGCGAATGAGTCCGTCGAGCGTCGCCTTGACCGAGGCCAACGGCATCGCCCCGACCTGATGACGCACCACGGCCTCGCTCGACCCGGTGACCAGGAATCCGGTTTCGAGATGTCCGGTCACCTGTGGCTCGCCGTGCCCCCACTTCACGAAGAAGAGATAGGCGCCCCACGGCGCATTCACGTCGCCCGTGGCGTCGACCAGAATGTCGACGGAGTAGGCGAAGCCATCCACGCCGTCGAAGGCAGCCGGACGCGCGTGTACGGCCATGTAGCCGCCAAGCGTGCGTTCATCCCCCTTGCTGTGATCGGGGGGAAGATGATGGCCGGCGTGCTCGCTCAGTGCGTCCCGTTTCGCGCGCCGGGGCGCGCCGCTGCGCCGCCACCACCGCCAAGCACTTCCTTGACGATGTTGCCGGTCATGAACGCGATGTTGGCCGGACGCTCCGCCAACCGTCGCATGAGGTACGGATACCACTGCGAGCCGAACGGCACGTACACGCGCATCCGGTACCCCTCGCGCACCAGCTGATCCTGCAAATCGCGTCGCACGCCGTACAGCATCTGGAACTCGAAACGATCATTCGCAATTCCCTGCGCCGCCGCAAAGCGCTTCGCCTCGGCGATGATCACTTCGTCGTGCGTCGCGATGCCCGGATAGCGTCCATGCTGCATCAGGCGATGCATCGCCTCGACGTAGTTCTTGTCGACGTCCGCTTTGTCGGGAAACGCCACCGTAGGCGGCTCGAGATAGGCCCCCTTGCAGATACGCACGCGGCACTGCAGCCGGTTGCATCGTTCCACGTCGTCGAGCGTCCGTCGGAGTGAACTCTGCAGCACGACGCCGACGTTGTCCCGAAAATCGGGATACAGCGCCGTCTCGAACGTGTCGAGCGTGCGATCGGTGTACTCGCTGGACTCCATGTCGAGGCGCACGAAGGAGTCGTACTGCTTCGCGCGCTCGAGCACCTGCCGGACCACCTCGACGCCGAGGGCGTCGGAGATGTCCTGCCCCAGCGCCGTGAGCTTCACGGAGACGTTCGCATCGAGTTTGCGCTGATGGATGCGATCGAGCAGCTGCAGGTACTGGCGACCGGTATCCCGCGCCTCTGCCTCGTTGGACACACTCTCGCCAAGCAGGTCGAGAGAGGCGGTAATACCCCTCGCGTTGAGTGCCACCACGGCGTCGAGCGCCGCGTCGATGGTTTCGCCCGCCACGAAGCGAGACGCCATCTTGCGCGCGAACCCGACGTTCTTGATGAAGTTGAAGACGCGCTGTTGGCGCGAGAGATAGAGCAGCGACTTGCGAAGCATGACGGAAAAGAAGGGACCACGGCGCGGCTGGCTGGAATGGGCGTGCGCCGAACGACTGCGGGGAATATAGACGGCGGGGACAGCTCAGGCGTCGTCGAACCCCACCAGGGCCCGGATCTGCTCGAGGTGGCGCCGTTCGTGCTGCGCCGAGATCAGTCCCCACTGATAGACGTTCAGCGGGCCGACCACGGGATGCGGAAATGTGACACTTGCGAGCGCGAGGCCTGACGCCTTCTGCAGCGCGCCAATCATGCGCGTGCGCGCCGTGGTCAGGCGGGCCAGGGCATCGGCGGCCGACAAGCCCTCCCGCGGCTGCACCATCTCCGGCGCGACGATCTTCCGAGTCGTGGTCCAGACCTGGTACCGATCGAGCGACCCGAGCAGGGACGATGTTTCGGTTTCGCGTTCGTCGCGAGCCGCCACCTCCTTGATCAGCTTGGACATCAGGCGACCGGCGCCATCCTCGACCATCGCAAGGTGCTCGAGATGCTGCGCCACCGACCACTTTCCGTTGTCTCCCGGTGCGTCCCGGCGTGCTTCCGGAATGGCCGTGACGACCTCGACCAGGTCACGATGCGCGTGCTCGAGCACATCGATGATCTCCGCGATCCGCGGGTGCAGTCCATTCATGACGTCTCCCTCGCGCGCAGCGCGTCAGGCGTAAAAGCGTTCGCCGGTTTCGGCCATGTGCCGCAACCGGTCCGCCGGCGTAAACCGGCCGGGGAATCGCGCATCGAGCGCGTCGAGCTGCTGCACCACATGGGCGGCACCGAGCGTATCCAGATAACGAAACGGCCCGCCCAGGAAGGGCGGGAATCCGATGCCGAACACCGCACCGAGATCGCCGTCGCGCGCCGAGCGCACAATGCCCTCGTCGAGACACCGGACCGCCTCATTCAGCATCGGCAGCACCGTGCGGGCCTGAAGCTCCGAGACCTCCACGGTGCGGCGGGTCTGCCCCGCCGACGTCAACGCGTAGACCGCCTCATCGACGCCATCGCGCTTGCCATCATCACGATAGCGGTAGAAGCCACGCCGGGCCTTGCGACCCAACCGCCCGCTCTCGATCACTCGATGCAGCGCGGACGACGGTTGCATCCGTGCTCCGAACGCGGCCGCCATGATCGGTCCAGACTTGCCCGCAATGTCGAGGCCGACCTCATCCAGCAACGTGATCGGTCCGACCGGAAACCCGAAAGCGGTCAGCGCCGCGTCGATGGCATCCGTGGCGGCCCCTTCGTCCAGCAGGCGGCCCGCTTCGTTGATGTACGGCGCGAGAATGCGGTTGACGAAGAAACCCGGACCGTCGCGCACCACGATGACGGTCTTCCCCAGCTGGCGACCATACTGCACCACGGTGGCAATCGTGTCGGCGTGTGTCTCCGGCGTCACGATGACCTCCAGCAGCGGCATCTTGTGCACCGGCGAGAAGAAATGCATGCCCACGACGCGTCCGGGATCAGTGGCGGCCGCCGCGATGTCACGAATCGGAATGGTGCTCGTGTTCGACGCGAAGATCGCCTCGGGCGCCGCCTGCTCGACGTCGCGCAGGCACTGCTGCTTCACGGACAGCTCCTCGAACACGGCCTCGATCACGAGTTGTGCACTGCGGAACCCGGTGTAGTCGGTCGTACCGCCAATCTGCGCCAGCATGTCATCCATCTGCAGCCGCGTGATCTGCTTGCGCTTCAGGCGCTCCCGCAGGACCTCGCGCACCGCGCGCCACCCGCCGGCGACCCGATCGAGTGAGGCATCCTTGAGGCGCACGAGGGACCCGGCCTGCACGGCGACGGCCGTGATCCCCGCCCCCATGAAGCCAGCCCCGAGCACGCCGATCTTCCGGATCGGACGCGCGACGCCCTCCACTCCGTGCGGCAGCCCGGTATCTCGCTTCAGGGCCGTGGTGGCGAAGAACAGGTGCACCAACTGGCGCGACTCGGATGACACCGTGAGTTCGCCAAATCGCGCGGCCTCTTCGCGAAGGCCGGCCTCGATCCCTTCCGCGTACCCGCGCTGCACGGCGTCGAGCGCGGCAATCGGCGCCGGGTATCGGCCGTTCGTCTTCTTCAACACCTCCTCGCGCGCCTTGCGGAACACGAGGCGACGACCAATCGAGTTTTCTTCCAGCAACAACTCGGTGGTCCCCTGTCGGCGCTGTCGCAGCGGCGGTGCCTCACCACGCCCCAACTGCTGCGCGCGCTGCATCGCCACGGCCCGCAGGATGGCGGGATGCACCAGTTCGTGCACCAAACCGATCTGCAACGCCTTCTTCGCGCGAATGTTGCGCCCGGTCAGGATCATGTCCAGCGCCGCCTGCAATCCGATCAGCCGCGGCAGCCGCTGCGTGCCGCCCGCGCCCGGAATCAGTCCCAGCTGCACTTCCGGCAGCGCCATTACCGACTTGTCATGATCGGTGACGATGCGGTGGCGGCACGCGAGCGCGACCTCGAGGCCGCCGCCCAGCGCCGCCCCATGCATTGCGGCCAGTGTCGGCTTGCGCATGGCGGCCAGACGATCCAACAACAGCTGACCGCTTCGCGACAACTCTTCGCCCTGCGCCGCCGATTCGATCAGCCGAAGTTCATCGATGTCTGCGCCGGCGATCCACGTGTCCGGCTTTCCGCTGAGCAGCACCACCGACAGGATCGCCGTGTTCGATTCGATTTCCGCAAAGCAGCGCGCAAAGTGCGGCGCGACACGCGAGTTGAGCGTGTTGATCGGCGCCCCGGGGAGGTCGTACGTCAGCACGCCGACCCCCTGATCCAGCTCGAGCGACAACCCCGTGGTGTCGTCACGGTACAACGTCTCCGCCTGGCTCATGTGCGCTCCACCACCATGGCGTGGCCCATCCCGCCGGCCGCGCACACCGTCAGCAGGCCGAACTGGCCGTTGCGGCGCGCAAGTTCGTTGCAAAGCGTGGTTACGATGCGCCCCCCGGTGGCACCGAAGGGATGACCGATGGAGAGGGATCCACCGAGCACGTTCAGTCGTGTCTCATCGATCTCACCGGTCGCCTCGGAGAAGCCAGCCCGCGCGGCCCACGCCTTTGAGGCCAGTCCTTGAATGTTACTGAGCACCTGCGCGGCAAACGCCTCGTGCATGTCGACCAGATCGATGTCACGCAGGGTAAGCCCGGCCCGCTTGAGGGCGATGGGCGCCGCCAGCACGGGAGCCTGCAGCAACTGCTCGCCGGGATCGACCGCGGCATATGCATACGAGCGAATGAAGGCCAGCGGGGTATATCCAAGTCCACGCGCGGCCTGCTCGGACATCAACAGGACCGCCGAGGCACCGTCGGTCAAGGGAGAGGCATTGCCGGCCGTCACGCTGCCATACAGACGGTCGAAAACCGGCTTGAGCGCACTCAACTGCTCGAGACTCGAGTCGGCACGGATGCCGTTGTCCGACGCCAGCATCGTCGCATGGCCCGGTGGCACCGGCACGGGAGCGATCTCCGCCGTCAGCCGACCGTCAGCGGTGCCGGCCGCCGCATTGATGTGCGAGCGCAACGCGAATTGATCCTGCGCGTCACGCGTGATGCCGTTCAGCTTGGCCATCTTGTCGGCCGATTGCCCCATCGACTCCCCGGTGCTGGGTTCGGTGATGGCCGGCGTAATCGGGACGAAGTCACGTGGTCGAAGCCGCGCGAGGATCGACAACCGCTGCGACATACTCTTCGCCTTCGAGGCCGCCACCAGGACGTCACTCATGCCGCGCGAATGCAGGATCGGCACCTGCGTGAGCGACTCGGCGCCACCCGCAATCGCGATGTCCGCGTGCCCGAGCGCGATCTGATCGGCCGCATCGGTGATGGCCTGGTTCGCCGAGGCGCAGGCACGGCCGACGGTGAAGGCCTGGAGCGTGCGCGGGAAGTGCGGCAGGAGGGCCACTTCACGGGCAATGTTCGGTGCCACGACCGAAGGGAGCACCGTGCCGTACACCAGCAGATCGACACGTGCGCCATCGAGATCGGCACGCTGCATGAGTTCCGCGACCGCGAACTTCCCCAGGTCGATCGCGGTGTACGCCTTGAGCGCCGTGCCGGAGCGCGCAAAGGGCGTACGAACTCCGGCGACGATGGCGACGCGACGGCCGTTTCCGAATGAAGGCATTCCTCGAAGGTAACCGCTGACACTGGCCGTGGGAGGCCATCCGAGGCGCCCGCGCCGACCGCGGGCCTTCACCTCTGGCGCAGAGGACGCCACCACCGCATTACTGGACGCATGACCGACGTGACGCCGCCCTCGCTGCAGCCCGTGTCGCAGACCGACGGGGCGGCGTCGACCACCGCCGAGCGTCTGGCAGCACGCGGACCGTTGGCCGTGAGTGCGCGGCAGGCGGCTCTGGCCCACCTCGCCGCCGACGCGTTTGACGTGCTCATCATCGGCGGGGGCATCACCGGGGCCGGCATCGCCCGCGAAGCGGCGCTTGGCGGCTGGCGCGTGGCCCTTGTCGAGCGCGACGACTTCGCCAGCGGGACATCCAGTCGGTCGTCCCGGCTGGTACACGGTGGCGTCCGCTACCTCGAGCACGGCCACTTCTCGCTGGTGTTCGAATCGAGCCGCGAGCGTCGTTTGCTGCTGACACTCGCGCCGCACCTTGTCCGTCCACTGGCATTCACCTGGCCAGTCTATCGCGGCGCGCGCGTTCCGCTGTGGAAGGTGCGCGCCGGGTTGTTGCTGTACGATGCGCTGGCGTTGTTCCGCAACGTGCACCGCCATGAAGGGTTGAGTGCCGAGGGCGTACTCGCGATCGAGCCGGCACTGATGCGCGACGACCTCATCGGCGGGGCGCGATACTGGGATGCCGCAACGGACGATACGCGACTGACCCTCGCCAGTGCGATCGCCGCCCGCGAGGAAGGGGCGCTGGTTGTGAACCATCTCTCCGTCACCGGTGGTGTGCGCACGCCGAGCGGCGCTCGACTCCAGGGTGTCGTCGTTGAAGACCGTCTCACGGGAACGGTGTTCACCGCCTCGGCGCGGGTGGTGATCAACGCCACCGGACCGTGGAGTGATGCCACCGCCGCGCTGACCGGTGGTGTGCCTGGTCGCCAGGTGCTGGGGTCTGCCGGCACGCACATCGCCGTCCCGCGCCAGCGGCTTGGCAATCATGACGCAGTCACGCTGGTCTCACCGCTCGATGGCCGGGTGATGTTCGTGCTGCCGGCCGGGGCTCATGCGATCATCGGGACCACCGAACGCTCGGCGCGCGCTGGTCCGGACGAGATTCGCGCCACCGAACAGGATGTGACGTATCTGCTCCGCTCGGTCAACACGCGTTTCCCCAATGCACGCCTGACCGCGGATGACGTCGTGTCGGCATGGGCCGGCATTCGCCCGCTGGCCGCTGCACGCGCCGGTGAGCATTCGGCCAACACAGCATCGCGGGAGCACGCCATCGCCCATCGCACTGATGGCCTCGTGAGCGTGACGGGCGGCAAGTTGACGACGTATCGGGCGATGGCGGCCGACGTCCTGCAGCATGCCGTGCGCGAACTTGGCGGGGCCAACGCGTCTGATGGGGTTGTCGCACCCACGAGGCGGGCCCTCAGCGAGGTCGCCCCGTTGCCGGGTGGTGACTTCGAAGCCGGTACTACCCTGCAACACGACGCCAGAGAAACCGTTCGTGACGCCGCGGTCGGCGAGCGACTGACGACGGCGTACGGTAGCCGGTGGCGAAATGTGTGGAGTTACGCGCAACGGGATGCCTCGCTCGCGCGGCGCCTCGTGGAGGATCTGCCATACCTGCTGGCCGAGGTCCCGCATGCCGTGGAGCGGGAGATGGCGTGCACGATCAGTGATGTGCTCGTGCGTCGGACGCACGTCGCGTTCGAGACCCGCGACCACGGCCGGGCCGCCGCCCGACGGATCGCCCCGCTGATGGCGGCGCTGTTGGGCTGGAGTGCCGACGAGACCGGCCGGCGGCTGGCCGAATACGACGCCGACGTCGATCGGTTGTTTGCGATCGATCCCCTGTAGGGGGCATCGGAGTGGATCCGCTTGTCTCCGTTACATGCGTATACTAGTATATACTCAGACAACAGGCCTACACACCGACTCCGCCGGGAGGTTCCCCCATGCTGGTCCGCCAGATCCTCGACCCGACCCTCGCGCAGTATGCGTACCTCATCGGCTGCCCCCGCACCGGCGAGGCGATCGTGTTCGACCCGGAACGCGACATCGACCGCTACTACGACCTCGCAGCGCGCCACAAGCTGCGCATCGTCGCGGCGGCGGATACCCACATTCACGCGGACTACCTCTCCGGATTGCGGGAATTCGCCGAGCGCGGCGTCACCGTCTACGCCAGCGACGAGGGCGGCAGCGAGTGGCGATACGAATGGCTCGTTGGCTCCCGCTATCCCCATCAGCTAGTGCACCACGGCGATCAGTTCCGCGTGGGCAACATCGGGTTCACCGTGCTGCACACCCCCGGCCACACTCCGGAGCATGTGTGCTACTCGGTCGTCGATCACGGCAGTGGCGCCGATGAGCCGATCGGCGTGGTAACGGGAGATTTCGTCTTCGTTGGCGACCTCGGACGACCGGACCTGCTCGAGCAGGCCGCGGGTGTGGTCGGCACCATGGAGCCCGGAGCACGTCAGCTGTTCCACTCACTCGAGATCCTCAAGGGGCTGCCGGAGCACACACAGATCTGGCCGGCCCACGGCGCCGGGAGCGCGTGCGGCAAGTCGCTTGGTGACGTCCCCATGTCCACCGTCGGGTACGAGCGCCGATTCAACCCGGCCGTGCGCGCCGCCACCTCGGAAAATGCGTTCGTCGAATACATCCTGAGCGGACAGCCGGAACCGCCGTTGTATTTCGCCCGCATGAAGCGCGACAACAAAGTCGGCCCTGCGGTCATGGGGACCGTTCCGAACATTCCGCATCTGGAAGCCAACACCATTGCCACGGTCGCAGGTCGTACGGACATCGTGGTGCTCGACACCCGGCCGCGACGAGCGTTCCTCGCGGCGCACCTGCCCAAGTCGCTGCTTTGCGAACTCGACTTCCAGTTTGTCAACATCGCAGGATCGTACGTTGAGGAAGGGGTACCGATCTATCTCGTGATCGAACCCGACCGTCTGGATGAGGCCGTTCGCAACCTCGTGCGCATCGGACTCGACGACATCCGCGGCTACCTGACCCCGAACGACCTGGTGCAGTACCTGCAGGCTGGCGGCGCGGCGCGTCGAATCGAGTCGATCACCATGGAGACACTCGAGGCGCGACGGCTTGCGGGAGGCGTCCGGGTGCTCGACGTACGCGGCAAGGTCGACTTCGAGGTGTCCCACATTCCCGGTGCCATCAACATCGCGCACACGAGACTGCTGGCCCGCATCGCCGAGCTTCCGGCGGATCTGCCCGTGCTGGTGCACTGCGCCAGCGGCGCGCGGTCGGCACACGCCGTGGCGCTCCTGGAACGGCGTGGTTACGACACGGTCAACGTGGACGACGTGTTCGCCAACTGGCATGCCGTGCCGACAGTCGCGTGACTGTCCAGCCGCCGCCTGGTCCCCTGGCACCATTCCAGTATCCTGTCATTTGTCCCTTGCCGTCCCTTTCGTCAGCGGCCGGTCGACGCCGCGATCGATGCCCGCCGGGATCCTCCAGTCGCTCGGCTACGTTCATGTAATCGATGGCGGTGCGCTCGGGTCTTCGCGACGTGAGTTCGCCGCATAGCCGCGAAGCCTGACTGGATTGCGGTTGGTATCGACCGCAATCGCTGACTGGGAGTGGTACCACAGATGTCCTTCACGATTGTCCTGCTGGTCGTCACGTTTGTGGCGTCACTTGGCGGGCTGCTGCTCTTTGTGTGGTCCATGTCGAAGGGATTGTTCGGGTCGGCCGAGGCGGCGAGTCGCGTCATTTTTGGCGCGAAGGAGGTCGGCCTGACCGAAGAGCCCGCCGCGCGGACGGCGGCGGCGCAGGACGACTTGCAGGAGACCATGAACCGCACGGGGCACACCGGTGAGTTCTCGGTCCTCACGCCGGAAGAAGCCGACGAGCGCATTCAGCAGGACGCCTCAGGGCGTTGGCCGGTGCTGTTGTCGATCGGCTTTGCGGTGCTGTGGCTCGTGCTGGCCTCAATGTTCGGCCTGATCGCGTCGATCAAGCTGCACGTTCCGGACTGGCTGGTGGATGATGCCTGGCTGACGTTCGGACGGATTCGCCCGGCACACTTGAATGCGGTGGCCTACGGATGGTGCAGCCTCTCGGCTTTCGGTGTCGCCCTGTGGCTCATGCCACGCCTACTGCGCACACCACTGGTCGGCGGCAAAACCGCCGCCGTCGGCGCGACTCTGTGGGGACTCGGTGTCACCGCCGGCATCGTGGCGATCCTCACCGGCCACAGCGCCGGCCTCGAGTGGCTGGAATTCCCGTGGCAGTGTGACGTGCCCATGGTCATCGGTGGCACCATGATGGGCGTCGCGCTGCTGCGGACGTTGCGCAATCGGCGCGTCGAGCACCTGTATGTCTCGGTGTGGTACATCGCCGCGGGCCTGATCTGGCTACCCATCCTGCTCATCGTGGCGAATTGGCCCGGGCTGCATTTCGGTGTGCAGCAGGCCGCCATGAACTGGTGGTACGGCCACAACGTCCTTGGCCTGTGGTTCACACCGATCGGGCTC
>CAZMGX010000065.1:0-10199 GCA_964565915.1 uncultured Gemmatimonas sp.
CCACTGAAGTTGTGCGTTCGCCAATGCTGAAGGAGTCGCCGAGTTTCTGGCGTCACGCGCCAGTGTTCGGGATTCTTCAGCGCGCGCCAGCGCTCGACCTGAAGGCGAAGCTCGTTGATCAGCGAGCGGATGTCGTACTGTTGGTCCTCAGATGAGAGCCCTTTGCCCTCGTCGAGCACCATGGCCGTTTGGGCCTTCGACTGCTTCTTCGCCTTGGGGATGGGCGTGACGAACGACGCCCGCCTGCGCCCGTCGGCAATCCGCTGGGTGGGCTGGCCGGTCTCGTCGAGCTCCCAGTGTCTGGTCGGGGGGAGGTACGGCGAATTGAGAATCGGCTTGGCGAAGAACGCGTCAGTCATCTAGGTCGGAGAGAAACGCGTTTCTTCGGTGCCACGCAAGGAAGGGAGCACATCCGTCTGGGACGAGGCGTAGATGCATCGTCTCATCAAGCCCGAGCAGGCCCCGATCGGCCTCATTAATGCGAGGGCTGAGCAGCATTGAGCCGCTCTTGTCGAAGGCGATAAGGCCAACGTCGAACAGCCGGTCGAGCGTGCCTACGAGGAGTAGCCCATTCGCCGCGTCCAGCCTCTCTTCATTGGACGAACGCACCCAGGGCTTGATATGGGACGCCACCAGCGCGGGCAGCACGGACACTCCGGTCACGGCACACTGGCCATTCCACAAACTGACAACCGCGTCCCGAAAGCGCCCTTGCCCAACTCGCGCTAGAACGATGGCTTCTCGCTCCGTATCCGTGAGGTCGGCTAGTTGGGCCTCCACATCATCAATTTCCTGAAGTGGGTTGGGAGGTCGATCGTCCTCCTCCTCCTCCTCCTCAACGTCAGTCGAACCGTTGGTTTCCAGAATATCCCGCACGACCTGGTCGGAAACTCCAACATACGCTGCGATCCCGGCCCGATCGAGCGCCTGCGCCAGGTGCTCGCGCATGACGAAAACCCAGCTGCTTTTCTCCTCCGGAAGCGCTTCTGTCCAGCGCGGACTCTGCCAGCTCAGGAACATCACCCAGTCCCCGTTTGAGCCTCCGTTGGGTTTCCACTCGTCTGCGAGCGTCGGGTCCAGCGCTATCGCCAGGTTCTTCGCAAACGTGCCATAGACGGCGTTACACGAATTGACGCTGTCGCTGCCGATGGCACGGGCCAGTTCCAGCCGGCTCATCGCGCGGTCAGGCGCAGTGGCCAAAGCCCTGAGCAGCGCGGTCGCCTTGTCGCTGATCGTAATGGCATGCAAGGCCGCGACGATGTCGCCGACCGGAAAGCTGTCAATGAAACGCAGGTATGTCACCGGACGGACTCGAGGCGGCCGACGAAGGAAGAAATCAGTTCCGACGAATCTCCGAGCGCGGGCGGGGAGAGGCAAGGTATGGTAAGGCAAGTCTCCGACAATGCGACGTTTTCCGGTTTCCGCGATACTGGCAAGGACAGGTAAGTGCCCCGGCATCCGGAATCGCCGAAGCCCCACCCGGGGGATCGCCGCTACGATCCTCGCGTTGGCGCCTTTCTCATCGCCTAACGCTGGACGGACAGAAGCCAAAAGTGCCCGATCGCGATTCGAAGCTTGCGGCCATTGCGACGCCGGGGCAAACCTAGCCTATTGCGGCAACCGTTGATTGTCCGGAAGGGAGCATGAGCGTGGCACACGGCGCAAGGCTGCCTCGTCGACTTCCTATACAGATCGGATTCGCGGAAAGTAGACAGGTTGCCTCTAGTTACGGCGTCAGTACTCGTGTGGGAACCAATCGCGATTCAGTTGTGCCGTCACCCACTTCGCCAAAGCTATTTTGCCCCCAACAATACACGACGTTCGTTGCTTTTCGGCCGCAGGTGACGGTTCCTCCGCTAGCGATTTCGACAAAAGGTCCGCCGACAACAGTCGTGGGAACCGGGCGATCTATCGTTGATCCATCCCCGATATTGCCGTTTACGCTGAAACCCCAGCAATACGAATTGACGGATGAAGACCCACATTGAACGCCACTTCCGCGAGACAGCGACGAGAAGGTGAGGGAACCCGCAACTGGGGACGGAGAATATCGGTTTAAGCCGGAACCGTCGCCAACTGACCCCCGCCCACCCCATCCCCAACAATAGACAGAGTTGTTGATGGCTCTTCCGCACGAAGTGAGGTTTCCTGTGCTGACCTCCACGAAGCGGATGCCGCCCGCTACCAAAGTCGGCGCCGCGCGCGGGTCTATGTCCGATGAATTACCGTCACCGGTCTGACCATGCTGTGCGTTTCCCCAACAATACAATTGATCAATTTCCGTTCGCGCACAGACATGGAGCAAGCCGCCCGCTAGCTGAGCGAACTGGATACCGCCCACCACGGCCGACGGGACGGGATTCGGCGTGAATCCCCCAGCGGACCCTCTACCGAGGGTGCCGTAGTTGTTCAAACCCCAACAGTACGCCACCTTCGTTGGCTTCAGCCCACAGGTATACGATTCACCTGCGATCATCTGAGAAAAGGTGTGTCCTCCAATCACCTGCGTCGGCACAACCCGCGACGAGGTTGTTCCATCACCAAGCGCGCCATACTGTCCGCTACCCCAACAGTATGGAACACCCGTCATGGTAAGGGCGCAGGTATGTGAGGAGCCTGCGACTATCTGCCGAAACCGAAGTCCGCCAGTAACTAGCGTTGGCGTGGAGCGTGACGTGGCGCTGCCGTTCCCAAGTTGTCCACTCCCGTTACGACCCCAGCAATACGCCTCGCCCGTCTCGCTAAGACCGCAGGCATGACTGCTGCCAGCAGCAATCTGAACGAATCCGACAGGGCGCACGGGGGCCACCACGGCCCGGGCAGTAGCAACCACCCATGCGATTGTCGACGCTTCTCGTGTCACACTAAAGTGATCGATTCCATTTTGAATGATGACCGGCTGGAATGTCTCGCGCGCATTGTCTGGCAATGCAGACGCGGTCGGCACAATCCCGTCTGATACTACCGCCGGAGTTAGCAATCCTGCTCCGTACACTCGACACAAATACTTGACTCCCCAGTAAAGAGAATTCTCCGCCGAGTTGCAGGCCACTCCACCGGCAGCGCTCCACAAAGGCGCGATCGTGGTGAACGAGCTCGTTCCGCCGTTGAAGACACTGGTAGCCAGTTGGTCCACGCCTGCACCTGGCGGAAAATGCTCACGAATGGCGGAGCCAAGGGTTGCCGCAGGCGTTCCGTTATGTGGCGTTGCGATTGTAATTATGCCGCCGATACGACTTTTCGTCTCGAGCCTGTCCACCACCCGCGATACGAGACCGCCCTGACTATAGCCAATAAGAAGTACACTGTTCTCAGCAACCGCCGCGCCGAGTAAGTCAAGTTGTTGTTGCACATAAGTGCCGGCGTCCTCCAGTCGCTGATTCGTCGGGTATCGAATTTCAACTATGCGTGCGCCCGGGAAAGCGGCCGCGAGCGCCGTGCGGGTGGCGCTCCAAGTCACCACATCAGGATCAAAGGTAGACCAATCGTACCGAGAAAAGTTAGCTCTTGCCTTGCTCTCGTCGTCTTCGAAATAGGCGAAATCGCACATGCGGTCCAAAGCAAGACCGTGAATCAGAATGATGGTCTTGCCCGCGCCAACCCCCGGCCCTGGCGGCTGCTTGGTCTGCCAGTCATACGCAGCGGAGCAGGGCCCAAACACCCGCTCGACTGTGCTCGGAATCGCGATTACGCCTATCGTACCGGTGCTGGGCGGAACAATCTGCAGGTCGATGAGCATGCTGGGGCTTTCGCTCATTCCAGTCACACCTGCTACTCCCAGTGGACTCGTCGACCCACTGACGATAGTTGGAGTAATCCAGCGCACTCTATCAGCGAGCCCATCGGGTTGCCACACGCCGATTAGGCGAAAGCCAGCGGGCAGCGGGGCGCCGAGCGCATACTTCGCCGCTAAGCGCAGCGTGTCGGAGGTGCCTGGTCCAACGATAACCGAGAAGCGCGAGCCAGCGTCGACGGGCGCTCCCGTCACGACGGGGCGCACCTCGGTCACTGAAACGCTCACTAATGTGCCAGCGGTCGCTATCGGCTCGAAGGTAACCGAAGAACCGGACGCAAACTTAAGAACGGTTGTGCCTGAATTTCCGACGAAACCGTCCTGACGCTCTTGGGTGGGGAGGACTACAGTCAACATAGCCTGAGCACGTTTCCCCCCGGCTTCGGCTACGATGAACGTCTGCCCAACGGCGATGGCTTGGATTGTTCCGGATGCTTGAATTGTCGCGATGGCCGGCGCTTGTGACGTCCATGAGATGCTACCGGTTGCGATCGCATTACCGAACTGATCGCTCCCAGTCGCGGTAGCAATCGCCGTCGAGCCTGCGGCCATACTGTCGGAAGAAAGCCTCACCGTGATCTTGCTGAGAGTCGGCGTTCCGTTCGACACAGGAGGCGCATCTCCCTGTCCGCAAGCAGTCAGATAGGCCATCGCGAAGAGTCGCAAGGGCCAACCGCACAGCGATGGCCCAGGCGCCCGGGCCGCTCTTGAGGAATCTTGCATCAGCAGATTGTGCGAGCCCACCGTCATTCGAACGTCAAAGCGCCAGGCGTCTTCGCAGGAGCTTCGGTCCTAGCGCGCAAGACGCCAAGCTACAGGCTCCGAAACGCTGTCAAGCTTCTTGGCCAAGCAGGCGCCCTCGGCTGGGCGGTCGTTCGGCCACATCTAGCTTCCGTTCGCGTGCGTGATAATACGGATGCAACCTCGGCTCAAGATGGCAGGGCCCGGGCTTTGTCGGGCCACGGCGCTGTCGCGCAATTGCGCTATCTGCTGCATGCAGCAGTTGCAGTTGTGCGGCGGGTGGCCGAGCGTGGGGCGGCGTATGGGCCGGCGTCGGAGCGGGAGGCGTTGCGGGCGCAGATGCTGACGTATCAGATGTCGCCGTCGGCCGTTCAGTCACATGCCGCGTTTGTGCCCGAACTGGCCAGCGAGCCCCATGTGCTGCAGGAGCTGGGTGAACTGACGGACATTCTGTAATCGCGCAGTCGGGTGTTGCCCAAGCCCATTCCCGGTCTCGAGGATCTGCCGTTGGTGCTGCATGGCAGCTACGAGAGGCGCGAGATCCTGACCGCGGTGGCCTGGCTGACAGCCGAACGTCGCACGCCGTTGCAGGCGGGGGTGTTGCCGCTGGCCGATCGGCAGACCGAGCTGCTGTTCGTCACCCTCGACAAGAGCGACGGCTACCACGATCGCATCGCGTATCACGACTATGCCGAGAGTCCGACGCACTTTCGTTGGCAGACGCAGAACAGCGCCGGACCGGACACCAGGGTGGGCAAGCGGTATCTCGAGAGTCTCACCAACGGCTGGCGCTTCCAGCTCTTCGTGCGTCCCAACAAACGCTCGGCCTACGTGGCCTGCGGGCCGGTCCGGATCGAAGGCACTGAGGACGTCAGTGGCGACCGGCCGATGAATATCCGATGGCGGCTGGAGGTGCCGTTGCCGATCGGGCTGTTCCGGGAGTTCAGTGTGCTGAGGGTGGGGGAGTAGAGCACCTCAGAAAGGAACCTCTTCTTCAAGCATTTCCTATAGGAACACGACTGGGGTTACCAAGATCACGCAATACTTGACGCCGCGCTCCCGTTCGGACTAGCGTCACTGTGACTGGCGGAGAGCGCGATAGGCGAGAGCCTAAGTCGAGGGATCTCACAGGAGGGTTGTCATGGTGGATCGAAATGCCGAACTGCTCGCCCAGCAGTTGCTGGCATGGCCCGTTGCTGACCGAGCGCGACTGGCGGAACTCTTGATTGCGAGCCTCGAAACCAGTGAGAGCGACAGCGAAACCACATGGGACGCTGAGATCGATCGCCGCGCATCGGAGTTGGATCGCGGACAAGTGCATGGCGTTGCCGTTGCACAGGTACTCGCCGAAATCGACCGCCGTTTAGGACCGTGAAGGTTGAGTTTCATCCGGACGCGGCGGAGGAATTTGCGGCCACCGCGGTCTACTACAATGGCGAACGGTACGGATTGGGTCATCGCTTTCGTGATGCTGTTGTTAATGCGATCGACCGTATCGGGCAGTTTCCGCAGATCGGTCGTCCAGGCGCGCGGTGGCGACGCCTGCAGGTCGCTGGGTTTCCGTACGACCTCGTATACCGGGTGAGGGGCGATGTGCTCGAGGTGCTTGCGCTGGCGCATCATCGCCGTCGGCCCGGATACTGGAAGGCGCGGGCGCGATAGGGCCGGCGGCCGCACTCCCCGGGCTCTCGCAGCCCCGGGTCAGCGATCTCCTGCGCGGCAAGATCACGGTGCGCGCGAACCGTGAACGGCGGCGAGACCAGATCCGGCAGACCAGGTGACGAAAACCACCCCACGCGGTCCACGCGCAGGTCGCTTCCGACGCCCGGCAGCCACCCGGTAATGCACCCTTGCCAGGGACCTGCGCGCGATCGATCGGTGATTCCCTGATCCTCCGCGAATTCCACAGTTCGACTGTTTGATTTTCGGTCACCAACGACGGAGACTATCGGGCGATTCAGCTAGGCCCGAATCGGTCCGACCAGGCCGTCGCAGGCCAAACCGCCATCGCCGCGCCGAAAATGGGTTGTTCTGCAGGCGCCAAGTTGTTCTCGGACGATCGACGGCGGTTCTTAGCGTTCTGCGGCGTTGAAGCGACCCCGTCATTCGGTCACAATGACCTAACTCGCAGATCGTTGCTGAATAAACCTTTACGTTCTATCGTATCATGATACAATAGTCAGAATCGCCCCAGTTCAGCCCCAGAAGCATGCCGGACATTGTCGGTCGAGCACCAGAACAGGCTGCGCTTCGAGAATTGCTGGCCACCGCCACCGGCCCGCGACTCGCCTGGCTGCACGGACGACCAGGCATGGGGAAGACTTTCCTA
Source organism: uncultured Gemmatimonas sp. (assembly GCA_964565915.1). Taxonomy (GTDB): domain Bacteria; phylum Gemmatimonadota; class Gemmatimonadetes; order Gemmatimonadales; family Gemmatimonadaceae; genus Gemmatimonas. The sequence continues at coordinate 6,864 of CAZMGX010000065.1, forward strand.
CTCCTCAACGCCTGGCCCGCAACCGTCCGCATTTTCCACCACTCGGCAAGCTTTACGACGCCCGGACAGAACCTCCAGGCACTCTCGAACGCCGTCCAACAGTTCACGGGCGCTCCGCCAAACCGGCAGCCAGCAGGCTCACTGGCCGACATCCTCGCCCCGCTCACCGGCGCCGCCAGTGCCGCAGATGCTCGTTCGCTGTCCGTCATCATCCTCGACAATTGCGACTTTCTGACCGATGGCTCAGTTCAGTCGACCACCCAGCTCGGCCTCGAGCTCCTCGAAACCCTGAACGCCGCACCCGCTGCCCGACCGCTGCTGATCGTGCTCTGCGGCGGGAGCCACGAGATGCGGGAGACGCTGGATGGACCCGGCGGACCGCTGTTCGGTCATATTGACTGGGAGTGTTCGCTCCCGCCGCTCGACTACTGGAGCACCGTCCGGCTGGCCCCCTACACCACACCCCGCGACCGCATCGTGCTGCACGCGGTCTTCGGCGGCGCACCCCAGTACGTCGCCCACCTGCGCCCATCCGGCGGACTGGTCGACAACATCGCTCGGCTCTGCATTGCCCGGCACGGCGCCATCCGGCAGTCAGTCGAAACGGCGCTCCTGCGCGAACCGGGCATCCGCGACCACGCCACCTACCACGCGCTGTTGCGCGCGATGGGCGCAGGCTTCACCACCGTGAGCGCCATCCATGAAGCCGCTGCGCTGCACGGCACCGACCTCACCGCCACGCGCGCCAAACTCGAGCGACTGATCTCGCTGGGCTACGTCAAACGCGAACGCAACTTCGGCGCCCGCAACACCCAGCCCTTCCGGTATCTCCTGGCCGACTCGGCCTTCGCCTTTAATTACACGTTCGTGTCGCCGCACGACGCACTGCTGGACCGGATGGACCCGCGCCTCGTCTTCGACCGCCACATCGCCGCGCCGTTCGACACCTACGTCGCGTCACGACTCGTCGCGCTCGTCACCGAAGCCTACGACCGATTGCAGTCAATAAAGCGTTTGCCCGCCGTGAACGAATGGGGTCGATGGGAAGGCCGCACGCCAGACCGACAACCCGCGAACATCGACCTCATCGCACGCCTCGACGACGGCCGCACGATGACCGGCGGCGTCCACTGGCACAAAGAACCCGTGGGCGCATCGACGTTTGCACAGCATGTCGCCACGCTGCAGTCGTTGGCCGCGAAGGGAGAAGCTTGGGCCTCACAGGCACTTTCACCCGACGCGCCGGTGCTGTGGGTGTCTGCCGCCGGTTTTCGCAGTGACTTCGCGCGCGAAATCGCGAAGACACATCGCGAGTCGACCCTGTTGTCGCTGGACGCGCTGTTCCGGCAGTAGCGCCAGCGTCCCAAAATTCACGCCGCGCTGGCGTGCAGTGCCCTCCTGACTAGGCGAACCCCAGTCGCGGTCATCCTCCCACCGCGCCGAGTAGAACGGCAGCCGGACGGGCGATATAGATTCTGGGGTGAACTCCCGAGCTGGGTGGCCGAGTGCTCCGAGTCGTAACGCTCGGGGACCAGCGCACCATTCACAACGCATTCCCTGATCGTCGGTTCAAGCCATGAAGCTCAACTACTATCCGGACACCGACTCGCTGTACATAGATCTGTCGGAGCGCGACAGTGTGGAGAGTCGTGAAGTTGCCGAAGGTGTCGTGCTCGACTATGACGACGCCGGCAATCTCGTCGGCATCGACATCGATCACGCAAGCGAAAAGGTTCAGTTGAGCAGGCTGGTGCTGCAGGGCATGACGGGAGTGATCGAGCGAACCGTTGCCTAGCTGATGCGCCACCGCCACGGCACCTTCACGCTCTCCGCGTCCGACCTCGCCGCCTTCCTCGGCTGCCATCACCGCACCGCGCTGGACATGGCGGTTGCCACGGGTGCACTCGACAAGCCGCACGTGCCGCAAGACCCGCTGGTCGAAGCACTGCAGCTGCGCGGCATGGAACACGAAACACGCTACGTGGACTCACTGCGCGCCGACGGCCGCGAGATCGTCGACGCGCGAACTGAGTCATTCGAAGACCGCCTGAGCCGCACCGAACGCGCCATGCGCGACGGCGCCGACGTCATCGTGCAAGGCATCCTGGTAGACGGCCAATGGACGGGCTACCCGGATCTGCTGCACCGCGTTGAATCGCCGAGTGCGCTGGGTGACTGGTCGTATGAAGTGGCGGACACGAAGCTCTCCCGCGAAACACGCGCCAGCACCATCCTGCAGCTCGGCCTCTACTCGGCCATGCTGCACAACGCGCAGGGTGCCGCGCCGCAGTACTTCCATGTGATCACGCCCGACCCGGTCACACCGAAGCAGACGTATCGTGTGAACGACTATGCAGCGTACGTGCGCCTCATCCGCACGCAGCTGCTGTCGACGGTCGCGTACGATTGGCAGAGGGTGGCAAGCGATCACTACCCCGAGCCGGTGGACCAGTGTGTGGTATGCCGCTGGCAGGGACGCTGCATCGGTACTCGACGTGCGGACGACCACTTGTCACTGGTGGCTGGTATTACGCGCACCCAGCGCAACGAACTCGCAACCCGCAGCGTACCCACGCTGACGGCGCTCGCGCAGACACCACTGCCGTTGTCGTTCAAGCCGAAGCGCGGATCGGCCAGCAGCTATGAACGCGTGCGTGAGCAGGCGCGACTGCAGTGGGAATCACGCGGCCTCCCGACGCCACGCTACGAAGTGCTGATCACGCCGCCTGCGCCTGTAACGCCCGAGAGTGTGCTGCGATCGAGCGAGGCTGTGGTGCCCGTCGGTCTCCATCGTTTGCCCGAGCCGTCACTGGGTGATCTGTTCCTCGATCTCGAGGGTGATCCGTTTGCGGCTGAAGGTGGGCGGGAGTACCTGGTGGGTCTCGTGTCGGCCGATGGCAGCTACCAAGCGCGCTGGGCGTTCACGGAGTCGGAGGAGCGTGCGGCGTTCGAGTGGGTGATGGACACGATCAGCGCGGCGCTTGCGGCGCATCCCGACATGCACGTGTATCACTACGCGCCGTACGAACCGGCGGCGTTCAAGCGATTGATGGGTCGCCACGTCACGCGCGAGCGTGAACTGGACACCATGTTGCGTGCTGGTCGCTTCGTGGACCTGTATGGCGTCGTACGACAGGGGCTGCGCGTTGGGGTGGAACGGTACTCCATCAAGAGCCTTGAGCCGTTGTACGGCTACACGCGCGATGTGCCGTTGGAGCAGGCGAACCGATATCTGCGCGCGATGGAGCTGGGTCTCATGACCGGTACCGCGCGTGAGTTGCCTGCCGAGGTGCATGCGGCGGTGGAGGGTTACAATCGGGACGATTGTGTGTCGAC
>CAZMGX010000065.1:10209-17768 GCA_964565915.1 uncultured Gemmatimonas sp.
GCTTCACGTCGCTGAAAGCACGGATTTCAATCAAACTGGTATTGCGCGACTGGCTCGAGGTGGTGCGTGCCGAGCAGATCGAGAAGGGCGTCGAGATTCCGCGACCGGTCGCCGAGAGTGGCGAGGCGTCGGACGCCGTCGACGAGAAAGCTCAGCGAGTGGCCGCGCTTCGGGCGCGTTTACTGGAGGGAGTGCCAGAGGAACGCACTGCGCGTGGTGCGGCGCAGCAGGCCCGATGGTTGATGGCATACCTGCTGGACTATCATCGCCGCGAGGACAAGGCGACGTGGTGGGAGTTCTTCCGGCTGCGCGAGTTGCCCGAAGAAGATCTGCTGGACGAGCGCGAAGCGGTGGCGGGGCTGACGTTCGTACAGGATCTCGGGCCGGTGAAACGCTCGGTCGTGCATCGGTATGCGTATCCGCCGCAGGAGATGGAGCTGGACCCAGGCGACAAGGTGATGCTGCAGGATGGCAAACCGTTCGGTGAGGTGACAGCAATCGACCGCGCGAATCGCACGATCGATGTGTTGAAGGGCCCCTCGCGTGCAAAGCAGCATCCGTCGGCGATGTTCGCCTTCCTGTTCATTCCGCCGGACGCTATGGAAAAGGCGATGCTGCGGATTGGTGAGCAGATGCTGCGCGAAGAGGAGACTGCGCCGAGCGTCGGGCGCGCGTTGCTGGAGGCGCGGCCGCCGGCCCTGCGCGACGGAGGCTTCACTTCGCGCGATGGAGAGCAGGCGCTGAACTTTGCCATTCGTGCGGGCACTCAGCTGACGCGGACGGTGCTGCCGATTCAGGGGCCACCCGGTGCCGGCAAGACATACTGTGGCTCGAAGATGATCTGCGAGCTGGTCCGGCAGGGCAAGAAGGTGGGGATCACGGCGACCAGTCACAAGGTGATCCGCAATCTGATGGACGCGGTTGCGAACGAGGCGGCGGCGACCGGCACGCGAGTGTTGCTGGGGCACAAGGTGTCAAAGAAGGAGGATGCCGAGGAGATGCCCGCCCACATTGCCGCGTTCACGGAGAACGAAGACGCGCGCGATGCCCTCGATAGCGGCGCCGTGAATGTGTTGGGTGGGACAGCGTGGCTGTGGAGTCATGACACACTCGCGCACAGCGTGGATGTGTTGTTCGTGGACGAAGCCGGACAGATGGCGCTGGCGAACGTCGTTGCCGTCTCCCAGGCGGCCGACAGCGTCGTGTTGCTCGGCGACCCGCAACAGCTCGAACAACCACGCAAAGGGACACACCCCGACGGGGTGGGCATCTCGGCGCTCGAGCACATCCTGAACGAGCACGAGACCATTCCGGCCGACCGCGGCATCTTCCTCGCGGAAACGTGGCGATTGTCGCCCGATATCTGCCGCTTCACGTCGGAGCTGTTCTACGAGTCGCGGCTCACGTCACGCCCGGGGCTCGAGCAGCAGCGCCTCAACGGACTCAGCGCGCTGCCAGCCAGAGGTGTTGCGCTGGTGCCGGTCGCGCACGATGGCAACCGCAACTACTCCGACGAAGAGATCGAGGAGGTTGCTCGGCTGGCCCAGCAGCTGACCCAGCCGGGTGTCACCTGGACCGACGGCAAGGGTGCCACACATCAGATGCAGGGCAAGGACGTGCTCGTGGTGGCGCCCTACAATTCCCACGTGACCCGGTTGGCCGAGCGACTGGTGGGGACCGGGGTGCGCGTGGGGACGGTGGACAAGTTCCAGGGACAGGAGGCGCCGGTCGTGATCTACTCGATGGCGACGTCGCGCCCTGAGGACGCGCCGCGCGGCATGGAGTTCCTGTACAGCCTGAACCGACTGAACGTGGCGACGTCACGCGCCCGGTGTCTGGCGGTCATGGTCGCGAGTCCGCACCTTTTCGAGCCGGACTGTCACAGTCCGCGTCAGATGAAGCTGGCCAACGCGCTGTGTCGCTATCGCGAGATGGTGACTGGCGCCTGAGCGTTGGTGCCGCCACGCCTGCTTGTTGTTGAGCACGCGTGCTTCGCTGTGGTCACTGCCTTCGCCTCAACCGGAACGAGCTGATGGTTCGCTGGATTCGAGCTGCACGCCGTCGTGCTTCGCGTGTGATCGCTGTCGTGTGCAGCGTGGCGCTCGCTGCGCCCATGCTTCACGCACAGGCCGGCGGCAACACGCGGCCCAACGTGATCGTCATCATGACGGACGACATGGGGTATGGCGACCTGCCGAGTTATGGTGGCAAGGACATCAAGGCGCCGAACATTGATGGACTCGCGCGTGCGGGAGTGCGGTTCACACAGTTCTACGCAAACGCTACGATGTGTACGCCAACGCGCGCGGGGTTCATTACGGGGCGCTATCAGCAACGCTACGGTGCAGCCGTGGAGCAGGCGTTGGGTGGGGTGTCGTCGGCGTCGGCGGAGCGTGGGTTGGTAGCGACGGGGCGATCGTTGCCGCAATTGCTCAAGAACAGTGGCTACGCGACGGCGCTGATCGGTAAGTGGCACTTGGGCTACACTGCAGCCTACAGTCCCAATGCGCACGGCTTCGATCAGTTCTACGGCATCAAGAGTGGATACGTCGACTACTATCAGCACACCGATGGTGCGGGCCGTCCTGATCTGTTCGAAAACGACAAGCCCGTCACGGCCAACGGCTACATGACGGACATCATCACGGATCGCGCGGTGGCCTTTCTGGATAAACACGCGAACGTGCCGTTCTTCATGGACGTGGCGTACACGGGGCCACACTGGCCCTATCAGCCTCCCGACAAACCCTCCGTCGCACGCAACAACGCCCGTCACCTGATGCCCCACGACTCGGCCACCAGTACCCGCGCGGACTACGTGGCCATGGTGGAGCGTGTCGATGCGGGGGTCGGCAAGATCCTGGCGTCGCTCAAGCGGCTGGGATTGGAGCAGAACACCCTGGTGATCTTCACGAACGACAACGGCGGTGAATGGCTGTCCAACAACGCGCCGTTCTACCACGGCAAGTGGACGCTGTGGGAGGGTGGCCTGCGTGTGCCGACCATCATGCGGTGGCCGGGGCGTATTCCCGCCGGCCGCGTGTCGGAGCAGGTGGGCATCACGATGGACCTGACGGCCACGATTCTCTCAGTCACGAATGCGACGGTTCCCGACAGCACGCGGCTGGAGGGCATCAACCTGCTGCCGCTCTTGACGGGTCAGGCACCGCCGGCCGAGCGAACGCTATTCTGGCGGACGGACGCCGGTGGCCGCACGCAGGCGGCGGCGCGTAAAGGCGATTGGAAACTGCTGGTGGACGGCACGCACACGATGCTGTTCAACGTGCGGACGGACGTGCAGGAGCGGCAGAACGTCGCAGCGCAGCAGCCGACGAAGGCGCGCGAACTGTGGCTGGAGCTGCAGAAGTGGAGTGCGGCGGTGTCGCTGGAGGCGCGGTCGCGGCAATAGCCCGATTGGGTAGGAGTTGGTCACTGGCGGCAAACTGCAGTTTTGAACCACGGAGGACACGGAGGTCACGGAGGGCTCGGGTCCGCAGATTCATCACGAGCGACGATCACCAATCAACAAAAGAATTGAACTGCAGGACGACGCGACTCCTGTCGACGAGCGCCCTCCGTGCCCTCCGTGTCCTCCGTGGTTCAATCAATTGCGGTGCCCGCGGAGCGCGATCACCCATCACGACACCGCGCAAACCGGCCATGCGCCTGTGTAATGGGCGACTGTCGGAGCCCGACGCTACGTTGCAAAGTCATCGTGCCCACCCGGCACTCAATCCGACTCCCAATCACGTTCTGAATGCCACCCACCGACAAACTTCGCCGCTGGATCGATCTCCTGGCCGCGCTGCTGTCGCAGCGTACGCCGCTGACCTTCGCCGAATTGGCGAAAAAGGTGCCCGCGTATCTTGCCGACGGCAGCGTTGCGGCCGGGCAGCCCTCGGAGACACTGAAGCGCATGTTCGAGCGCGACAAGGTCGAACTGCGTGAGCAGGGGGTGCCAATCGTAACGATCGGTGAGCTGGGCGCGGAGGCGGCTGCGTATACGCTTCGAGTGCGCGACTTCTATCTGCCGTATCTCGGGCTCGTGTCGGCGCGTGGGGTGACCGCACCGCCCAAGGTGAAGCAGTACGGATACGGGTCCATTCAGTTACTGGCGTTCGAGCCTGATGAGCTGACCGTGATTGCCGAGGCGGCTGCGCGGGTGCTGCAGGTGGGAGACGACGTACTCGCGGAAGATGTCCGCAGCGCGCGGCGCAAGCTGGCGTTCGACCTGACGCTGGGCGCGACGGAGGCGCCGTCGCCGGACGACCTGCTGCTGCCGCCGTCGGCGCCGGCGGATACGCGGGTACTGTCAACGCTGGGTAGTGCGTTGTTCGGACGCAAACGGGTGACCTGCGAGTACCACAGCATGGGCGCCGCGAGTGGCGCGATGCGCACGGTCGAGCCGTACGGACTGTTCTTCGTGAGCGGCCATTGGTATCTGGCGGCTCGTGACATCGAGAAGGACGCGCTCCGCAATTATCGCGTGAGCCGCATGAGTGCGGTGAAGGTGAATGACAAGAAGAAGGACACGCCCGACTACGAGATTCCGCGCGACTTCACGCTGCGGGAGCATGCGAAGTCGCGGAAGGCCTGGGAGATCGGCGACGTCGACTCCATTACCGCGGTCGTTGAGTTTCGCGGCGAGTCCGGTGCGGCCCGTGCCGCCCGTGCGCTTGGGCTGGCCGATGCATCGGGTGAGGCGACGCGTCGGTTCGATGTACGTCGCACGGACAGCTTTGCCCGCTGGCTGCTGTCGTTTGCCGGTGACGCGGTGCCGATCGCACCGCCGGCGTTGGTGCAGGAGTACCGGGCGCTGCTGCAGTCTACTTTGGCCCGGTACTCGACGGCGCAGCCGGGGACGACGACCAATGGCTGATACGGCCGCACAGCAACTCAAGCGGATCCTGCAGGTCATTCCGCGGTTTGCCGACGATGAGGATCACCGGATCGACACGATCGCAGAGGCCGCTGGAACAACGCCGGACCAGTTGATGCGTGACTTCGATTCGATCACGCAGCGCTTCGATGTGGCAGGGTTTGTCGACAGTGTGAGCATCAACATCGGGCACGACACGGTGAGCATGATGACCAACGAGTTTCACCGTCCGATGCGTCTCACGATGCCCGAGTTGTGTGCCTTGGAACTGGGCCTCGTGATGTTGCGGCTGGAAAGGACGCCGGCGGATCATGCCACCATCGACCGTGCGCTGGAGCGACTACGTCAGGTGATCACGACGCTGCCGACCAACGACCGGCACGCGTCACTGCGCCATGCAACGCTGGCCGAACCCATCGATGCGGAGACGCTGCAGGTTGTGCGCGAGGCGATCCGGGAACGGCGCATCATGCGGATGCTGTATCGCGGTGGCGGCGCAACGGAAAGTTCGGCGCGCACGGTGCGGCCGCACGCGTTGGTGTATGCCGAGCATATGTGGTATGTGGTGTCGATCGGTGAGGATGGGGCGCTGCGCCATTTCCGGGTTGATCGCATTGAGCAAATAGAACCACTCGACGAGCACTTCGAGCCCGACGGTACCGTGGTGGAGCAGGTGCTGCAGGCCGGTCGACCGTTTGCGTCGGATACCGCGCGACGCATGACCGTCTGGTATTCGCCGCGTATTGCGCGGTGGGTGGCTGAACGGGAGGGTGCCGCCCTGGCCGCCGATGGCAGTCTGACGCTGGAACACCCGGTCGCCGACGAGTCCTGGGCGGTGCGCCATGTGCTGCAGTACGGGCCCGAGGCCGAGTTGCTGGGCCCGCCGGAGTTGCGGGCCCTGGTCGCGCAGCGGTTGCGGGCGATGACGGCTGACTAGTTTTCCAACATGACCATCGAAAAGACGTATGTCCTGATCGGCGCTGACGGCTCGCGCTACACCAGCACAACGCCGGGTACGCTTGGCGGCTACCGCAAGGAGCGTCGTTACGGGCGCCTCGACTGCAAGGTTGCGCGTCGCGCATTGCATGAGGGCGGATTGTATGCGCAGCAGCGCGTGTTCTTCGCCGACGAAGCGACCGCGATTGCGGCGGGCTATCGACCCTGCGCGAAGTGTATGCCGGACGAATACAAAGCCTGGAAGGCTGCCGCACGATAGCTTCGCCGCATGGCAGGCGAACGGACCCATGTGTGCTGGCGCCACCGCCAAGTTTGCCGTAACGTAGGCCACTCGCCCGCTTACCGACTGGAGCCGTTCGTACGCTTGAGAGGAAGGCCGACTCATGGAAATGCCATCCCCGCCGCCCGGAAGTGGTCAGCATCCGGTTGTACTCGTGGTGATCACCGCGAACGATCTGCCCGCGTCGAGCGCATTCTACGCGTCAGTGTTCGGCTGGCAGATGATGAAAATGTCGGACGAACTGACGGCCGTGTCGACACCGGCCGGTCCGACTGCGGCGTTGCGCGCGAACATGCCGGCGGGTTTTCCGGGCATCGTGCCGTACCTCGGCGCGCGTGATGTGGATGCGATGATGACACGCGCCGTGGATTCGGGCGGTTCAGTCGAGCGCGCCAGCTGGAAAGTGCCCATGCTCGGCACCCTCGCACGCTTCAAAGACGTCAGTGGGACGATCTACGGCGTGACGGACACGATGGTCCCGGGTGGATCGCCGAGTGTGCCGATGCCGTTCGGATCAAACCCGAAGCCGCCCGCCGGTGCGATCTGCAGTCTCGAGATGTATGCGAAGGACGACGCGAGCCCGCGCTTCTTTTACGACGTCTTCGGTTGGGGCACGCTGCCGACGATGCCGCAGTTCGCGGCGTTCGATCCTGGCGCGGGCATCGGTGGCGTCTTTCAGTCGCACACGCCTGCGCTGCCTGCCGTCGCGTACGTCTACGTGGCCGACGTTGGTGCAACATTGACGCAGCTCGAGGCGGCCGGTGGCAAACGTCAGGGCAACCCGATGGCGATGCCGGGGATGGGGACCTTCGGGTACTTCACCGATCCTTCGGGCACGACGATGGGGTTGATCGGCCCGTAAGGTTGCCGGTCCGGCCCGCGGTTGAGTCCGCCAGGGCTCGCGGGCGATGACGTTTCGATGACGCTTGTTCGCAGGTTGGCTGCGCGTGAATACGCCAGTTCAACCACCTGCGGAGGAGTCAGTCATGTCGATCAAGCATCCCGATGTGAGCGGCCACGTCGTAGACGCGGCGATGCATGTACACAAGGTGCTTGGGCCGGGCCTGCTGGAAACTGCGTATCAGGCCTGCCTTGTTGTTGCCCTCCGGAAGCGCGGGCTTCGCGTCGAGGAGCAATTGGATATGCCGGTCATGTTCGACGGCATCCGCATCGATGTGGGCTACCGATTGGACCTCCTGGTTGAGCGAGAAGTCGTGGTGGAGCTGAAGGCCGTAACCAAGGTCCTGCCGATTCATCACGCACAACTGCTCTCGTATCTGCGTCTAGGAGGCTACCCCGTGGGGCTGATGCTGAACTTTCATGTGCCGAAGATGCGCGAAGGGATAGTTCGGTTCGTGCTGTGAGTATGTGTTTGAACCACGGAGGACACGGAGGTCACGGAGGGCGCGCGGCGAGAGATACTCGTGATCGACGACCTTCAAC
>CAZMGX010000066.1:0-5227 GCA_964565915.1 uncultured Gemmatimonas sp.
TGAGCACCGATTCGCCCAGCATGATGATGGTCAGCAGACCGACGCGCTCGACCAGGTGCGGCGTGTGCGCTGGCACGACATGCAGCCGCCGATTGAGTAGCAACAGGGCGACCATGTCGAACACGATCCCGGCATAGAAGACCAGGTAGCGCCAAGGCTGCTCCAGCAGGAGCGAGGACAGGCTGATCGCCGCGCCGACGGCGAACACGGTCCCCACCTGTGTGGCGAAGCGACTCCGGTCGTGGTGCTTCCGCCTGGAGACGAAATACATCACCGCGACGATCAGTCGTGCCCCGCAGTAGCAGGCTACTGCCAGCGCGTAATCGTATTGGTCCTGGACGCCGGCCGCGATCTGCGCCGAGATCACGATCAGCAGGAACATGATCAGCAGGGTCGACACCCGGTGCTGGCGGCTGTCGGTGTCGAAGCGATTGGCGTAGATCGTGTGACCCGCCCAGATCCACCACAGCGGCAGGAACACCAGCACGAAGTGCAGGAACTGCTGCGGCGCCATGTGGCCATCGTGCGTCTCGCTCAGGATCTCGACGGCGTCGCCCAGGGCGACGACGATAATCAGGTCGAAGAACAGTTCGAGCCAGGTCGCGCGCCGGTGCGCGTCGAAATATCGCAGGTCCTTCATTGCGGCCATCGTCGGTCTCCGAGCGGCCTGCGAGTGACAGACACCAAACAACGGGCAGAGCATAGACCTTGGACGGCCGCGTGTACAGACCCCGGTGGCGACATCTCGGCAGCGGACGTCGCGTTTGAGCCAGACTGCATCGTTCACATCACCGGCATTGCGCAGCCCATTGAAGCGAGCGGGGCTGAAGCTGGGCGTTGCGCTCTACAAAAATGGGCGTACCGTTAGCCGCTCTCAAACAGGGAGAGACGCCATGGTCAAGGTAGCGCTATTCGTCCGCCTCGAAGCAAAGGCCGGAAAGGAGAAAGAAGTGGAGCAGTTTCTGTTGAGCGGGCTTCCGTTGGTGCAAGAGGAGCCTGCCACCACTGCATGGTTCGGCATTCGTCTGGGGCCATCCACGTTCGGCATCTTCGACGCCTTTCCCGATGAGGCAGGCCGTGAGGCTCATCTTGCTGGTAAGGTTGCAGCTGCTCTGATGGCCAAGGCAGGGGATCTTTTCTCCACACCACCCTCCATCGAGAAAGTTGACGTTCTCGCGGCCAAGCTGCCTGGGTAGTCAAGCCCGGCAACACACGGCACCCGCGGCCTTGCCGTAACGCCGAAGGCCCTCTGGCAAGGCCGCGGGTGAACGTGAGGCCCTCGACACTCGGCCATCGGGCAATGTGGCCCTCTCCGGCATGCGTGGCTTCGCTCCGCCAGAACGCTTTGCGGCGAGCGGCCTCGTCGTGTTTGGCTCGCTTGCCGCGGGTTCGTATATGGTCACGGCGCGCAGGTTGGGGTTCCACCGAGTTCGAACGCCCGCAACTATTCGGCGGGGGTATGCCGACACGATAGAACTGCAGTTCGACGGCTTGTGCTAACCGCAGGGGAAGAACCGGCAGCGACGGGTGCCTAACCCAGCGCTGCTGCAGACAGCGCGTTTCGGAAGCGCGCTGTCGCGCGCATGATATTTGATGCGCTGCAGCAGAGCGCCATCGCGTTAGTCGTACGTACAAAGGTGGCGGGAGATTGGGCGCGGCGTCCAGAGTGGGACGGACAGCGCTCCAAGCGCGTCGCAATCAACTCAATGGACGTGTAAACGGCAGATCGGCATGCGCGGGTAGAATGGCGATGGTGCGCGTGAACACGGGTGGGCCGTGACGCGCCTGCGACACCTCGTGCGCTGCCACGCGACGATTCAGCGTGAGAGTCTCAACCACCACACGACCCACCTTCCCGCGCCTACATCACCCACCCGCACGCTTCAATCCCCGCTCCACCTCCCGCATGAGCACCGCCTGCGCGCTCCGCCGTGGCTCGAGAATCACCCTCGCGCTGTCGAGTGCGGTCCGCGCGTCTCGCGTTCGCCCCACCGCGAGCAGACACTCACCCACACCAAGATGCGCTTCGGCGGTGCGCGCGTTCGTCACGCCGAATTTCTCCGCACTGTAGGTGCGCGCCTCCTCGAGCAATCGCAGCGCGTCAGTGTGCTCGCCGAGTTGCACCAGGCTCCGACCAAGTCCGATCATGGCGCCCACCCTGAACGGGTCCGTGTCCGCATTCTCCGACCGCAGATGCGTCAGCGCCTCACGGAATACCGCCGCCGCTTCCCGGACATTGCCGCTTTCGCGCAGCGCGCGCCCCAGCTGGACCTTCACCGCGAGCGTGTTGCGATGCCCCTCGCCGCCCACCTTGCGACTCATGGCGAGAACGCGACGGAGGATTCGCGCGGAACTGTCGGGCTTCCCACGCAACCGCAAGATCGCGGCGAGCTCGTTCAGGTCGTACGCAACGTAGTTGTGCTCCGGGCCGAAGGTCGCCTCGTCGATCCGCAGCGCCTGCGACAGGAGCCGTTCCGCCTCTGCATAGTCGCCGCGATCGCGCACGATCACCGCGAGGTTGCCGAGGTTCGTGCTCACTTCCACGTGCTGCTCTCCAAGCCGTCGGCGATTGAGGTCGAGCGCCTCCCGCAGCAACGCCTCGGCCTCGTCCGATCGCGACGCCGCCTTGTGCAGCAGGTCGGCCAATCCGTTCAACGTCGACGCGACCATCGGATGGTTGACGCCAAGCGTGCGGCGCTGGACGTCGAGCGCCTCGCGGTACAGCGATTCGGCGACGACTATCCGCCCGAGCCGGCGCTCCGTCAACGCGAGATTGAACATCGTCGCCGCGGTGAGTGGGTGCACGCGCCCCACGCGATGTTCGCGAGCGGCCAGCGCCGCGCGATAGAGCGGCGCCGCCGCGGAATCGTTCCCCTGATCGTGCAGCACGTCGGCAAGCAGGTGCTGGCTCGCCGAGGTTTCCAGCGCGCTGTCGCCGTGCAACCGCTGGCGCATCAAGAGCGCCTCGCGGACGAGTGCCTCTGCGGATGGATATTCATTCCGCTCGCGCCGCACCTGCGACAGCCGTTCCAGCGTCGTCGCCAACGATGCATTCGCGCGTCCTCCAAAGGCGCGATGCCGCTCGAGCGCCATCACCAGCAGCGAGTCGGCTTCGGCGATGCGACCCTGGCGATCGCGGAGCCAGCCAAGTTCATCGAGAATCGTGGCACCGGTCACGTTTCGATCGCCGCTGACGGAACGATGCTCAGAGAGGGCCACTTCGAGTTGACGGCCCGCCTGTTCGTAAAGTCCGAGGTTCGCATACACGCGGCCGAGTGCCGTGCGAACCCGCGATCGCACGAGCGGGTCGGCGACGAGTGCCGTGTCCAGTCGCGCGGTACCGTGATCGAGCAGCTCGCGCGCAGTGGTCCCCGCCGCACTCGTATCCGTCGAGAGAAATGGATCGGCCGTTCCGAACACGCTGAGGAGGTAGCGTTCGACCGACTGCGCCGTGTGCGTTTCCACCTCGGCGACGCTGCGGAGCCGATTTTCGCGCACCACCACGACGATCATCGCGACAAGGGCTGCGGCGGCGAGCGTCAATCCACGGCGATAGCGGCGCGCGAACTTCGCGGCTTTGTACCCCGTCGAGTCGCGCCGTGCTGCAATGGCTTCGTGCTGGAGCGTGCGACGCACATCCTCCGCCAGTGCCGCCACCGACGGATACCGTTCGGTGGGATCCTTCTTGAGTGCCTTCGCGACGATGATATCGAGATCGCCACGGAGCCGCCGGCGCAGCCGATCCGGAGTGCTGGTGCGCGCACGCGCGCGCGCTTCGGCGTCGACGCCGCTCATCGTCATCGACGGCGGTGGCGGTTCGGTGTCGCAGACGATGCGCTCCACCTCGGCCGGCGTGCACTGGCCGAGCTCGTACGGTCGCTTTCCCGTGAGTAGCTCGTACAGGAGAATGCCTAGCGCGTACACGTCGGTTGCCGCAGTGACGGCTTCGCCACGCACCTGTTCGGGTGCCGCATACTGCGGCGTCATGCCGAGTGCCGTACGCGTCGACTCCTCTTCGTCGGCACCGAGCAGGCGTGCGACGCCGAAATCGAGCAACTTGATCTCGCCGGATGCGGTGACCAGGATGTTCGACGGCTTGAGATCGCGGTGCACGACCAGCTGGCCGTGCGCGTACTGCACGGCCTCGCAGGTTGCACCGAAGAGGCGCAACCGCGGCTCGATGGCAAGCGAACGGCTGTCGCACCAGCGATCGAGGCGTTCACCTTCCACGAACTCCATCGCGAACCACGGTGTGCCGTCGTCGGTTACGCCGCCGTCGAGCAGGCGGGCAATATGCGGATGCTCCAGTCGCGCGAGGATCCGGCGTTCGCCGAGAAAGCGCTCGACGAGCGCGTCATCGGCGCCGAGCCCGCGCACGACCTTGATGGCGACCCGCTGCTGGAACTGCGCGTCATCGCGTTCGGCCAGATGCACCGCACCCATGCCACCACGTCCGATCTCACGCACCACCCGAAACGGGCCGATCCGCGTCGGTGTCGGCCGGGCGGGGGCATCCCAGCTCGCGCGCAGCAGCGCGGCACCGTCGGGCTGCGCAGGGTGCGCGAGAAAGTTCGCGGAGGCACGATGTGCCGCGAGCAACCCGCGCACCTCGTCGAGCAGCGCGTTGTCGTCACCACCCACGCGCTCGAGATACGCGTCCTGTTCGCTCTCGGGGAGGTCCAGCGCCGCGTCGAACAGCGCATCGGCCTGACGAAAGCGCTCGGGCGAGTCGGGTGTCATGCGCTGTACCGGTCGAGTTCGCGGTAGAGCCAGCTCCGGGCCTTCACCCAGTCCCGTCGCATCGTCCGCACGGCAATTCCCAGCGCCTCCGCCGTTTCCTCCTCGGTCATGCCGCCGAAGAAGCGGCATTCGACAACCCGCGCCTGGCGTTCGTCGAGCACGCGCAGACGGTCCAGCGCGTCGTTGACGGCGAGCAACAGCTCCGGCGGTTGCGCGACGCTCGGTGACGCGACGTCGAAGGGGACACGCTCGAGGTCACCACCGCGCTTGACGCTCAATCGGCTTCGCGCGTGGTCGATCAGGATGCGGCGCATCGCCATCGCCGCGACGGACATGAAGTGGGAGCGCGACGACCAGTGCGCGCGCGTTTGCTCGCTGAGCGTGAGGAAGGCCTGATGTACCAGGTCCGTCGTCGTCAGCGTGTGCCCGGTCGCCTCGTTCCGCAGGTGATGGTGGGCGATCCGCCGTAGTTCGTCGTAGACAACAG
>CAZMGX010000066.1:5237-17576 GCA_964565915.1 uncultured Gemmatimonas sp.
GACGGCGGAGTTCACCGCCGACGCTCCCCCTTCAGAACCGGCATCCGGCGACATCCCGCTGCTCTGCATGGGCCGTCGAACTTGCAGCCGGCGCAGGGCGGGCGCAAGGGCGCTGGCGAGGCCGCCTGTCCGGGATGGCCGGTCTGGAGACACTTCCACGCGAACAGAGTGGCCACATTTGTCACCCTTTCCGGAGCGATCATGCAGAGGCTGTTGAAGAAGTGCGCGTCCACCTTCCGTCTCGAGCTCGTCCTCGGCGCACTGGTGCTCGGCGCGTGTACCGATGTAAATGCGCCAACCGCATCGGTGAACACGATGCCGGAGGCCCGGCGACTGGCGATACCGACGGCCTACACGGCGATCGCTGGCGGACGAAACCACACCTGCGCGCTGAAGGTCGACGGAACGGCCGTGTGCTGGGGTGAGAACCAGAACGGGCAGTCATCGCCGCCACCCGGGACGTTCACCAAGATCACGGCCGGAACCAGCGACACGTGCGCCATCCGATCCGACGGAAGCGCTGCCTGCTGGGGCTTCAACGCCGCTGCGCATCCGCCACCGATCGGCCCGTTCATCGACATCAGTGGAGGGAGCTACGTCAACTGCGCGCTGAGGAGCGATGGCAGTGCCGTGTGCTGGGGTGAGGACTCTCAGTTCGTCACGCCGCCGTCGGGCACGTTCAAGACGCTGAGCGTTGGAGGTTTCACGGTCTGTGCGCTCCGACTCGACGACACGGCGGAGTGCTGGGGTGAGAACCAGCGTGGACAGGCGTCGCCCCCGCCGGGGGCGTTCACTGCAATCAGCGTAGGGCACGGTCACGCGTGCGGACTCAGAAGCGACGGCAGTATCGCCTGCTGGGGTGACAACTCCCAGGGTGAATCCACGCCGCCAACCGGGACATTCGTCGGCCTGCGGGCGGGTTCCGATCACAACTGCGCAATCAAGAACGACGGAACCCCGGTGTGCTGGGGAGACAATCAACACGGCGAGTCGACGCCGCCTGACATCAAGTTCACCACGCTAGGCGACGCGTACTACCATGCCTGCGGCATCAAGAGCGACGGCATCGCGGTATGCTGGGGATTCAACAACGCAGGCCAGGCTTCCGTCGGTCCCCGGGTACTCCCGACGGCGACGTTTACGGCTCCGGGCAGCGTGATCGTCGGACAGCCCATTCCACTCGCGCTCACCAACGCGCAGGTGCCCGGGTTTCCTGGAGCCACCAGCTTCACATACGCATTCGACTGCGGCTCCGGCTTCGCATCGGCGTCGAGCGCGAGCACGACGAGCTGCGCAACCACGACGAGTGGCACAAGGACCGTGCAGGGGAAAGTGATCGATCAGGACGGTGACGCTGCCCTCTACAGCGCAAGCGTCTCGGTGCTGAGCGTCCCCGCGGCGACCACGCAGCTTCGCGCCGAGGTCAGCGCCAGCACGCTCTCGCCCGATATCAGGAAGGCGTTCTTCGCCAAGCTCGACGCCGCCCTCAAAGCGCTCGAGAAGGGGCAGACGGCAGCTGCGTGCCAGTCGCTGCAGGACTTCATCAACCAGTTGAAGGCGCAACGCGGCAAGGCAGTGCCGGAAGCGACTGCCGACGCCTGGCTCGTCACCGTTCAGGCGCTGAGGAGCGCGCTCGGCTGCTGAACCCGTGACGGCACTTCCTGATGGCCGGTTTGTCGGCTCGCTTCCGCGAACAAGGTGACCACGTATGTCACCCTTTCCGGAGCGATCATGGGAGCGCTGTTGAAGAAATTCGGATACATTCTCCGCCGCAGCGCCGTGTTGGGCGGAATGACGCTTGGTGCCTGTAGCGGTGATGTGCCGACGTCATCGCTACAGGCAGGACCGGAAGTCAGGCGTTTGATCTTGCCGACGACGTACGCACAGATCAGCGCTGGTGGAGCGCACACGTGCGTGCTCAGTAGCATGGGCAGTGTGATGTGCATCGGCTCCAACTACGCCGGTGAAACCGACGCGCCAGCTGGTCAGTTCACGGCAGTCAGCGCCGGGTACCGACACACCTGTGCGCTCGACGCCGGCTCGATGGCGGTGTGCTGGGGCTTCCTCGAGACAGCACCTGCGGGTTCGTTCGCGGCGATCAGCAGTGGGTACATGCATACCTGCGCCCTGCGAGGCGACGGCAGCGCGTCGTGCTGGGGGTCGAACGAATACGGACAGTCTACGCCGCCTCCGGGGGCATTCGCCTCCGTGAGCGCCGGTCGGTACCACACATGCGGTGTGAGACCCGATGGCACGGCGAGCTGCTGGGGCGACAACAGCCAGGGGCAATCCTCGCCGCCGAGCGAAACGTTTGCCGCGGTAACCGCGGGCTTCTACCATGCGTGCGGTCTCAGGAGCGACCTGACGGTGGTGTGCTGGGGTTCGAATGCCGACGGCCAGTCATCGGCGCCGGGCGGGCAGTTCAAGGCCGTGAGCGCCGGTGCGGAGAACACGTGCGGGCTACGGAGCGACGACACCGCAACCTGCTGGGGGAAGAATGATCTCGGTCAAAGTTCGCCACCGACCGGCACGTTCGCCGCGATAAGCGCCGGAAGCTGGCATGCGTGCGGCCACAAGTTCGATGGGAGTGCCACGTGCTGGGGGGACAACCTCGACGATCGCGCAAGCCCCGTGTTCCGCGTATTGCCGACGGCGACATTCACGGCTCCAGGCAGCGTCATCGTCGGCCAGCCCATTCCACTCGCGCTCACCAACGCGCAGGTGCCCGGTTTTCCTGGAGCGACGAGCTTCACATACGCATTCGACTGCGGCACCGGCTTCGCATCGGCGTCGAGCGCGAACACGACGAGTTGCGCAACCACGACGAGTGGCACAAGGACCGTGCAGGGGAAAGTGATCGATCAGGACGGTGACGCTGCCCTCTACAGCGCAAGCGTCTCGGTGCTGAGCGTCCCCGCGGCGACCACGCAGCTTCGCGCCGAGGTCAGCGCCAGCACGCTCTCGCCCGATATCAGGAAGGCGTTCTTCGCCAAGCTCGACGCCGCCCTCAAAGCGCTCGAGAAGGGGCAGACGGCAGCTGCGTGCCAGTCGCTGCAGGACTTCATCAACCAGTTGAAGGCGCAACGCGGCAAGGCAGTGCCGGAAGCGACTGCCGACGCCTGGCTCGTCACCGCGCAGGCGCTGCGCACGGGGCTCGGGTGCTGACCATGCGATCCCACCAATTCGTCGTGGCGTGTGTCGCCACACGCGCGGTACTGACCGCCTGCTCGGACCAGCAGCGAATCGTCGGCCCTGTTGCGCCACCCGCGGTCCTTCCCTCCTTGCTCCTGATCCCCATGCCCGCGCCCAGGCCCAGCTGGTCGTATGCCGGAGCGATGGCCAGTGGTTTCCATCGTCGCAGCCTGACCAATCATCCGGTTCGGCCACTTGATCGACGCCAGCGAGCACAGAGGGCGGTCTGCCTCCGGCTCACGTCCTTTCGGCAGACTCCGTGATTACGTCGCGCCATTGCGCGTGACGCCAAACGTCAGCTATGGCCACCGACGCTGCGCGCGCTGGGAGATGCGCCGCAGATGGGCTCGCTAACAACACTTTTCTGCAGACAGCGCTTTGCGGAATGCGCGCTATGCGCGCAACTTCATAGGAGCGCTGCTGCAGAACGCCCACGTTAGCGAGTTGATCACACGGAGACCTCAATGTTTCTTGCGTCACTCGTTGTTGCCTTCGCGATGTTGCAGGCGGCCGATCGCCCGCTCGAGCGGTGTCCGCCACCGTCTCAGTTCGCCGGTCGACCCTATTTCGATTTTCAAGTGAGTCAGCCGGCCGTTTACCTCGGCAAGGATAGCACGCGGATTCGGCCAGACGCGACTCAGAACGGAATGCCGCGGCATCCGCCGGACTTCGCGCTCGCTCAGTTTGTCGTAGACTCGCTTGGTGTGCCCATCCCGGGAACGTTGAAGCTGCTGATGGAGCCAATTGGCTTCCCAAGGGAGGCGCTTTCGTTTGCGATCACCGAATGGCGGTATCGGCCCGCACGTGTCGACACCTGTCGGGTGGCTCAGGTTGTGCAGACTCCACTTCGGTGGAAGTGATGGCGCCCGGTGGCGCTGGTGCCCTGCTGCGCATGCACGCAATACCGACATTGTTTTCCGCCCGTCACCCTTCGCTTCTAGCCGCGTGACGAGAAATCCGGACGGGTGAACAACCGGGCCCATGGGTAGACGGAACAAACCGTACACCGTGGATTGTGGATCAAGCGGAAACTCGTCCGCGCCTCGGTGTACGACGCCCGATGATTCACGCAAAGACCGTCCCTCGCGAGGGACCATCCGCGGTGCAGCCTCCGACTTTCAATACATCGGCGCCGCTGCAGTTCGTCATCAATGGTAACGCAGGCAGTTCCGACAACGACGCGACACAGGCGACCATCCAGTCTGGGCTGGCGACGGCCGGTCGTACGGGCCACGTATGGTTTGCCGGCCCCGGTGAGCTCGAGCGCGTCGCACGCGATGCCACAGCGCAGGCCCGCAAGGAAGACTCAGCCGTGGTGGCGGTCGGCGGTGATGGCACGATCAACACGGTGGCACAGGTTGCCCACGCCACTGGATGCACGATGGGCGTGATTCCCGAGGGCACCTTCAACTTCTTCGCGCGTGAACACGGCGCACCGACGGAGATTGTCGAGGCCGTGCGCTGGCTGCTTTCGGGCCAGCCAACGCCGACGCAAGCGGCGGCAATCAACAAGAAACTCTTCCTGGTCAACGCCAGCCTCGGCGTCTATCCGGAGCTGTTGCAGGACCGTGAACGCTGGCAGGCGCGATTCGGTCGCAGTCGTGCGATTTCACTCGGCGCAGCGATTGCCACGCTGCTGCGCGCCCGGGCGCCACTGCGTCTGCGCGTCGCGTGGGAGGGGAAGCAGCGTGACCTCCACACCCTCACGCTGTTCGTCGGGAACAATCGCCTCCAACTGGAGAAGCTTGGTCTCGCGGATGACGCGGCGCCTGCAGTCGGCGAAACATCCCACCTGACCGCGGTAATGCTCAAACCAATCGGGGCCTCGGCCATGGTCGGACTCATGCTGCGCGGCGCGATGGGCCAGTTGGGCAGCGCCGACAGCGTGGAACACTTTCCCTGTCAGGAGCTGGAGATCGCGCCGGCTTCTAGCCTCCGCGGGCGCACGGTCAAGGTCGCGTTCGACGGTGAAGTGGCGTTCATGCGATCACCGATCGTGATCCGCGTGTTGCCCACACCACTGTGGTTGCTCAAGACGGCGCCATCGAGCGAGACGTGAATCATCGAAGGCGCCCCAACGGAGCGGTCATGCTGCCGCCCACCACGTTTCTGATTGCGCTCGTCGTAGGCTTGCTGGCCAGCTGCTCGAGCGGTCCGACGCCCAACGTGCAACAGATTCGTTCAGGCCCCGTCGCCACATTCGACTCGATCAACATTCGACAGACGGTGCTGCTCATCGGCGACGCTGGCGCGGCGCATCGGGAGGATGTGGTGCTTGGTGCGCTGCGACGAATGGCCGACGAGGCGCCGTCCAAGACCCTCGTCGTCTTCCTCGGCGACAACCTCTACGAGCGCGGGCTTCCATCAGGCGAGGGTCCGGGAGTTGAACGACTCAAGGACGTCTTGCGCGCCCAGCTCTGGGCGGCAGGAACCGCGCGCGTCTTCTTCGTGGCCGGCAACCATGATTGGGCCGACTATCGCAACGTGAGCACCGCATGGGACGAGGGGAGAGCCGCCGTTGTTCGGCAGGCCGAGTTCATCGCCAGCGAGAGCGGCGAACGCGCGCGATTTCTGCCGTCGGCCGGCTGCGCGGGTCCCGCACAGTTTCCGTTGGATAGTGCTGATGCACTTCGCGTGATCGCCATCGACAGCCAATGGTGGCTGACGGCACTGGAGGAGCCGCCGCCGAGCGCGGATAACGTGTCGATTGGTCCCGGGTGCACGGCGCAGACGACGCAGGAGTCGGCGCAGGAGCTCGAACGGTTGATCGCGGCGGAGCCCGAGCGTCCCACGCTTGTTGTTGCCCATCACCCGCTCGCGTCGAACGGCGCTCATGGTCACCCGTTCCTGCGTTGGCCCTTCAACGCGCAAGATATTCCCAATCGACGCAACGCGCGCTTTCGCGCCGCGCTGGTTCGTGCGTTGGACAGCACTCGCGTCGTGCTCTACGCATCAGGGCACGACCACGACCTGGAACTGTTCAGCGGGCCCGGCGCTCGGTTTACACTCGTGTCGGGCGCCGGGAGCGAAGCGAAGGTGGGGCGATTCAAGGGTCTGCGGGGCGCCCCGCTCGCGCGCGAATCACGGCCGGGGTTTGCGCGAATCGACGTACTGCAGGGTGGGCGCATCGCGCTTCGCCTCGTATCCGTACGCGAAGGCCGTCCTCACATGGGCGCTTGCCTGTGGATTGCACCGGTGGAGCTGGCAAGCCAAACGTGCGACCGCGGGCCGTAAGTCCAGACGACGTCCCGCCGTGGGTTTGGTGAAAGACGCCGATGCGCCTCGCCATGTGCTCATCTGCGGCGCGCCGCGCGTCGCTCTTCCTGCTGTTTCCGCGTGCCGGTGCTGACCCGAAATCCGAAAAACAGATCGTACAGCGTGCGGCGTGACGTTTCGACGATGGCGGGAGTGCGAGATGTGAACCGGACTTCATCATGCGCATTTCGCAAGACACCCAGCTCAACGCCTGGGTAGCCCGCCACATTCCAGGTGGCGCCCACCGACAGCGTGATCAAAGATTGCCGCCGTCGCGAAAATCGCGCGAGTACGTCGAAGATTTCACCGTTATCGCTGGACGCGATAAACGTGAGGCCGGCATGCGGCTCCCAAGTGCCGCGGTCGCGCCCGTAGCGAATACCGGCCATGGTCGGGACCGGCAGAACACCTTGTACGAAGACCGCCAAATGATCGAGGGACGTGGCCTCGAGCAAGGCTAGTTTGGCATAGGCCATGAGGTCCGGTCCAGCGAATCCCCCCTGTTGATCCCGCAGGCCGTTCTCCGCGTACCAGACAAGCGGCACCCCCACTTCCACGCGGTGGCCGATACCGACGGCAGGCGACACATACGCCAAGTAGTCGGCAGGTTGCGGCTGCCCCTCGCGCGGTTGATCGCGAATGGTGGTGGCCCCAGCGTCGAGGCGAAATCCCGGATCGATGCGCGCGTTGTGGAACGTCGGGAAGCACCCCGCAAGCCCGAGCGCGAGCAGGCCGCTCGCGGCGTGGACCATGCAGCGTGCCCCCAAGGTTGATCGGTCGCGAGGCAGCACTATGCTCATCGCCATTGAAGTATCCAAGGAAACAGGGACGGATCGACTCTAATGCCCGCACCAACTGTCAGACGAATATAGTGAACGGTGGCGAGACCCTGATGCGAGGCGTGAGAAAGAGTCGCGCGCGCTATGGCCAGGGATGGCGACGCAGGCGCTGCACGTCGTCATCATCCTTGAACGTGATGTACACGGAGCGCGGGCCGAAGCCAACGACTTCTTCATTCGGTCCCAACCTCAGCTCACCATCGACACGACCCGCGCGATTGACGATCACGTAGCGAGCCGACGGCGCGCTGTACTGCGAGCGGCGACGCAAGAGAATGCGACCGTCGGGCAGGCCGAGCGCCTGCAGGTGATCGAGCGGCGGCAGCAGCGTGGGGAGTGGAGGGTCTGGCGCGACGGGCGCCCCTTGCGTAAGCAGCCGCTGCCGCTGCTCAGCTCGTACCGCGATGATGGCGCGTCGCTCGGCGGCGTCGACGACGATTGCGGGGAGTGGCAGCGGTTTCCCATTGCGCCACGTGCCGTCAGGCGCGCGCCAGTCAACGCGCACGGGGTCGAGCCGAACGACGGCAACCCACCCATCGTTCGCCAGATGCGCCTCTTCGGCCTGCGCGAACGCCACAGTCCATTGCACCACAAAGCCGTTCACCTGCCCACTGGCGTCGCCGGTGGCGTTCACGCGACGCGGTCGCTCGCGCACGGTCGCGACTGGCTCGACGCGCCCACTCGCACGGTCCACGAGCTGCACGACCAAGGAGTCACGACCGGTGATGCTGTTCGACCCCGGAGTGAGCACACGTGGCTTGGTGGACAACACGCGACCAAGCCGATCCGCTCCCCGGAATGATGACGCGGCAAGCACCGCCGGATGCATCGACGGAACCGTCGCGACCGGCGCGACACCATCGAACAACACCCAGCGACCGTTGGCCCGGTCATACATGATCGAGGAGTCTCCGCGCGTCGGGAAAACCGAACTCGCGGCGCCCCACTCGAGCGGCCCCCTTCCCTTTTGCCCGAGCGGCTTCGTTGTCAACGAGCGAAAGTCTCCGATCCACATCTGCTGCTCCCGACCATCCGTCAGGATCACCCGCCCGTCAGCGACCTCCCGTACCGAGAGGACAAACGTGAACTCCGCATCGAGCACTGCATTCGCCGGCTTGAGGGTGATGCGAGGAAACGCTTGCGCGAGCACCGTCTGTGGGAAGAAGACGAGCACCACTGTGGCAACACCGATGGCAAGTTGCATACCGTCTCCAATCAAAATGTCGCTCTGTTCATGTGTCGCAC
This sequence comes from uncultured Gemmatimonas sp., assembly GCA_964565915.1. GTDB lineage: Bacteria > Gemmatimonadota > Gemmatimonadetes > Gemmatimonadales > Gemmatimonadaceae > Gemmatimonas. Next base: position 13,769 of record CAZMGX010000066.1, read on the forward strand.
TACCGCGACGAGCACCTGCCAGCGAGCCGAGGCTCCTGTGCTTGGCGAAGTCTCCGCTGTCACTGCTTCAGCCACACAATGATCCCCAGATTCCCGCATTGCTTCGACGTCCCCGGCGCCTGATACGTCGGCGTCGTGATCCGTTGCGTATTGCCTCTGATGCTCGTGTTGCCGCGCACACGCCCGCCCGCACCACCCGTCATGCTTGGTGAATACACCTCCACAAACGCGACTTCGTCAGCATAGATGGAGCTGAGCGGCACTGGCCCGCCGAGCAGGTTGCCGATCGTCACCTCGCAGTCCGGGCTGACCGTCCCGATCGCATTGCGCCGCGCCAGTGCCATCAGATCACCGATGCCCTGTTTCAAGAGCGCTTCGGCCGTGAAATACTTGGATGATGTCGGGCTGCTGCGCATGATACGCTCATTCATGTTGAAGAGTCGCACGCCGATCATGATGTCGGTCGCCGTCTTCTTCCCTGGCGCCAGCCACGCGGCGATCCGGCGACCCTCGTTCTCCGGAATCAGGACGCCCATCATCTGCCGGACGTGTCCGTCGCGCTCGATGCGCAGCATGTACTGACCGGCTTTGAGTGGGATGAAGAACTTTCCGCTGCTGTCGGTGCGGGCCGCTTTGCCCGCGCCCATTACCGAAACGGTGGCGCCGTGCAGCGGATTGTGGTCCGTGTCAGCAATGACACCCGACAGTCCACCCAACTCGGCGTTGGTGACGACTGACGGCAGGACGTTCTGAAACTGGACCATGCGAATGTGCAGGCTGCCCCCCTGTGCCGTGACCTCGACGCGTTCGGTCGCGGCCACATAGCCAAGACGACGCGGGCGGACTTCGTATGTGCCCGCCTTGACACTGTCGAAGAGAAATCGCCCATCGGGCTGAGTGCGGACTTGCCTTCGGAGCTCAGTCACCAACACGAGCACATCAGCGAGCGGGGCGCCCAAGGTATCCGTCACGATGCCACGCAACGTATTGGGCACCGGCTGCGGTATCACGGGGGCCTGCGCGCCGGCCACGCCCGCATGTGTGAGCATCGCGCACACCATCGCGACGGCGGCACGTCCACGATTGTAAGGTTTGGCTGTCGACATCGCCACTCCGAATAGTCAGTGCACCACCGCTTCCGCTTCGATCTCGACCAGATATTCGTCGCCAATCAACCCTGCGCTCACCATCGTGTTCGCCGGCTGGATGCCGGCAAAGCGCTCGCCGTGTGCGCGGGCGACGGGCTCCCAGTGCGCGACGTCTGACACGTAGATGCGTGTGCGTACGACATCCTCCAGACGTCCGCCCAACGATTCCAACGCGCCGGCCAACTTGTCGATCACGAAATGGGTCTGCGCCGCCGCGTCGGTGCCGCCGATGACCCGGTCGCCGTGGGTGGCGGTCGTCCCCGAAATCAATATGCGATCCCCCACGCGCACCGCGCGCGAGTAGCCCGCTAGTGTTTCCCACGACGTGCCCGACAGCGCACGCCGACGACCCGTGACGTCTCCCTGCACCGGGTACGGCGCTGGAAACCCCTCGAGATGGTGACTGAGATCCCCGCTCGCCGTGAGAAACGGTGGCTTGCGATATTCGTCGCCGCAGTCACCGTGGATCGGCTGAAGGGTCGCCATCACGTCCATCAGCGCGCGTCGATCGGAGGCGTCCAGCTGAAGCGTGTTGAGACGCATCGTGTCGTCGATGTGGGCGCTCTGACCCAATCGTGCTCCCACGATCACCCCGCCAACCGCCGGCGCATCGAGAATGGCCCGCGCCGCCACATTGGCGATGGATGTTCCGTGGCGATCGGCAATCTGTCGCGCGACCCGCAGTATCGCCTGGAGCGCATCCCAGCCACCGACGGCGCGAACGAACCGCCCGTACTTCATCTGCGACCAGGTCTCGAGCGTGTTCCAGTCCGGCTCGACACGTCCGAGCCATCGATCTGACAGGAACCCACCCGCCAGTGTCCCGAAGGCCAGCAGCGCGATGCCCTTGGATTGACAGTATGCGGTCATCGCACCCGCGGCCCGCTGATCCAGCAGCGAATAACACACTTGGTTGCTCACGATCGGCACACCACTCTCCACGATCACGCGCAGGTGCGCGGTATCCGTGTTGGTGACGCCCAGATGCCGGATCAACCCTTCACGGCGCAGCTCGTCGAGATAGAACATCGCGTCCAACCACGCGGGATGGGTATACGACCACGCGTGGAACTGGAGCAGATCGAGACAGTCCACATGCATGCGGCCACGCGCGCGATCGACGGCCGCGCGCACCTGCGCGCGCGTGATGGGCCCCGGCTCTGGCACCCACTTCGTCAGCGACTCGACGGGCGGGCCAAGCTGCTGCGCGCGGTAGTGCCCCACAATGTCCTCGGCCGACCCGTAATGATCGGCCATGTCGAACGTGGTGAGGCCAGCGACCGCATACGACTGGAGCGACTGCGCGGCCGCATCACGCGGCGGCAGCTGACCGGTGCGTTCGAGATCCGCCACCTGCCAGAGTCCGGTCAGGACGCGCGATATCGAAAGATCTGGCGCGAGCGCGTATCGCGCCGGTGTTTGCTGTGCTGTGCTCATGCGACGAACGTCAGAGGAGTCACGGCGTCGTCGGGGCCGTGGTGCCCGGGCGAGTGGCCGCGCGCAGCAACGTGCCGCCCGTCCAGAGCACCACCGCGACGACAATCCAGCGCAGTACGTCGAGTGGCAGTGACTTGACCAGGAGCGCCGCGGCCAGCACCGCCGGGATCCCTCCCAGCGTGAGCCCCAGCGCCACGCGGTGGTCCAAGCGCCCGGTACGCAAAAACTCGAAGCACCCGATCGGTCCGACCAGCCCGCCGGCACCCATCATGATGGGGAACGCTGCGCGTGGGTTCATGCCGAGCACGCTGAGCAGCACCAGGCACGGTCCGTAGTGGCCGATGCCAACCATGAGCAGACCGCCAAGGAGGAAGAACATCACCGCCGCGAATGCCAACGCACCACCGTGCAGGCCGAGAGCCGTCCCACCGGCGGGAAACATCCCAAGTTGTCCCAGCGCCATGAAGGCGCCGGCCAGCAGCAGTCCGGCGCCCATGGAGAGTTGCACCTGCCGTCTGGGCAGCTTCGAGACGACACGCACCCCGATCGCACCGCCGGTGAGCATCGCGACGACGAGCGTCAGCAGGGTGAGGTTCTCGACCTCCACAATTGCCAGAAACAGAAACGCCTGCGCCACCACCGGGAGTGTGTGCCCCACGATGAGTGTGCCGGGTACACGCTCGGGCGGAACCAGACGAAGCATCGTGAACGCGGTCGTGGTCGTCGCGAACGAACCAATCCCGAGCGTGTCGAAGAAGTTGGTTCCCGCGCCAAGCCCGATCCGCAACACATCGGGAAAGCGGAAGTCACCCACCCCCTCGCGTTTGTCGCGCGCGGCAGCGCGCCACCAGGCCACGATCACCAGCGCACCGAATAGGCCAAAAAGCCCGAGGAGTATCGTGCGAACCATTCAAGGAGGAGGGCGACAGGAACCGGAGCGCAAGGAACGACCCGGGCGTGGCAACGCGCTAAGATAATGTACGCCACGACTCACGGCGCCACCGCTCTCAGTCGCCCAGCCCTTCACGCTCCTTCGAATGGCCACCTCCCTTGTCGATCGTGCCAACGCCCAGTCCGCGTCGGCCACCCGCGATATTCCATGGCATCTCACCGCGGTCGTCGTGGGTGCCACGAGCATCCTGATCGGGATCCTCTGGGATATCTCGTGGCATCGCACCATCGGACGCGACACGTTTTGTACGCCGGCACACATGGCCGTCTAT
>CAZMGX010000067.1:0-17548 GCA_964565915.1 uncultured Gemmatimonas sp.
TTCATCAACCAGTGCTACGATGAGCTTGTATTGCGGGCACCCGACCTCGTGCGCGAGATCCATGCCGCGTACGTGAAGGCCGGCGCCGAGGTCCTCGAAACCAACACGTTCGGCGCCAATCGTGCGAAGCTCGCCCAGTACGGTCTCGAGGGGCAGGTCGCCTCGATCAACCAGCGTGCCGCCGAGCTCGCGCGCGAGGCCGCGGGTGAGCGCCGATTGGTGGCCGGAGCGGTTGGTCCGCTCGGTGTGCGACTCGAGCCGTACGGCGCCACCAGTCGCGAGGAGGCGCGCGCCTTGTTCGCCGAACAGATGGCGGCGCTCAAGGCTGGTGGCGCGGATTGCCTGCTCCTCGAAACCTTCGCGGATCTCGAGGAACTCGAGCAGGCGATTCTCGCGGCGCGTGACGTGGACCCCGGCATGCCGATCATTGCGCAAGCCACCGTCGGTCCGGACCTGCGCACCGCCTATGGCGCCAGTCCTGAAGACATCGCGCGCGTGCTGGATCGATGGAACGTCGAGGTGATCGGCCTCAACTGCTCCGTGGGGCCGCAAACGATCCTCGAAGCGATCGAACGCATGGCGACCGTGACGTCGCGGAAGTTGTCGGCGCAGCCCAATGCCGGCATGCCGCGTGATGTCGGCGGGCGCTCGATGTACATGGCCAGCCCGGAGTACATGGCGACCTATGCCCGACATCTCATTCAGGCGGGCGCCAAGATCGTCGGCGGGTGCTGCGGAACCACACCCGAACACATCAAGGCGATGGTGGAGGGGGTGCGTCCGCTGAATCCGCGCGCGGCGGGTCTGGTCCGTGAGACGGCCGAGTTTCGCGCGGTGCATCCGGAGGTCGCGGTCGGTCGTACGCCCGTGCCGTTGGGTGACCGGTCCAGACTGGGTGCGAAGCTGGCAGCCGCGCAGTTCGTCACCTCCGTGGAGATCGTACCGCCGCGCGGGGTCGATACCGCGAAGCTCGAGTTGGACGCGGCAGCGCTGCATCGCGCCGGTGTCGACGCGATCAACGTTCCCGATGGGCCGCGCGCGCAGAGCCGGATGGGGGCGATCGCCACCAGCTTGATCATCGAGCGTCAGGGTATCGAGGCCGTCACCCACTACTGCTGCCGTGACCGCAATCTCCTCGGCATGCTGAGTGACCTGCTGGGCGCCTCGGCGCTCGGGCTGCGGAATCTGCTGTTGATCACGGGTGATCCGCCGAAGATGGGGCCATACCCGGATGCGACCGCCGTATTCGACATCGACGCGATCGGATTGACCAATCTCGTCAGCAAGCTCAATCGCGGCCTCGATCCCGGCGCCAATCCGATCGGCGAGCCGACACGCTTCGTGATGGGAGTCGGTGTGAACCCGGCGGCCATCGATCCGGCCCATGAACTGCGCCGGTTCCACTGGAAGGTGGAAGCGGGGGCCGAGTACGCGATTACGCAGCCGGTCTTTGATCCGGGGCAGCTCGATCGCTTCCTCGGCTCGATCGAGGACGTGCGCATTCCGGTGATCGCGGGTATATGGCCGCTGGTGTCGGCGCGGAACGCCGAGTTCCTCGCCAACGAGGTGCCGGGCGTCACCGTTCCGCGCGCGGTGCTCGATCGCATGCGGCGGGCGACGGAGAAGAGCAAGGAACATGCGCTGGAGGAAGGCATCGCGATCGCGCGTGAAATGCTGGCCGAAGTGCGTAGCCGGGTGCAGGGCGTTCAGGTCAGCGCGCCGTTCGGAAAGGTGGAGCTGGCGCTCCGCGTCATTCAGGACTGACGGGGCGGAGACCGCACAAACCCATGCGAAAAGGGGCGGGATCGGGCCAGCATGATGATACCCCGCCGGTCGTTGGGTCGTCCTGTTTGTGCTCGATTCCTCGCGATCCTGCGGGAATCCCCTTGGTGACGCCCGTGCCGCTCATGGTGCTGGCCGTTTTTTCACTTTCGCTGTCAGGACGTGTCCGGTGAGCATGGTGCGCGCGGTCGTTATTGGTGACGAGTCGTTGCTGGTGCAATGTGCCGAGCGATTGCTGCGGAACGACATCGAGATCGTGGCCGTCATCACGGACTCGGCGGCGATTGGCGACTGGGCGCGAGGCGCCACGGTTCCGGTGCTTTCGGCGAGTGCCGACTATGCGTCCGACCTCGAAGATGCGTCGTTCGACTGGCTGCTCAGCATCACGAACCTCCGTGTGCTTCCGCCGGCGCTGCTCCGGCTTCCCCGTCGCGGGGCCATCAATTTTCACGATGGGCCGTTACCGCGATATGGGGGCCTCAACGCGGCGGCGTGGGCGATCGTGGATGGAGTGGCCGAACACGGCGTAAGCTGGCATCGCATGACCGAGGCGGTTGATGCGGGCACCGTGCTGGCCCAGCGCATGTTTGCCGTCGGGCCGGATGAGACCGCGCTGTCGATCAATGCCAAGTGCTGGGAAGCGGCGATTCAGTCCTTCGAGCAGTTGCTGCCGACGCTCACGGACGCGAGCGAGCTGCCCGCGGGGGCGGCGCCGCTGGATCACACGACATTCCATCGGCGGGCCGATCGGCCGACGGGACAAGGCCTGTTGGACGTCCGGCGCCCGGCAGAGGCACTGCATCGACTGGTGCGCGTCTCGCAGACCGGGACGTACCCGAACCCCTTCAGCTGCGCCCTGCTGGCGTTGGGCGACGGCGTGTATGTCGCCGAAGAGGCAACGGTCGTCGAAAACGGCGCCGGTGCCCAGCCCGGGGCGGTGCTTGGTGTAGCGGAAGACGCCCTGACGGTGGCGACCGCCGCCGGGGCTCTGCGTCTCGCGGCGCTGTACAGCGTCGACGGTGTGCCGGTGGCTTCCGCGACGGCGCTAGGCCTGTCGGTCGGCGACGCGGTGCCCGCGCCGGATCCTCGCCTCACCTCGCGCGTCGACGAGGTGGCTCGGCCACTCATTCGTCACGAGGCGGAGTGGGTTCGTCGACTGAGCGCGATGCAGCCACTGGTGGTGGCGGCCGGGAGCGGCTCAGTGCCGACCGGTTCTGTCAGCCAGCCGTCGACGCATGAGGCACGCCTGGATCATCCGGCGGCGGTCGGGATCGAAGAGCTCGGGGCATTGGCAGGACTGTACCTGCTGCGACTCAGCGGACGACCCGATGGCGACATCGGTCTGTCGACCGAGGGACTGGCCAAACGCATCGATGGCGCCGGCGCGCTTTTCGCGTCCGTGGTGCCGTGGCACGTCGCCGCCGACCCTTCAGAGGTTGCGTCGACCGCCGCCGCACGCGCCACCGCCTCGTTGCGCGAGATCGATGCACTCGGCACTTTCGCCCGCACCGTGTGGCGTCGGTCGCCCGTCCTGCGTCGCGCCCATCCGCAGGGTGCACCGGCCTGGCCCGTGCGTGTCGAGATCGGCTGCGCGACCGCCTTGGGCGCCTCGCAACTGGTCGTCAGCGTGTTGGGCGATCGCCGCGTGCAGTGGCAGGGCGCGCCCGCCGCGTTCACCCCGGCCGATCTCGAACGCTTGCATCGAGGGTTCGACGCATTTGTCGCGGACGTGCAGGCACGTCCGTCGGCGTCCCTGCGGGACACGGCCGTCATGGACGAGGCCAGCTGGACCCAGCTGACGGTCGCCCAGAATCGCACGTCCATCGCGTTGAACGGTCCGCTGACGGTGCATGAGCAGATTGCGGCGCAGGCGCTGCGCAGCCCTCGTCGCGCGGCGGTGGTCTGCAATGGTGCGTCCATGACGTACGCCGAACTCGATGCGCGCGCCGAGGCGCTGGCGCATGAGCTCGTGCATCGCGGCGTCACGCGTGACGTCGCCGTCGCGCTGGTCTGCGAGCGATCACTCGATCTCGTCGTCGCCATGTATGCCGTGCTCAAGGCCGGCGGTGCGTATGTGCCGGTGGACCCGCACTATCCGGCGGATCGTGTGGCGTTGATGCTCGAGGACAGCGGCGCGCGCGTGATCATCACGCAGCGGGCGCTGCAAGGGCGGTTCACGACGGATCGCTCGCGCGAGTGCCTGGTGGATGATCCCGCCTCATGGGCGATCACCTCCGCGGAACGCCTGGCAACCCGCAGCGGTGGCGCAGACCTGGCGTACATCATCTACACGTCGGGCTCGACCGGGCGTCCGAAAGGTGTGATGGTCGAGCATCGCAACGTCATCAACTTCTTCGCGGGCATGGATGCGCGTTTGGGCACCACGCCCGGCACGTGGCTGGCCGTGACCAGCCTGTCGTTCGACATCTCGGTCCTCGAGTTGTGCTGGACGCTGGCGCGCGGTTACACGGTCGTGCTTTTTGCGCAGGAAACGCCGGTGATGCGCCCGACGTCGTCACGGCGCAGCGCGCGACCCATCTCGTTCTCACTTTTCTACTTCTCCGCCGACTCGAACGAACTGGCGCGCGACAAGTATCGCCTGCTTTTGGAGGGCGCGCGGTTCGCCGACACGCACGGGTTCGAAGCCGTTTGGACACCCGAGCGCCATTTCCACGCGTTTGGCGGGCTGTACCCGAACCCATCCGTCACGGGAGCCGCCGTTGCGGCCGTCACGTCGCGAGTCGGCATTCGCGCCGGCAGTTGTGTGTTGCCGTTGCATCATCCGCTGCGCGTGGCGGAAGAATGGTCGGTGGTGGACAACATTTCGAACGGCCGCGTCGGTGTGTCCTTCGCGGCCGGCTGGCAGCCGAACGACTTCGTGCTTCGCCCGGAAGCGTTCGCTGACGCGAAGGGCACCATGTTCCGCGAAATCGCGACGGTGCAGCGCCTCTGGCGTGGCGAGGCGCTGCCGTTTGCCGGTCCGAAGGGCGAAGTGTCCGTGCGCATGCTGCCGCGTCCCGTGCAATCCGAGCTGCCTTTCTGGATCACGACCGCGGGCAATCCGGAGACCTTCGAACAGGCCGGGACGTTCGGCGGCAACATCCTCACCCACCTGCTTGGCCAGACCGTCGACGAGCTGGCCGGCAAGCTGCAGCGGTACCGCGAGGCGTGGCGCGCCGCCGGTCATCCCGGCACGGGGCGCGTGACACTGATGGTGCACACGTTCATCGGTGACGACGAGCAGGCCGTCAAGGCGCACGTTCGTGGACCGATGATCGAGTATCTGCGCACGTCGGTCGGCCTGATCAAGCAGCACCTCGGCGCATTTCCGACGCTGCGTCGGCGGGAAGGGTCGGACGGATCGGACATCGATTTCGCCAGCCTGACCCCCGAAGAGAACGAGGCACTGCTCGAGTATTCCTTCGAGCGGTACTACGAGTCGAGTGCGTTGTTCGGCACACCGGAGTCGGCTGGGGCGATGGTGGATCGGCTGCGCGAGATCGGCGTTGACGAGATCGCCTGTCTGGTGGATTTCGGGCTGGAGACACAAACGGTGCTCGATCATCTGGCGCCGCTCGATGCGTTGCGCGCCGCGACGAGCGCTCCGGTCGACGCCGACGGGGAAGAGGCAGATTACTCGATCGCGGCACTGATCGAGCGGCACGCGGTGACGCATCTGCAGTGCACGCCCTCACTCGCGCGCCTGTTGCTGATGCACGAGGAGACGCGCGAGTCCCTGCGTCGCCTGCGCACGATGTGTGTGGGTGGCGAAGCGTTTCCACCGGCGCTGGCCGACGAGTTGGTAGGGTTGGTCGGTGGCGACGTCCTCAACATGTACGGCCCCACCGAAACCACGATCTGGTCAACGACCCATCGGGTAACGAACGGCCCAGGTGCCGTGCCACTCGGCGCCCCGATCGCCAACACATCGCTCTTCGTGGTGGATTCGTTCCTCGTACCGGTCCCCTTCGGCGTCCCCGGTGAACTGCTCATCGGCGGTGCCGGCGTCGCACGCGGCTATCTCGATCGCCCGGAGCTCACGGCGGAACGGTTCGTCACCCTCGTGTTGCGCGATGGGCGTCAGGTGCGGGCGTATCGCACCGGTGATCTCGTGCGCGCACTGCCCGACGGGCGCTATGAGTTCCTCGGGCGGATCGATACGCAGGTCAAGATTCGCGGGTATCGCATCGAGCTGGGCGAGATCGAGGCGCTCATCGCGGCCGATCCGGCCGTGTCCGAGGTCGCGGTCGTCGCGCGCGAGGACGTTGAGGGGGATCCGCGGTTGATCGCGTACCTGACGGCGCGCCCAGCGATGACGATCGACGAGATGCGCATTCGACAGGCGCTCGGCAAGGCGTTGCCGGACTTCATGACGCCGTCGCAGTTCATCGTCCTGCCGGATCTGCCGCGCACGCCCAACAAGAAGATCGACCGGAAGGCATTGCCTGCGCCGGAGACGGTGCGCCCGACCGCCGCGACGCTGACGCCTCCGACGAGCGGCATGGAGCAGGCGGTGGCCGCCGTGTGGCAGGAGGTGCTCCGACTGCCCTCCGTCGGGACCCGCGACAACTTTTTCGATCTTGGTGGTCACTCGATGCTGGCCGTTCAGGTACACGGGCGCTTGACCAAGGCGATCGGGCGCGACTTTCCGATCACGGATCTGTTCCGTTTCCCGACGATCGCGGCGTTGGCGGCGCACCTGGCGCCGTCGACCGACGCGACGCCGGCGGAAGGATCCGCCCCTGAGGATCGCGCCCTTGCGCGTCGTTCTGCGATGCAGCGACGTCTGGTGCGGAACGTTCAATGAGGATCGCACGTGAGTGAGGTACGGCAGGATCCGTCGTGGACGGGCACGGAGATCGCCATTGTCGGGGCGGCCGGGCGGTTTCCCGGCGCGCGCTCGCTGGCGGAGTACTGGACCAACCTGCGCAGCGGAACCGAGAGTATTCGCCGTCTGACCCGCGAGGAGTTGCTGGCGGAAGGCGTCCCCGCGTCGCTGGTCGATCAGTCCAACTACGTGCCGGCCGCCGCCGTCCTCGACGACATGGAGTGGTGGGATGCCAAATTCTGGGGCTTCTCGCCGCGCGATGCCGCGATCATGGATCCGCAGCATCGGCTGTTCCTCGAGTGTGCCTACGAAGCCCTCGAACACGCCGGCCATGCCCCCGATGTGTTCTCCGGTCCGATCGGCGTGTACGCTGGTGTCGGCATGGGCGCGTACTTCCAGAACAATCTCCTGAACAATCGGCGGTTGATGGAGGACGTCGGCCTGTTCCTGGTGCGGCATACGGGCAACGACAAGGACTTTCTGGCAACGCGCGTCTCGTATGCGCTGAACCTGCGTGGGCCGAGTGTGAACGTGCAGACGGCGTGCTCGACGTCGCTCGTGGCCATTCACCTGGCGGTCCAGTCCCTGCTGAACGGTGAAGTCGACATGGCGCTGGCCGGTGGCGTCACGATTGAGCTGCCGCACCGCGTCGGTTACGTCGTCCGTGAGAACGAGATCCTTTCGCCGGACGGGCACTGCCGACCGTTCGACGCGGACTCGCGTGGGACCGTGTTCGGCAGCGGTGCGGGGGTGGTGGTGTTGCGCCGCCTGCAAGACGCGCTGGACGACGGCGATCACATCCTCGCCGTGATTCGCGGCTCCGCGATCAACAACGACGGCGCCGGGAAAGTGGGGTATCTCGCGCCCAGCGTCGATGGCCAGGCCGCCGCCATCGCCGAAGCCATCGCCATGAGCGGGCTGACGGCGGACAGCATCCAGTACGTCGAAGCGCATGGCACCGGCACCGCCGTGGGTGATCCGATCGAGGTGTCCGCGCTGACGAGCGCATTCCGTCGCACCACCGCGGAGCGTGCGTACTGCGCCCTCGGCTCGGTGAAGTCGAACATCGGGCACCTCGACACGGCGGCCGGTGTCGCCGGGCTCATGAAGGTGATGCTGGCGTTCGAGCACGGTGAGTTGCCGCCGACGCTGCACTATCGCGCGCCGAATCCGCTCATCGATTTTGCCTCGACGCCGTTTTTTGTGAACGCCGATGTCCGCGCGTGGCCCCGCACGGGCACACCACGTCGCGCGGGCATCAGCTCGCTCGGCGTTGGTGGCACCAATGCGCACGTCGTGGTCGAGGAGGCGCCCGCGCGGCCGTCGTCCACGCCGTCGACGCGACGCTGGCAGGTGCTGCCCATTTCGGCGAAAACCGACACGGCGCTCAGTACCGCCGCGATCAACGTCGCCGACTGGTTGCGCGACCAGCCGCAGGTGCCGCTGGCCGATGTCGCCTGGACGTTGCAGCGTGGGCGACTCGCCCATGCAGCGCGCCGGTGCATCGTGGCGCAGCAGCATGACGATGCGGTGGCACGACTCGACGGCGTCGACACGACACTGCAGGTCGCGGCGACGGCCGCGTCGAACGGGCGCTCGATGGTGTGGATGTTCGCCGGCGGCGGTGCACAGTATCCGGCGATGGCGGCACAGGTCTATGCCCATGAGCCGGTGTTTCGCGCCATCATGGACGAAGGACTGATGGCCCTCGAGCCCGCGCATCGCGACGCATTGCGGCGCGCGCTGTATCCGGAGGCCGGACGCGAAGCCGAAGCCGCCACGATTCTCGAGCGACCGTCGATGAGCCTGCCCGCGCTGTTCCTGACGCAGGTCGGGATCGCGCGCCAGTTGATGCACTGGGGCCTCATGCCCGGCGCGATGATCGGTCACAGCATGGGGGAATACTCGGCCGCCCATCTCGCCGGCGTTTTCTCCCTGCAGGATGGCGTCCGGTTGGTGTCCGCGCGCGGCCATTTGTTCGAGACGCTGCCGCCGGGGGCGATGTTGTCCGTGCCACTCGCGGTTGATGCGCTTCGCCCGTTCATGACTCCCGAGTTGTCGATCGCAGCGATCAATGCACCCGAGTTGTGCGTGGCGTCCGGCCCCGTCGAGGCGATTGCGGCGCTCGAAGCGCGTCTGTCGGCCGCCGGGATCGACGGGCGCCGGGTCCGCATCAACGTGGCAGCGCATTCGTCGATGCTGGAAGGCATTCTCGAGCGCTTCGCGAGCGTCGTCCGGACGTTCGCGTTGTCCGCGCCGACCTTGCCGTTCGTGTCGAACCTCAGCGGAACCTGGATCACGCCGTCGGAGGCCGTCGACCCCGCCTACTGGGTGCGTCACCTGCGGGAGACCGTGCGATTCGCCGATGGACTGAGCGTCTTGCTCGACGATCCGGATCGGCTCCTGATGGAGATCGGTCCCGGTCGCACGCTGGCCAGTCTCGCGGCGCTGCATCCACAACGCACGTTGGCCCAGCCCATCGTCACGACGCTGCCGCACGCCGATGACGACACCGATGATCAGGGATTTCTGCTCGGTGCGGTTGCCGCGCTGTGGACGCATGGTGTGCCGGTCGACTGGAAAGCGATGCACGAGGGCGAGCCGCGTCAGCGCGTTCCGTTGCCGACGTACCCCTGGGAACGCCAGCGATACTGGATCGACGCAGACCGTCCGGCGCTGGCGGCTTCGAACAGCGTGCCGGGCGCCGCTGAGCCGACTGCATCGCTGACGCGGCGGGAGCAGGTCGACGACTGGATGTATGCACCCGTCTGGCATCGCGCCATCACGCCGGCCTCGGGTGGGCTCGGCGAGGTGTGGCTGTTGGCGGAAGACGGCCCGGCGACCACGGCGCTCGACGCGGCACTGCAGGCACGTGGTGCACGCATCTGTCGCGTGCAGGCGGGCGACACTTTCGTGGAGTCCTCGCCAGACCGCGTGTCACTGAGGCGCGACGTGACGGAGGACTGGGTCTCACTGTGGCAACGCGCGGGTCGCCAAGGACGTGTGCCGACTCATATCGTGCACGCCTGGAGTGCGGACGCGGCAGTGGACGAAGTCGCTGCGTTTCATTCGATCGCGGCACTCGGTCAGGCGTTGATTCAGGAGGACGTCACGGTTCCGCTGACACTGACGGTCCTTACCGCCGCGGCGCACGACGTCATCGGCGATGATGTTCGACATCCGTTTGGTGCGCTGGCGTTGGGGCCCGCCAATGGACTGCCCGCAGAACTGCCCGCGGTGTCGGCGCGCGTCGTCGATCTCGATCATACGATGGACGTGGCGCCCGACGACAGGTTGGTACATGCCGTGGTCGATGAGATCGCGGCGTTGCCCGCCGACACGCTCATCGCGTACCGCAACGGGCGACGGTGGGTGCGTCGCTTCGAGGCGGCAGCGATGCGGTCACCGCGCGCGGAGCCGGTGGCACCTCGCGTGCGGCCACAGGTGCGTCAGAACGGCGTGTATCTCATCACCGGCGGTCTGGGTGGCATCGGGCTTTCGATCAGCGAATGGCTCGCGAGCGTGGCGAACCCCACCTTGCTGCTGACGACGCGGCGGCCGTTGCCCGCCCGTGAAGTGTGGGACGCCGCCGGGCTCAGTGACGGCGACCGCACGCGAATCGACGCGGTCCGCAGGCTCGAAGCGGCAGGCGCGACCGTGCAGGTCCTCGCGGCCGACGTCACGGACGTCGCCGCCATGCGACGCGTGGTGCAGGATGCACGTGCACAGTTCGGCGCGATTCACGGCGTCGTGCACGCCGCCGGCATTCTCGCCGACGGCCTGCTCGCGATGAAGACGCGCGCAGAGATGGACGCCATGTTGGCGCCGAAGGTCCGCGGCGCGCTCGCTCTCGACGACGTGTTCGGCGACAGTCCGCTCGACTTCTTCGTCGCCTTCTCGTCGATCAGCGCGATGGCGGCGCTGCCGGGTCAGATCGATTATGCCGCGGCGAACGCGTTCCTGGATTCGTGGAGTGCTCAACGGTCCGCGCGCGGGACAGCTACCCTGTCGCTGGCGTGGAGCGCGTGGCGCGATGTCGGCATGGTGGCCATGCCATCGGCGACCGAGACGACCCCCACCCCGTCGCACCCGTTGCTGGAACGCGTTCTTCGCCACGGCAACGACGCCCTGTTTGCCTGCGAGTTGTCGACCGAGCGTCACTGGGTCATGGCGGAGCATCGCCTGGCGGACGGTCCGTCGCTGGTGCCCGGGACGGGATATCTCGAAATCGCTCGCGCCGCACTCGCGCCGTGGGCGACACAGCACGCGCGCACGCTGGAGTTGCGCGACGTGGCGTTTCTCTCGCCGTTGGTCTTGCGAGACGAGTTGCCTCGCGAGATGCGCATCGCCGTACGCACCGGCGCCGAACGCGCCGAGTTCGCGATCGTGGGTGCCACACCGCCCGGCGAGGACGGTGTGCCGTGGGAGGAGCACGTGATGGGGTCGGCTGCGCTCGTCGCCTCGGGTGCGGCTGATCTCGATCTCGCGGCCATCGCCGCGCGGTGCAGCGCGCGGGTGCGAACGCCGTCGGCGAATGAGGTGGACCCGAACCTGGCGTTCGGACCGCGCTGGAAGAATGTGCGACGGATCGCGATCGGCCAGGGCGAGGCGCTGCTGGATCTCGCCTTGGATCCGGCATTTGCGGCGGACCTGGCGGTCTATACGCTGCATCCCGCGCTGATGGACATGGCGACGGCCGGAGCTCAGGAGCTGATTCCGACATTCGATGCGCAACGTGACTTCTTCGTCCCGCTGTCGTACGCACGGATCAGCATTCACGCGCCGCTGCCGGCCACGATCCACAGTCACATTCGCCTGCGCCCCTCGTCAGCGGATGAGCAGGATCTGGCGGTGTTCGACGTGACGATTACCGATGGCACGGGTGCGGTGCTCGTCGACATCGAGGAGTTCATCATGACGCGTGTGGCAGACCGGTCGCAGCTGGTGCAGCGTCCCGGTCGTAATGCGCGCCGACGCAGTACGCTCGATCTCGATCGGTCCGAGACCGAGGTGCCACCTGCCGCCGAGCCGGGCTGGTACGCCGATGCCATCAAACCCACAGAAGGTGTCGCCGCGTTCTCGCGCGCGCTCGGGGCCGCCGACGACTACGCGCATCTACTGGTGTCGCCATTCCCCCTGATGGCGCTGTTCGCGCGCTTGCGGGACGTCGCGCCACCGGCACCCGCGGCGCCGCCCGCGCCTGTAGTGCCACGTGTCCCGGTTGCGGACATCGAGGCGACACTCAAGACGCAGGAGGCCGTTGCGGACGCGCTCGTCATGCAGCGGGCAGACCGCACCGGCAGTGTTCGCCTCGTGGCCTACGTGCAGCTGCGCGATCAGGCGCGCGCGACGGTCTCGGAGCTGCGTCGATTCCTGAAAAAACACCTGGCGGCACACTTGGTGCCCTCGACCTACGTGCTCGTCGACCAATGGCCGCGTACGGCGGGTGGTGACATCGACCCGACGTTGCTGAGCGATCCCTTCGGGGCGGTCGACGACTTCGTGGCGCCCCGCACACCGACCGAACAGGCCGTGGCCGCCGTCTGGTCCGACGTGCTCGGCATTGCGCGCATCAGTGTGCGTGACAACTTCTTCGACATCGGCGGTCACTCGTTGTTGTCGGTCCGCGTCATCACCAAGCTGGACAAGGCGCTCGGTGTCCGACTGAATCAGGCGATCATGGTATTGCAGACGCTTGAGCAGATTGCCGCCGAGTGCGATAAACGACTGGCCGAACAGAAGGCCCAGACCTCCGCACGGATCGCATGAACCCGCTTTATTTCGGCTCCTCGGCCAGCCCGCTGTACGGCGTTTATCATCCCCCGAAGGCCCGGGTCGGTCGCCAGACCGGCGTGGTGCTCTGTGCGCCATTCGGTCAGGAGTACATGCGGGCCCATCGGGCGTACCGACAGCTCAGCTTGCTTGCTGCCAAAGCTGGCTATCACGTGCTGCGCTTCGACTACACCGGGTCGGGCGATTCCGCGGGCGACGGCGAGGACTTCTCGATCGGCCGTGCGGTTGAGGACACCGGATTGGCGATCGAGGAGCTGTGCGATACCGCCGATCTGGAGCGGGTCGTCCTCGTGGGCTTGCGGCTCGGGGGACTGATCGCGACGCAGGCCGCCGCCGAGCGGTCGGACGTCGCTCACCTGGTCCTGTGGGACCCGGTAACGGACGGACCGACGTATCTTCAGGAGTTGCTCGTGGATGCCGCCGCCCGGCCGCAGTCGTTCGGATCAATCACCGCGAATGGGGAAGCGCACGGGGTTCTTGGTGTCATGGGGTATCCCGTGACGGCCACGCTGCGCGAGGAACTGGCCGCCACGCGCGTGATGTCCACGACGAGCCTCCGGCTGCGCAGTGGCCTGGTGATGTGCACCGATGATCGACCGGAGCACCACCTGCTGGCGCAGCATCTGTCGGGCCCGTCGGGCAAGGTGGCGTTCCGGCATGAGCCGATTCAAGGACGGTGGGATGAAGTCGACAACTGGGGTTCGGCGATGATCCCGCAAGCGGCCATCCAGGCCATCGTGGGTTGGCTGTCTGCGGAGGTGGTGTGATGATCGAGCGTGCGGTGCAGTTCGGGACCGATGCGACCTTGGCGGGCGTGGTATGCGAACCGGATGCGGGACATGCACGGGCCGGCGCGCCGGCCATCATCCTGATCAATTCCGGCATCCTCCACAAAGTCGGCTCGTGCCGGATGTACGTCAGGCTGGCGCGTGCGTATGCCGACGCCGGCTTCGTGTGCCTTCGCTTCGACCTCAGCGGCCTCGGCGACAGCGATGTGCGTCGCGATGCACGCGCGTTTGAAGAGAGTTCGGTGCTGGAGACGCGTGACGCGATGGACTACCTGCAGCGTGTCCGCGGTATCGACGGGTTCCTGCTGGCGGGGCTGTGCTCGGGTGCGGATGTCTCGCACATGACTGCGCTCGAGGATACTCGCGTCCTCGGCATCGCGTCCATCGATGCACGTACACACCTGACACCGGGATTCTGGTTTCACAACTACGCGCCCAAGCTGCTCCGCCCAACCGCCTGGAAGCGCTGGTGGAGTCATCGGTTCGGTGCGGCGCGGCGCGCGCGGATGGAGGCCAACGCTGCGCAACTGCCGGACGAGGCAGCGTTCGAGATGCCCACGTACGTACGCGTCATTCCTCCGCGCGACCTGCTGGCGCGCGAGCTGACCACGCTCGTGCAGCGTCGGGTTCGGTTGCTGTACCTCTTCACCGACGGCCTCGATTTCTACAATCACGAGGGCCAGCACCGACGCGCGTTCCACGACGTACCCTTCGGGACGCTCATGCAGGAGTGCCATCTTCGTGGCTCCGACCACATCGTGACCGATCTGGCGATGCAGCAACGCGTGCTGGATATGCACGTGCAATGGGCCATTGCGTCCGTGTCAGACTCGAGCTCGGTGGCACCACGATCGGTTGATGACCACCGGCTGGCCGCGGCGCACGGCGCGAGCTGAACGCGGCCTCGCGGCCGCCGTGCTCATCCTGTTGGCGGGTGCCTGCGCCGATGCGGCACCGACTGATCAGCACGGGGCAGGCGTCACGTCGGCCAGCACCGTGATCCCCGCGGCCGATGTGCCGATCGACACGACACCGTTCGTGTATGCCGTCGACACCATCGCACGCGGTCTCGAGGTGCCATGGGGCGTGGCCCAGTTGCCCGATGGCCGAATTCTGGTTACCGAGCGCTCGGGACGTATCGTGGTGATCGATCCGGCGACGGGTCGTCGCGATGTGTGGGCTTCCCTCGACGTGTACGCCGAGGAACCAGGGATCGGGCCGGAGGCCGGGTTGATGGGCATCGCCGTCGCGCCCGACTTCCAGACGACACACGAAGTCTATGTGGTGGCTACGACGTGGCGAACGCGCGGCGACAAGCAGCGGGCGCTGTCGACGCGTCTCTGGCGGCGCCTGGCGGGACGGGTGGTGCCCGAGGCTTCCCTCCGCTATCGCAATCAGGTGCTTCGCTTCCGCGATGTCGATGGGCGAGGCCATGGCCCAGACGTGCTGGTCGAGGAAATTCCGACGGCGTACTACCACGCGGGTGGCGCCATCAGTGTGGGTCCGGATGGGATGTTGTACGTCACCAACGGTGATGCACTCCTGCCGGAACGAGCGGGGCGTCAGGGTGCGACCAATGCCCGGATCCTGCGTTATACGCGTGACGGTCACGTCCCCATGGACAATCCGATTGCCGGCGACGCCGAGTGGGCGCGCGGACTTCGCAATGCGCAGGGGTTGGTGTGGCTGTCGGACACGGTGCTCGTGTCTATCGAGCACGGGCCGACCGGCATGTCGCATGAGGGCGGCCGGGGCGGACACGACGAGCTGAATCACATCCGGCGCGGGGCAGACTATGGGTGGCCACGCGCCATTGGCGATGAGGCTGCCCCCGGCGCGAGTGCTCCGTTGCTCACGTGGGCACAGCCGATCGCCCCCGCTGGCGTGGCCGTCCATCGTGGAGCCGCGGCCCCGCGCGGTCACCACATCCTGGTGGCCGGCCTGCGTGGTGCACTCGAGCGTCTGGTGCTCGCGCCGCGCGGCACGACGTGGGTCGTGTCATCCAGGCAGCGACTGCTCGACGGTCAATTCGGTCGACTGCGCGCGGTGGCCGTCGACGACCAAGGACGCATCCTCCTGACGACGAGCAATCGCGACGCGCGCGGAGCGCCACGGTCGGCCGACGACCTCCTGGTGCGTCTGACGCCACAGGCCGGCGCGCTGCCGGACATCGTCCCGTAACTCCTGCGCAGCACCATCACGCGTGCCAGTCGAGCAGGGCCTGCTTACACGACGTGGAACCGCCGCCGTGAGCGCGCGGCGGCCTCCTCGCGATCACTCCGATGTCTGCAAGTGGACCCAGATCTCCGAAGCCAGCGCCGGATATTGTTCACCCAGCGCGGCATAGGCGTCGAGGTGCGCCGTCGTCAGGATACCGGCCTCCATCGCCGCGAGCATGCGGGCATGCTCGAAGGGCTTGAGCAGGATGCCGCCGCTGGCGACGACGCGAAATCCCGCGCGCCGAACGTCGTGCTGCAGTGAGTCGGCATCGTAGACCACGCGCTGCTGCAGGGTCGCACCGCGTGCACTCTGTTGGTGGACATCAGCGAGCAGTCCCATGGCCACCGCCGTCGTCCGATGCAACGACTGGGCGTTGGGGACGTTGACGTGCACGATCGTCTCCGGCGTGCAGAGCACGCGGATGGCGCCGAGGAATGCCGCGGGGTCGGGCACCTCCTGCAGCACGCCGCTGACCACGATCAGCGAAAATGACGCACGCGCGCGGACCTCCACGAGGGTCTCGAGTGAGGTTTCCAGAAATCCCTCGATAACCTCGACCTCGGGACGCATCCGTGCGTGTTCACGGGCCGAGGCGGCGAACGCTGCGGACGGTTCAACGACGTGCCACCGTCGCGCGGCTGGCGCCGCAACAAAGAGGGGCTCCAGCCCACAGCCCCCGTCGCGCACACATCCGCGCTGCCCCGCTGCCGGGTGTTGGAGGACCGCGCGGCGACGATATTCGACCTGCCAGCGCTCGAACCCGTAGTCACGCGCGTAGTCGTCGGCATAGCGGTCGAGATCGCGACTCACGGGGCGTCCAGCAAGGCCTTGCGTCGGGCGCCGAGCGACGGGTCCGACGCCGTGTCGAATGTCTTGCGCCACGTGGTGCGCGTGTGCGGCGACAGCCCGATGCGGGTCTTGAAGGCAATGAGTCCCTCATTTGGCACGCCTTGCTCGGTGGCGATGCCGTAGTCGAGCAACCGATAGCCACCCGCTTGGGCCTCCGCGTACGCGGCATCGATCAACAACTCCTTGCTCCCGCGGTACTCGGCCGACTCGTGGTTCCCGGCGAACGGCAGGTACAAGACGTCCGGTCGCACCCGCATCAGGATGGCGGCACCGACCATGAGCGTGTCCGCAAACAGGCCGATCCAGGTCATCGACTCAGGCAGTCGGTCCTGCATCGTGATCAGGGCGTCCAGCGTCATCGTCATGGGCCACCCGCGCCGCGCGCGGCAATCGGCGATCAGGGCGTGCGCTGCCGCACGTTGGTCGGCGTCGAGGTGTCGCGACACCAGGCCGATGCGTCGCGCCCGGTCAACCATCTGCCGCTTGCCACGATTCATCCGGTCGCGCAAGGGTTGCCCGGTCACCGGTACCGAAAAGTTCATATCGGTCCACAGGAGCTCATATCCGCGCTCCCGGAGTGCCTCTTCCGCGAGGCGCACGGGTCCTGGCTGGTGATCAGCGGGAGGCAGCGTCACGCGCAACGACCGCGCCCCAAACCGGCGGACCTGGTGCTCCAGGTGCGCATAGCCGCGCAGCAACCCGTCAAGGCTCAGCGACGGACCAAGCCACTGCATGCCGCCAAACGTGCCCCGGCCCGGGCTCTCCCATTCGCCCGGCTCCATTTCGAGGGCATGACCGACCGCTACGACCTCATCGTTCTCCTGGGCCGACACATACGTCCCTCGACGCTGCGCGTCACCGGTATGCAGCGCGAAGAACCGCGGATCATTGAAGAGACTGCATGCCGGAACCACCGTCGCGTCCGGTCGACTCCCGACGGTGTACCAGACGGTCTCCGCCTGCCCGCGGGCCGCATAGTGGATCATCTGGTGATTCACGGTTCGATTCATCATGGGTAGATAACGTAGTGGCAAGTCGCGTGCCCGTGGTGCTGGCGTGCCAATCTCGGGCGTGATGCGTCATGTTCTGTAGCACTTGCGCTACAGTCTCCTGTGTTCGCCCCACTTCCACGCGATGAGCACCTCCGCGCATTCACATCTCCTGCCGGATACGATGGGTGTTGCCCCTCGACGGTTGAGTCATGCCATAGCGGCCAGCCTCATCGCCGTGGCCTTTTGGCAAACGTGGAAGAGCTTTCCGCCGGCATGGCTGGCGTTCCGCGAGCACG
>CAZMGX010000068.1:0-17448 GCA_964565915.1 uncultured Gemmatimonas sp.
CGCTGTACCGTCGGGGCTATCGGGATTCGATGGTGGTGGTCAAGAACCGGCTCAACATGCTGACGGCGCTGGATGCCAATCGCGTGGCGCTGGCGACCGGGCTGGCGGCGTCGCCCGGCTATCTGCAGGCGCAATTCCTGCCGCTCGAACTGCCAAACTGGGATGTCCTGCGGTCTTCCGTCGAGCGTTTCCTGCAGTACGAAGGTGATCCAAGACGCGCGCCAGATCGCGAAACGGCCGCCGTCGTCGCGCGGTTCGCGTCGGTCTTTCCGGGGCCGACCGACCGCGAGTGGCTCCGACTGTTTCTGTCCGGCGTCGCCGACGAGCAGCAGCGGTTCTTCTCGGACGAGCACGCACGCGCCGTGCGGTCGCGAGTGGCGGTCATCACGGCGGTGGATTCTCTCTGGCAGCGCGTGTACCGCGACAAGTTCGATCGTTTCCTGTCGAATACGAGCCAAAGAACGGGTGACTTCGTGCTGTCGCTCCCCATCGGCGGTGAAGGTCGGACGGGACTCGGCCGCGATCGCCAGACGGTGGTGCTGGTCCCTTTTCCGGAGCGTGTCGCCGACGCCGGGGAGGCCCTGCTCGTCTTCGCCCACGAAGTCACCGGCTCCCTCGTGGGCACGGTCGTGGCCGACAATACCACGCCGGCCGAGCAGCGCGCCGGTACGGCCGACCGATGGGTGTCGATCGGTCAGGTGCGCGCCGGTGCCCTGTTGTTGGAACGCATCGCGCCGGAACTCCTGGATCCGTACATGCGGTACTACCTGAAGCAGGCGGGGGCCGCCGCGTCGGACACCTCGGTGTCCGCACGTTTTCTTCGCCACTTCGAACTGCCGGTCACGATTCGCGACGCCCTGCAGCGGCAGATCGAGATCGTCCTCGGCGGAATCTGATTCATGCGATTTGCGTACGTTACAGGATGACCACGCCCGCCGATCCCAACCGCCCTGGCGCGAACCTGACCACCAACACGTCGGACCCCGTGCTGCCGCGCGCCGCTCTCGAGCGCGTGCTGGCGCGCGCCACCGAACTGCAGACCGTCGCCGGTGAAGACGCCGATGGCGTCTCCGAGTCGCGCATCATGGAGATCGCGCGGGAAGTCGGCATTGATACGGCGAACCTCAAGCAGGCGCTGGCGGAAGAGCGCGCGCGGTTGCCGATGCAGCAGCACGGCGGCGGCGTGGTGCTCGATGCGCTTGGTCCGGCGGCGGTGTCGGTACAACGGGTGGTGCCCGGAACACCGGCGGAGGTGCTGTCACGACTCGAGGCGTGGATGCCGAAGATGGAGTCGCTGTCGGTGCGTCGTCGGACGGCGGACCGCGTCAGTTGGGAACCGCGTCATGATCCGATGGGCAATTTCTTTCGGGCGCTCGGCATGGGCGGCCGGCGTCTCGACCTCGTTCGCCTCGATCAACTCGTTGCCAGCGTGACGGCGATCGATGAGCGGCGCAGTGTCGTGCGCTTTGATGCGGAATCGTACGCCGCGCGCCGTGCGCAGCGGACCACGATCATCGCGTTGCTGCTCGGGCTTGCGTTCGTTGGTGCCGGGCTTTCGATCCCGATCGCGTTTCTGGCCAGTTCCGGCACGTTCGTGGGCGGAGCAATGGCCACGATCGCTGCCGTCGTCGGCGGGGCAGGATTCGCGAGTTGGCGGCTCATCCGGCGTGCCTATCGCGAGATGATCGATCGCACGCATCTGCGCCTCGAGCAACTGCTCGATGAACTCGAGCGCGGCGGGATGCAGCCGCCGCCGAGTCTGGCGCAGCAGGTCACGGCGGCACTGCTTCGCTAACCGTTCGCCTGCGCGCCGGCGTTACGCCCGCGCGCACGTGGGCGAAGGTCGCTACTCAGGCGAAGCCGAGTTCGAATGCGCGGCGACGGACTCGCGCGACCAGCCAACGCACGCCGGCGTTGCTCATCACCAGCATCGCGCCGGTCATGAGCAGGGACTTCACTTCACGCCGTGAGATCTTGACCGAGCCGCCGGGCTTCAGCATCGCCGTACTCTGCACGAGGTCTCGCAGCGTGGCGTAGGCCAGTAGCAGCGGAAGCATGCAGAACAGGCGGATGGAAACGGCGCGCCGTGGAATGAGCAACAGATAGGTGCGCGCTTCATCGAGATCGTGCCACGCCAGCTGGATCAGCTGCGTGAGGGCTTCCCGATTGTGGGCGATCAGTTCGGGGGCAAGAATGCTGCTCTGGCTGCTGCCGTGCGCCTTGAGGAGCTCTTCGGGCACATAGATCGAGTTCTCCTTCTCGGCGTCGACGGCGACGTCCTTGAGGATGTTCACCGTCTGCAGCGCCTCGGCAAACGCGCGGCAGCGCTCGCGCAGCACGGCGTAGCGATGCGCGCCGATGCTCGGTGAGTGTTCGTGCCAGAGATCGGTGAGCATGTAGCCCACCGTACCGGCGACGTAGTAGCAGAACTCCTTGTATTCCTCGACCGTCTGGATGCGAATGCCGTTGGGGTACAGCAGCACGAACTTGCGCATGCCGACCACCATCTCGACCACCCACTTGCGCACGACCGCCTGGGTGGCTGGCGGGAGTGCGGCGAAATGCTCGAGAACCAGGTCGGTGTTGTGGGTCAGCGCGAGGTGCGCCTCATCGCCTCGGAGCGGCTGCACGCCGTCAAGAAACCGCCGTCGTGCTTCGGGGGCGTCGAAGGCGGCCAGAAAGTCGTCGAAGAGTGCGGCTTTCTGCTCCGGCGCGACGTCAGGGGCATCCTCGACCGTATCGGCGATGCGGCACAGCAGGTAGGCGTCGAGCACCGCCTGTCCGAGGGCACCGGGCAGCGCCTTGATTCCCAGCGCGAACGTGCGCGACACCGCTGGCAGGATGGCCTGACAGAACTGGGCAGCGTTTCTCTTGACCAGCGCATCGGATACGGCGGGAGACAGGGTCATTGTGATAAACATACGAGGTCTGGGGCACAGGCGTCACACTGCCGGCCGGTGCCATTGAACGCGGAACCGAATCCAGCGAGACTGCGGGGTGACCATCGCCACCGGCCCCAGCCCCGAAGCCCCCGCGGAGTTTCGCGGCCGCTTCCGCACGGACGCGCTTGCGCGAGCGCTGTACGCCGAGGCCGCCGGAATCAGCCGGGTGGTGCCAGCGGCGGTGGCGGTGCCGGATGACGCCGAGGACCTCGCCGCGCTTGTGAAATGGGCGCGGCGGGAGGGCGGCTCGTTGATTCCCCGCGGTTCCGGCAGCAGCATGGCAGGCGGCGCCGTCGGCCCGGACATCATCGTCGATCTCAGTCGCTTCACGGAGATCGGTGCCGTCGACGTCGACGCCCGGACCGTTCGCGTCGGTGCCGGAGCCCTGCGTGATCGCGTCGATGGGGCGGCCAGACCGTACGGACTGTGCTTTCCCGTCGATCCATCGAGCGGTGCATTCTGCACGATCGGCGGCATGATCGCGACGAATGCGGCGGGAGCGCGTACGCTGCGCTACGGTACCACGCGTCGCTGGGTTCGCGGGTTGCACTGCGTCTTCGACGACGGCTCCATCGGTTGGGTGCGTCGTGACGCCGCGCCGCCACGCCACATTCCTGCCGTGGCGCGTCTCATGGAAGCGCTCGAGCTCCTTCGCGACATCGACGCCGCGAGGTGGGAGCATCGTGGCGTTCGCAAGGAGTCCAGTGGATATGCAATTGCCGATGCGCTGATGCCAGGGGGCCACCTGCTCGATCTGCTGGTCGGCAGTGAAGGCACGCTCGCGTTGTTCACCGAAGCGGAACTGTTCCTGGCGCCGGTACCGCTCGCCACGGCCACCGTACTCGCCGCGTTCTCATCGCTCGATGACGCGACCGCTTGCGCGGTGGAGGCACGTGCGGCTGGCGCGCGGGCGTGTGAGTTGCTCGACCGAACATTCCTCGAGGTGGCGGCGCGTGGTGGCGCCACTGGCGTCCCGACCGATGCCGACGCCGTCCTGCTGATCGAGGTCGAGGGAACGGAGGCGATGACCACGGCAGATGTCGCGGAGGATGTTGCCGCACTGTGTCGTCGGCATCGGGCCTCCGAGGTGATCACGGCGGTGGAGCCGGAGTCGGAGCATGACCTGTGGGCGCTGCGACATGCGGCCAGCCCGATTCTCTCGCGACTCGCACCACGCGTGCGCTCCATGCAGTTCATCGAAGACGGTTGCGTGCCTCCGTCGCGATTCGCCGAGTACGTGCGCGGCGTGCGGACGATCCTCGCGCGATCGGATACACCGGGCGTCATCTTCGGCCATGCCGGCGACGCGCATGCGCATGTCAATCCGCTGGTCGACGTGATGCGTCACGACTGGCGGGACCGCGTCTGCCGCATCCTCGATGACGTGACCGACCTGACGGCGTCGTTGGGCGGCACACTGGCAGGCGAACACGGTGATGGCCGTCTGCGCGCTCCGTTGCTGCATCGCGTGTGGTCGACGGAGGCGTGCGACGCGTTTCGGCGCATCAAGCGGGCGGCCGATCCTCACAACGTGCTCAATCGCGGATGCAAGGTGGCCA
Source organism: uncultured Gemmatimonas sp. (assembly GCA_964565915.1). Lineage (GTDB taxonomy): Bacteria > Gemmatimonadota > Gemmatimonadetes > Gemmatimonadales > Gemmatimonadaceae > Gemmatimonas. The sequence continues at coordinate 4,502 of CAZMGX010000068.1, forward strand.
TTCACAACGAGGGCATTGGCGCTCCGACCAACGGCCAGGCGTCCGATGCCATCGGCACGGTGAAATACGACCCGTCCGCTGCTCCCCTCCCGGCACAGGCCCGCGACTATCTCGATGCGGTCGAGCGCGATCGTGCCTGGCATCGCTTTCGGCTCGACGGGGCCACCTGAACGCACGCGCCGCCGCACGCTCGTGTCGGTCGGCGACGCGGCGAGTGGGCGCGGGGTCGCTCTACTCCGGCACCCGCGTCCGCGACGGCGATCCCGCGCTGCCGACACGAATCGTGGCCAGCGTGTCGATCAGCTGGCGGCACGCCGCATGGTCGAGGACCTGCATGATGCCGTCGTTCGCGGCGTCGACTTGCGGGTCGAGGGAGGCCAGCAACGCCTGACCAGCATCGGAGATGAAGCAGAGCACTTGCCGTCGATCGACCGGCGTGCGGCATCGGCGCACCAGATGCGCCGCCTCGAGCTTGTCCAGCAATCGTGTGATCGTTGTTCCTTCCTCGACCATGCGCTCACGAATCGCGAGGGTCGGCAAACCCTCGGGACCGGCGCCACGCAGGATCCGCAGCACGTTGTACTGCGCCAGACTGATGCCATGCGGCTCGACCACGCGAGCCACGCGACGCGAGACGACGGACGCAGTACGCAGGAGGGCGAGGATCGCCTCCTGCGACTCCGAACGGAAGGGTCGCGATTGCCGGAGTTCGTGGCGGAGGTCAGCCGAACTCGCGCGCTCGGGGCGGGGCGTCGTCATGGCATGAGCGTACGACCAAATCGGCGGCTCGGCAATGGGGCGTTAACTTGCGCGGGTGTTGCTGTGCCTTCCTCCAGTCGGTGCATCCATGGCCCTGCCGCTCTCCCCGTCGGCAATCGTCCGCGACCCGCGCGTCACCCTGCTCTCGCGACCCGATTTCTTCGAGCCCGAACACCTTCCGGTGCAGTGGGTGGGAGAGGCCACCGCTGGAGAGCGGCTGGCCGAGTATGCGGGACGACTGCATCACATGAGCCAGCGAAATCCCGCGGAGCGCTCGACCGGCGAGTTCCTCGACAACATCAAGAAGCAAGGGCACGGCGGCGTGTTCGAGCACGCGAGTTATTCGCTGCTGGTCGAAGGCGTCAGCTGCGCCTTGTCGCATGAGTTGGTGCGGCACCGCGCCGGGTTCGCCACTTCGCAGCGCTCGCCATACGCCGTCGACGAGAGTGAGGTGCGCTTCGTACTGCCGCTCGCCATCGCGGGCGACGAAGTCGCCGAGGCGCTGTGGTCCAGTCAGATGGCGTTGTCCCTCGAACGGTATCGCGAACTCGTCGACGCCGTCATGACACGCTTTGGGTGGATCGACGACAAGGTGCAGCGTCGGCGCATGGCGCGGGACGCCGCGCGCAGCGTGCTGCCGAACAGCACGGAGACCAAGCTCGTCGTCACCGGGAGCGCGGGCGCGTGGCGATTCCTGCTGGAAGCACATGCGGGCGAGACGGCCGACCTCGAGTTCCGCCGATTGGCCGTGGCGGTCCTCCGCGTCCTGCAGCGCGAAGCCGCAGGGTTCTTCAGCGACTTCGCGGTCTACCAGGCCCCTGATCGCCGCGACGCCGTGCGTGCCGCGTACCACAAGGGCTGAGGCGCGACGTCAGTAGGCGAACCAGCTGGAGGGGGTGAAGCCCTGCGGATCGATTTCGTAGTACTGGCTGATGGCCCACCGTCCGGTCGTCGGAAAGTACGGCGGCGGGTAGTTCAGCGCGCACCTGTTGAACGAGATGTCCGAGAGGTAGCCGTGCATGTTGGCGCCGCTGAGGGTACCACCTTGGCCAGCGCGCGCCTGAATGCGTCCACCCACCTGGCGCACGAAGCCACGATTCACCCAGTATGGTGTCGTCAGTCCCGCTGGTGGACTGGGTCGCTCGGTGCCGATGGAGCGGAGCGCCAGCGCGACGGCGTGCACGACGAGGTCTGAGCTGGTCGTCGAAGGATTGAAGTCCTTGCGCGGCAGCATCCATGCCGAGCCGTTGCTCGAATTGTCGCGTCGCTGCTGCGGCGAGTTGAGCATGTTGTCGGCCCACAGCACGTTCTCTCCGGAGAACAGCCCGACCATGTCATCGTCCGGCTTGCACGAGCCGGAAGTCAGTCCGGGATTGGTGGCCTGCTCCAGATTGTGCAGGATCACCATGTTGTTGCGGCTGGCGAGCGTCAGCCGGCCACGGACGACGCCGCTCACGCCGACGCGTCCGTCCACGAAGATCACGCCGCGGAAGTTCGGGTTGTAGCGGGCACTGAGCGGCCACAGGTATTGGCCATCGGGCCGCGCCGCAACGGCGGGCGGAACGGAGCCCGCCGTGCGGGGCAGCCAGTTGCCCGCCGCATCGTTCGCGATGAACAAGCCGGTCGCGTTGAGGCGTGGGTCGCCACCCAGATAGCATTTGGCGTTGACATTGTCATACGCGCTCTGCTTCGCGAGCATACGCGCACGATAGTTGCCTGCCGGCAACGCCGCGATCTGCGCAAACTTCGTGGCGGTCATGGTAATGCCGGCGACGGTGGTGCTGACGCCGCAGTTCCATGAGTACAGCGCACTGTCGACGGCCGTGGCCGCGCCGCTCGGCACGGGGGCACCGGCGGGAATGTCCGGCGTGCGCGCCGCGGCGTAGCCGAGACCGTAGGCCGAGTTCGCGCGCACCTGGTACACGCGGAAATAGCCGTCATCGGGCCCAGTGGTGTTTCCGTCGCCGTCCACGTCGATGGCGACGAATTCGATACGCATGGTCGTCAGCGCACTGTCGCCGGCCACGACGGACGGTGTGAACACATAGCCGGCACGCGCCGCGATGGCGCGCAGCGTGTTGAGGTCGGCCGTACCCGGTAAGGCGATCGGCGCGACGAATTCCTGCGGCGGCCCCTTGTCGAACTGGCCGCCGGGCTTGTTGTACACGCCTTTGGCGGTGGTCACGACGTCCTTGAAGATCGCCTGCGGGGGTGTGCCCTGATAGATGTACAACGAGTCGTTGGAATGCAGCGGTCCCTGCGCCGTCCAGCCATTGGCGAACCAGAGAATGCTGCCGTTCGGGTTCTTTGAGAGGTCGGTGAAGTAGGCGTAGCGGGCGAACGACTGCTGACTGACCAGTGAACGGCGGATCGCCACATTGCCGCTGGCATCGATGGCTTGCGACACGATCTCGCCCTGCACGCCGAATTCACCGGCGTTGGACAGGGAGTCGGCGTTGCCGATGCGTGCCACCCACGTCGATCGACGAATGCCGTTGCTGTTGGGGATGCTCGCATTCGACTCGACCGATCGGTATCCGCTGAGCGGCATGGAATCGATGCGGGCGTTGAGCCGATTGCGTGCTTCTTCGAGCCCAGCGAGGGCCGCGTCATCCACGGCCGCGGCGCGGTCGCTCGACGCCTGCACCAGTGTGCCGCTCATGACCATCATCGCCGAGGCCAGCGCGATCACCCCACCCACGATCGCCACCAGCATCACCGTAAGGAGCGCCATGCCCCGTCGCCGACGACGCGGCACCAGTCGAGACGGGAGACCGCGACGCGCCGCGAGGCGGGTCACGAAGGATGCCGGCCCGTGTTCGTGCGTTGCGCTCATGGGACGGTCACCGCCGCAGAAGCGGCCAGCGCGGAGAGGTTCGGCGTGCAGTCCTGCACGGCCAGCGCGTAGTCGTAGCGGCGTCCGACACCGCGCTGCACACTGGCGTCCTTGTACGCGTAGTTGCCAGCAGCGTCCACGCCGACCGTTGCGATCGGATCGCCCCAAGTGGCGGCGCCACTGATGCGACGCCACAGGACGTAGCGAATCGCGTCGCGTTCGCCCGCGCCGTCATCAGTCGCGCGGGTCCAATTGAGCATCACGGCGCTGCTGTCGGTGCGCCATTGAACGCTGGGGGCCTGCGGCGCCAACGGCACGCGTCCACACGCGCGCGATTGACGCGCATTGGCGACGTTCGGCAAGGGAATCATGTAGCGAACCACGTCGCGAGTGCCGCCACGCGGCAAGGTGGCTTCGTATGTCACCTCCACCGCCCGCAACGCATCAATGCGCATGCTCACGGCAGTGCCCGTATCGGGAGCCACGCCGCGTTTGGCCACATTCTTCATGAGAGGCAACCAGTTGCGCGGGACGGAATCGATGTTGGGATTGGTCGCCCCGAAGCGCGCCGGGTCATACCAGTAGCGGAAGAACGGTCGGTTGGGTGACCGGCGCAGCCCGGACGCGACAACTTCCGGAGCCTTGTCATTGACCTGTCGGTACAGCACGAAGGTGCCACCGGCACCGGCGGCGGTGTCGGGCGCAAACCGATAGGTGAGCAGTTCGGCATCACTATTGATGAACATGCTGCCGCTCTGCGAATAGTTCTGCAGCGGGTAGCCGAACCCGGACCCGGGAATGGTGATGGCGCGTGCCGTCGTGATCGCTGTGACTTCGGCATCGCTGGCGAACGGGTCGACGTACACGGCACCCGTCAAACGGATGGAGTCACGGCGATTCGTGGTCAGGTCGCTGTTGAACGCAAACACTTCATCGGCCGCGTAGACCACCGTCGGCTGCTCCTCGGTGACGTTCGTGCCGGCGGTGCGAATCTCCTGCCGCAGGATGTCGCGCCCGAAGCGGCCGTTCTGCACCGAGGCGCTGCGATCGGCGAGCACCCGGAATCCCTTGCTTTGCGCGACGAGAAATCCAACGGCGGATGTCAGGACGATGCCGAAGAGCGCCATCGCGATCATCAGCTCGGCGAGCGTGAAGCCACGACGCGGTCGAGCGGACGACACGGCGTCGGCGTGCGGGGTGTCCCGGTGGGTCATGGCGCGGCGACGGAGATGGTGCGGCGAACGGGGATCGGCATCGATGTCGAGGACACGACGACGGTGACGCGCTTGATGCGCTGGCCGCGTGTGGTGTCCACGGTGACGACCGTCGAGGTCGCGAGCCCATCGGCCGTGGTGTTGTACGCCCCTGCAGCGAGGGTCTCGAGTGTACTCCAGGTGGGCCAGGAGCGCGCCATGGCGAGTTGCAGATCGGCGCGGGCCTGGGCCCGACTTCGGATGTTGGAGTCGCCCACCGATCGCTGGAACTTGGTGGTGCCCATCGTCAGTGCGAGCACGACGCCGCTGAGCAGCGTGAGCGCCATGACGACCTCGACCAGCGTGAAGCCGCCTTCGCGGCGGCTCCGTGCGCTCCGTGGTGCAGGCATCAGTTGCGCCTCCATCCCGTGGCGGACCAGATGTACCACACCGGTCGCGCGGTCGCGCGGTCGACGGTGAGGGCACGAGTGTCCTTGTCCGGTCCACCGCGCTGCGCACGACTGGACGTCAAATACAGCGTCAGGGGACGGTCGGTCCCGCCATTGCGCTGAAGCACCATCATGGGGGCGTTGTTCATGGTCAGCATGACGGGCACATCGGCCACCGAGGCGCCGAAGGCCGGCACCCCGGCCCCGCGCCCCATGACCACGCGCTCCGGAATCGGAAACGGACGCGTTTTTTCGCCCGCATCGAACATCAGGTTGTTGTTGCGATCCCAGACCGTGCGGATGACATGATGGGCGGTGTCGAACACCACCAGCACGTTGTGTCCCCGGGAGACCGCCTCACGCTGCGCGACCATCATCGCCATGCTCACCGTCCGCACGGCGCCGTCGACCTGCGCGCGTTCCACGCGCACCTTCGGCAGGGCGATCGCCGCCATGATGGCGATGATCGACACGACGATCAGCAGTTCGATGACGGAGAAGCCAGGTCGGTGCGCGGCCGGTGTCGGCGACGCGGAAGACGTGCGCATCGGGTTCCAGGGTGAAGAGAAGTTCCTCACCGTGGACGCACGGGGACGAGCGGCGTCACGTTTCGTGCCATCCGCTCCCGGCACGGCGGAAAATGGTGCCAGAACGTGACGCGTCGTGCCCGTTCTGTAATGGGGTGCCGAGGGACAACCGCGGTATCAGACAGGCGATATCAGATATCGGATATCCGATGTCGCTTATCCGTATAACGTGGTTGCCCCTCTCCCGCCTCTAGGCTTCGCTGGTCTCCATCTCGCGCGCGTTCTCGGCGATGATCTTCGAAACCGCGTCCGCTGGCACCTGTTCGTAGCTATTGAAGCGACGGCTGAACGTGCCGTGGCCGTGGGTCAGCGAATAGAGCTGGGTCGCATAGAGGTGCAGCTCAGACTGCGGAACCACCGCCCGGATGGTCGTCCGGTCGCCCGCCGCCTCGGTCCCCAGGATGTGCCCCCGGCGCCCCGAGATGTCCCCGAGCACGTCGCCCAGATAGGCATCCGGGACCTCGATCTCCAGCAGATCCAGCGGTTCGAGAATGACCGGCCGACAGTTGGGGGCCACCGCCTTGAAGGCGAGAATGCCCGCCATCTTGAACGACATTTCGTTCGAGTCCACCGAGTGGGTCGAGCCGTCATACACCTCCGCCCGGAAGTCCACGAGCGGGAAGCCCCCGAGCACGCCACGCACGGCCGCTTCCTGAATGCCACGATCAACGGCCGGGATGTACTTCGACGGAATGACGCCGCCGACGATGCGGTTGTCGAACAGATAGCCTTCACCACGCGGCATCGGACTGAGGCGCACCCAGCAGTCCCCGAACTGGCCTCGTCCCCCCGTTTGCTTCTTGTGCCGCCCCTGCCCCTCGGCCTTCGCGGTCAGCGTTTCGCGGAACGCGATGCGCGGCTTGGTGAGCTCCGCCTGCACGCCGAACTTCCGCTTCAGCACGGCCATCGCCACGTCGAGGTGTCGCTCGCCGAGGCCACCGACGATCGTCTCGTGCGTCTCGGGATTGTAGTGGACATCGAGCGTCGGGTCTTCGTCGTGCAGCCGCTTCAACCCCAACTGCAGCTTCTCCTCTTCACCGCGCGCGGATGCCCGGACGGCGAACTGGACCAGCGGCTCGGGAAAGCGGATCGCCGGAAGGCGGATCGGATGCTCCCGCGTGGACAGGGTGTCGTTGGTGTGGGTGTTGCGGAGCTTCGTGACGCAGCCGATGTCTCCTGCGTGCAGCAGGTTGACTTCGATGCGTTCGCGGCCGCACGGAATGGCCAGGTGGCCCAACTTCTCGGTCCCGTCGCGTGTGGCGTTGTAGACTTCCTGCCCATTCGCGACACTGCCGGACAGCACCCGGAAGTAGGAGACGTCACCCACGTGCGGTTCGGCGAGCGTCTTGAAGACGAGCGCCGCGAACGGGCCGTCGTCCTTGGCGTGCAACGGAATGCGTTCGTGCCCCTGGGCGCCGGTCAGGGCGTGCACCTCCTCCATCTCGTAGGCGTTCGGCATCAGCTGCACCAGTTCGGTGAGCAGCGCCCGCACGCCGATCATGCTGTCGGACGACACGGCGAACAGGGGGAACAGGTCCATGCGCTTCATGGCCTCGTTCATGCCATGGATGGCCGTATCGCGATCGATCTCCCCGCCGTCGAGGTACTTCTCGAGCAACGCGTCATCGGTGGCGCTGATCGCCTCGATGAGTTCCTGCCGATAGCGCACGAACCGCTCCTGGCACTCGGCCGGGATGTCCGCCTCGACGTATTCCCCCTTGGCGTCGCTCGTGTACATGTACGCGCGCTGGGTGAACAGGTTGATCACGCCGCGGAAGGTCGGCCCCGCCCCGATGGGAACCTCGACGGGAATGACGTTCGTCGTCAGGCGGGCCTTGATCTGCGCGTAGATGCGGTCGAAGTCCGCGTGTTCCTTGTCCATCATCGAAACGACGAAGAGGACCGGATCCCGGCGCGCCACCGCCGCGCGAAACATGCGTTCGGTGCCGACTTCGACGCCGCTGGTTGCGCCGATCACACAGAGCGCGCCGTCTGCGGCTTCCAGTCCCGCCAAGGCGTCGCCCTGAAAATCCAGTGACCCGGGCGTGTCAATGAAGTTGATCTTGGTGTGCATCCATTCGGCGAAGGCACATCCGAGCGAGATCGAATACCCGCGCTCGATTTCTTCCGGAAGGTGGTCGGTCAGTGCCGTCCCGTCGCGAATGCTGCCGTGGCGTTTGCCCGAACCGGCGGAGAAGCAGAGCGCGTCCACCAGGCTCGTCTTCCCGCTCGCGCCGTGGCCGACCACGGCGATGTTTCGTATGCCGCTGCTGTCATAATCCCGCATCGTCCCTCCAGAAGAGAAGGTCGTCGCGGCCCTCGCCACCGAGGGTCGTGGGCGATCCAGCCGGGTCGCCATCCTTAGCGTGCGCCGCGGACTGCCGGACGGCAAGGGGATTTTCCTGACGGCCGGCCGCCGGGTCCGCGACGGGCCGGAAATACAATCGGGCCGCGATCCCGAAAGATCGCGGCCCGAAGACAGAGTCAGACAACGCAGCGGTCGTTACTCGCTCTCCGTGTCGAATGTGAACGCATCGGCTTCCCGAAGCGAATCCAGCCAGTTTTCCACCCCGACCTCATCCCGGAACGTGTCCGCCGCTCCACCGCCGATCTCCATGGCATCGGACAGCGAAAAGCTGAGGGCCCGTTCTGAACCTTCCGGCCAATCTGGCATCGCCAGCCCGGCAGCCACTCGACGCAGCGTCGAGCCGCACTCGCCCAGCAACTCGGAGGCGCGAGCCTCGAGCGTGAGCTGCGGAATGTCGAGATCCCGTGTGACCAGTCGACCCGTCGAGGCATCCCGCCACGCAGAGTCCCCGACCGCCCCGCGGCCAGGCCACACGCCAAGGTGTCGCACGACACCCAACTGTGATGCTTCCAGTCGACCGCTCTCGACCGTGGCCGCGATGGCCATGGCAAGTGACTGCGCATCGGCCACGCCGTACAGCGTCACCACTTCACGCCGCGAGCGAGTGCCGAAGGGAAGCACGGGAATCGAGTTCACGTGCGCAAGCACCGGCGAATCGCTCGGACGAGCCTCGAGTCGTACGAGGACGTCCATCGTGTACCTCCAGGGTTAAGGGAATCCACAAGGCGGAATCGCCATCCTTCCGTGCGCCGTTCACGGGAATGACGGTCGACCCCACCGGACAGCAACGAACCAGCTTTGCAAGAAGCGCGCCCTGTCACCACCAGGATGTGATCTGTCACACGGTCGATTCGGACGCGGCCAGCCACACCCCGCCCAACAAGGCGACTGCGAGAGATATCCCAATGGGAACCGCGCTGGGGGTGTTGGACGTCACCGAATAACCGATTCGTAATACGGCCGGTACAAAATCGACGGAAATCCACGCGTAGACGGCCGCGGCCAGAATCGCTGCCGCAATTCGCGTCATACCTCGCAGAGGCAGGACCACCAGAGACAGCCCGATGCCCCAAAGTGTGGCGATCGCCAAATGGTGCAGGTACCCGACCGCAACCGAGGTCAGGGGCGCGGCCGACGTCGCGATCCCGACCCGTTCCAGCAGGCTGCGGCCCGCCAGGCGAAACACCCGGCTCGACTCTCCCTGCCGCATTCCCAACCCGATCAACGCGCCACCAGTCGAGATGGTCGCCAACGATCCCGCAGTCACTGCGCGATCCCACAACGAACGCGCAGGCGCCCTCTCCGCGACAGGTTCCGACATTTCTTCCGACATCGCTCAAAGCAACCGACGGGGCCCGCCCGACTCAAGGGCGGCGGCGTTAACGTGCAGCAGTGCCGGGCGTCCAACCCCCTGCGATCAGCACCCCTGCACCTTCAACTGAGACTCCAATGCCTCCGTTCCCGCAATCACCGACTGGCTACCGGCACGCCACACCGCGACCCCGATCGCGATCAGCCGCCCGCCGAGTCCTGCTTGGCGCCTTCGGCATCGGCTCTCTGACCGCCTGCGCGTCGGGCGGACCGAACACCAGCGCCGATCCGGCACGTGCGCCCTCCGCGGCGGAGGTCGCGGCGCGCGAACAAACAGCCGACCAGCAGGTCCAGCACGTGCTGAACCGACTCGCCTTCGGTCCCCGACCCGGCGACGCGGCGGCAGTACGCAGCCTCGGGGTGGACGCCTGGATCGCCCGGCAGCTTGAGCCACAGCGGATCGCCGACGACGCCACCGATCGTTTTGTCGCGCAATTCGCCACGCTCGGTAAGTCCGGTGAGGAGCTGATTGCACAGTACCCACCTCCGGGCGCCCAGCTCGCACAATTGGCCCGTCAGCGCAACGGGCAGATCACGGCGGCGGATTCGATGAAGCTGCGGGAGCAGGGACGGCAGTCGTACGCATTTCTCGCGGAAATCGCGAGCAGCCGGGTCGCCCGCGCGGTCATGACTGAACGCCAGCTGAACGAAGTCATGGTCGACTTCTGGGAAAACCACTTCAATGTCTTCGCCGGCAAGGACCGCACGCGGTACTTCCTTCCGGAGTATGATGCGCACGCGATCCGCCCTCACGCCCTTGGCAATTTCCGCGAGCTGCTGGGCGCGGTCGCGAAGAGCCCGGCCATGCTCTACTACCTCGACAACTGGCAGAGCGTCGCCGACAGCGGACGTCCGACGTTGCGCCAGGTGCCGGCCATGCAGCGCCGCGCCGCCGCGCGTCGTGCGGCCGTCGTGGCGCAGCAGCGGCCACAGCTGGCGCAGCTCATGCAACGCCGTCGCGGGCTCAATGAGAACTACGCTCGCGAGCTGATGGAGCTGCACACGCTCGGGGTCGACGGCGGATACACGCAGCAGGACGTCATCGAAGTGGCTCGTGCGCTCACCGGCTGGACCCTGTCACGCGGCGCCAACGGCGGTGCGTTCATGTTCCGTGCGGAGGTCCACGATGCGGGCGCGAAGCGCATTCTCGGCACCGACTTCCCGGCCGGGCGCGGGCAGGACGAGGGGGAGGCGGTCCTCGATCTGCTGGCCCGGCATCCGGCCACGGCGCGCTTCATCGCGACGAAGCTCGCCCGTCGATTCGTCAGCGACACGCCACCCGCCGCGCTCGTGACGCGTGCCGCCGCGACCTTCCAGCGGACCGACGGCGACATTCGCGAAGTCATGCGCACCATCGTCACCAGTCCCGAGTTCTTTGCGACAGCGGCGTACCGCGCCAAGGTGAAGTCGCCGTTTGAACTGGTGACCAGCACGCTGAGAGCCATGAACGCCGCGCCGGATGCCTCTCCGCGCACCACGCAGTTCGTGAGCCGTCTGGGGCAACCGATCTTCGGTCATCAGGCGCCGAACGGGTATCCCGAGACCGGCGACGCGTGGATGAACACCGGTGCGATCCTCAATCGGATCAACTTCGGGCTCGCGGCGGCCTCCGGTCGCGTGCCGGGCATCCGCCTTGCCGATTGGCCGGCCGCGAAGACCCTGGTGACGCTGCCACGTGAGCAGCAGGTCGACGGCGTCATTCGCGAGCTGTTGGGCGGCGCCGTGTCGACGGATACGCGGCAGGTGCTGCTCACGGGGACCAATCCGTTCCTGCAGGCTCGAGGCAGCGAGGCCGACTCGCTCGCGCTCGACGACGCCGACGATGACACCATGATGATGGGAGATGCCACCGCCGCCTCCGCGCGACGGAACGCGCGAGCCGAGCGCCGACCGCTGGCGCAGCAGCAGAGGGCCGCCGGCAAGGAAGCGGTCAAGCCGACGAAAGGCGCGACGTTGACACAGGCCATCGGTACCCTGCCACCGGCGCAGGGCCTCGCGCAGATCGTCGGGCTCGCGCTCGGCGCCCCCGAGTTTCAGCGTCGCTGAACGATCGATCCCGAACGGAGCGAACCATGAATCGTCGCATCTTTCTCAAGTCCGGTGCGCTGTCCCTCGTGACACTCGGACTGACCCCCAGTTTTCTGCGGCGGACCGCGCTGGCGATGGATCTGCCGCGCGCCGCACGCGGGAAGACGTTGATCGTGTTGTTCCAACGCGGGGCCGCTGACGCCTTGAACGTCCTGGTGCCCTTCGGCGACAGGCACTATTACGCGGCACGGCCGCAGCTGGCCATCGGCTCACCGGCGCGCGCGAGCGGCGCCGCGGGTGCGATCGATCTGGATGGATACTTCGGCCTGCATCCAGCGCTGTCGCCGTTCAAGCCACTCTGGGATCGCGGATTGCTCGCGCCGATCCATGCCGTCGGCAGTCCGAGCGCCACGCGTTCGCACTTCGACGCGCAGGACTACATGGAGACCGGGACCCCCGACCGCAAAGGCACCACGGACGGCTGGTTGAATCGCTATCTGGCGGTCAAGGGCACGTGTGAAGCCTGCGCGCCCGGTGTGCCTGCGCCATTCCGCGCAGTGGCGATGACGGCACAGACGCCGCGCATTCTCGAGGGACCGGCGGCCACGGTTGCCATGAACTCCATCGAGGAGTTCTCGATTCGCACCAACGGTGGGGAGGCCGAGAAGCGGATCGAGGCTCTCTATCGCACGGGATCGGCCGACCTGGTGCATGGCAGCGGCACCGAGATGTTCGAAGCGTTGCGTGTACTGCGCGCCGCCAACCCGCAGCAATACAAGCCGGCAGCGGGCGTGCAGTACCCGCGCTCACCGTTTGGACAGCGACTGCTGGCCATTGCGCAGCTGATCAAGGCCGGCGTCGGCCTCGAGGTCGCGTTTGCCGATGTGGGTGGCTGGGACACCCACGTGAATCAGGGGGCGGCACAAGGTCAGCTCGCACAGCGCCTCGGGGATTTTTCGCAGAGCATCGCGGCGCTGGTCACCGATCTCGGTGATCGCATGGACGACGTGGTCATCCTGACGATGTCGGAGTTCGGACGGACCGTGCGACAGAATGGCACCGGTGGCACCGATCACGGACATGCGGGCGCGATGTTCGTCATCGGCGGTGCGGTGAAGACGGGGCAAAAGGTGCACGGCCGCTGGCCGGGTCTCGCGCCGGAGCAGCTCCACGAGGGGCGCGATCTCGCGCTGACGACGGACTTCCGCAGCGTGTTCAGTGAACTCGCTGCGGAACACCTCGGCGCGCCGTCACTGGACAAGATTTTCCCCGGCTACTCCACGCCGGAAAAGCAATGGCTCCACATCCTCAGCTGATCTGAGTAGGGAGTACAGGAGTAACGAGTAGGGAGCAAGG
>CAZMGX010000069.1:0-14665 GCA_964565915.1 uncultured Gemmatimonas sp.
ATGGCAGCGATGTCCTGCGGGTCCATCAGGGCAAAATCCTCGACCGTGCTGGGGTGCCCATCGACGCGGATGTCCAGTCCAGAACATCCGGCCATCTGGATCACCACATTCATGCGGCTGGCGCCTTGACGTACTTGGACACCGTTGATGGTGCGCAGTACAGCGACGAGAGATGGGTATTTCCGGATCTCGGTCGAATCTCGCTGATCGCCGAATCCCATTCGCTTGCGCTCTTCGATGTCCCGCAAGCGGGTCGACAAGATGGTTGCCCGGACACTTACTGCCTCCAGTGACTGGATGCTGGCCAGGGGAATGGTAAGCTGCGCCGTATCTCCAGCCAGCAGATTCACTGTGGCGGTCGAAGGCTGTTGGCCGATCGCCACTATCGCGACCTGTCGAGAGCCCGCCGCTACATCGCGCACGAAGAACCGTCCTTCGTCGTTGGTGCGCACCTCGGGGAGTGTGTCAACGGCGACGGCCGCATTGGCGACCGGGGTGCCAGCGGCGTTGGTGACGATGCCGATGATTACGCCGGTGGCGGATGGTCGTGAGGTGGGATCGCTCTCTGGTATTGTTCGCGCGGAATCGGCGTCGACTGCGGTCGTATTGCGAGGGACTGGCGTCCTTGCGGTGACAATCAGCATGTCCTGCCGACGAACCGGTGTCATCGAGGCGGGCACCTCGAGTGAATCAGCCGTGCCGCTGCTGGACGTATCCCGCGGAACACGCAAGATGATTGGCGTGCCCATGGCGACGCCGCACAGCGCGTACTCGCCGCGTGCGTCCGTCACGGTCGACAAACGCCACCGCCGTTGGCCCACCGACTCCATCGTGCGGCCGCCGCCGACCAACTCGGTCCACACCCCCTCGACCGCGCGTTCGACGAGTGGTGTATTGGTGGTAGCGTCGCGCAACGCGCCGTAGAGCAGGGTTCCCTCGCGTGGTATCTCGGCCGCACCACACGCGGCCCGCCACAATGTGGCGAACGATGGCACGGCGAGCGTGACACGCGGCATACGATTGCGCACCTCGATGCGAACGGACGCGCCCGACAATCCCAGGCTGTCGAACGCGGCATGCTGCATCGTCAGCGTGTGCATCCCCTCGGGCAGGCTGTCCAGCCGAAAGCGTCCCTTGTTGTCGCTGGTGGCGCTGCGTCCGGTGCCGGTTGCCGAAATGAACGCACCAGGCAGCGGCCGATTGGCCAGGCTGTCGAACGCCAGTCCTTCCAGCCGCAGCAAGCGCGGCGCGTCCTGTGCCGACGCACCGGTGGGGCACATCGCGGCACTCAGTAGGCACCAGGAAAGGACGGCACCCCGCGGTGCTCGCCCAAAGCGGAGCGCCGCCGCTGAACCGAGATCCACCTGGGTCGCCTGGAACACGGTCACTGGCTCATCGACCGAACGCGCGCTTCGTCCAGAAGAAGATGGTACAGGGACCGGCGTCGCTTGGGTAAATCAAACGGCGCTTGTAAACCTCCATTGCCGCGAGGTCGGCGGGTTGCAGGAGAAATACCTCTGCCGAGGAGGTTGGATGCCCGTCGAGGACCAAGCGGAAGCCGGCGCACGATGCCGAGCTCGCGATCAACTCTCCTCCGCGGCCGACGCGTACGCTGACCCCGGGAATCATGCGCATGGCGGTAATGATGGTATTCTGGCCAACGAAATCGGTCGAGTCCCGGAAGTCCCCCATGCCCGTTCGCCGGTGCTCCTCGTATGTCAGTCGACGCATCCCGGCGACCGTGGACGCATTGGCTCTCACGCGCACGGCATCGAGCAACTGCACCGGCTGCATCGTGATGACCAGTTGTGTCGTGCCGCCGGGCGGCACGTCCATCGTCACCGTTTGCGGGGACATGCCGACGGCCACCACCAACGCTTGCCGGGTTCCCGCGCCTACGCCCGCGATCCGGAAGCGTCCGTCGGAGCCGCTGCGGATTTCTTCCAGGGTGTCGACCGCGATCACGGCATTCTCCAAGGGCACACCACCGGCATTGGTCACGATACCCGTGACGGTGCCCGTGACGCCGCGGGCAGCGATACTGCTGTCCGTCGTGGGCTCGGGCGCGGAATCCACGCGTACGGGGCGGGGTGGTGCCATGCGCACGTCGTGCCGCCGCACGCGAGTGCTGGTTGCCGCGAGTTGCAACGTGGTGAACACGCTCGTGTCACTCGGGCTTGCCGCGATGCGCATCTGCAGGGCCACACCGGACGCCACGCCACACAATGCGAACTCGCCGCGATCGTCCGACTCCGTCATTCGACGCCAGCGTCGCTGACCGACGTTGGACAACGAGGTGCCCCCGCCCACGAGATCGATCCAGGATACTTCAACCAGCCCCTGCCGGACACCCGCCGTCCCATCAGGCAACTTCAGGGTGCCATAGATCAATGCACTGTCCGACGGCGCGGGTGTGTCCCCACAGGCTACCCGCCACAAGGTTGCAAACGACGGCACCGCAAGCACCACCCGCGGCATGCGATTGCGCACCGTGACGCGCAGTGACGCTCCCGAAAGCCCAAGACTGTCAAAGGCCGCATGCTGCATCGTCAGCGTCTGCTCACCTTCGGGCACGCTATCCAGCCGAAAGCGTCCCTTGCTGTCGCTGGTCGCGGTGCGGCCGGTGCCGACGACCGCCACAAAGGCGTCGGGCAGCGGCCGGTTGCTCAAGCTGTCGAACGCGACGCCTTCGACGCGCACTACTCGTGGCGTGCTCTGCGCCGGAGCGCGTCTTGCGGCAGCGGTGAGAAATGCCGCGCCCAGCAAAGCAGGCCAAACAATCGTCGAATACGACATGGCTCGCACAGACATATGCGGAATGTGCATGCCATCGCCGGCGTCGTCCAGCCAAGTCGAGACCGCCGGAACCATCGTACGGGTGCCGTTCGTTGGCTCGCCATGAGATGGCTTGATACTCTTCCAACCGGCTTGCGAGCGCGATGCTTCGCCGCACTCCTGGCCGTGCTCGCGAACCTCGGACACGTCCATCCGCTTGCCGCGCAGGAACAGGCGTCCGGCCTGGTGACGGGACGGCTCGCCGTCTCCGGCACGGGCGCGGCCGTATTTCCCGGTACGGTGCGCGTGCTCGAATCCACCCTCGGCACCCCGGTCGACCCCAACGGGCGGTTCGTCATTCGCGGCGTTCCGGTCGGCATCGTGCGCCTCGAGGCGCGCGCCATCGGCTACGGTGTACGCATCGTGAGTGAGGTGGTGGTCAGCGCCGGGAAGCCCGCCGAGGTCGTCATCGAGCTGACGCCGGTGCCACTGGCCCTGCAGGGCATCACCGTGCGGCCGACGTACTTCCCGACACTGCCCCCACCATCGCGAGTGGTGTCGACGCAGACACTCACCGCCGAAGAGATCCGGCGGACGCCAGGCGCGCAGGAAGACGTGTTGAACGTGTTGAGTGCGTTGCCCGGGGTGAACGGCAGCACCGGTCCGGGACGGAACGACATCGTCGTGCGTGGCGGCGCGGCGTTCGAGAACCTGTTCGTCATCGACAACATCGAACTGCCCAACATCAATCACTTCGGTGTCCAGGGGTCCTCGGCCGGTGCGGTCGCGTTGGTGGGCGTGAGTCTCGTACGCGACGTCAGTGTATCCGCCGGCGGGTTTGGCGTGCGTGACGGTGACAAGGTGTCGAGTGTCACGCGCCTCGAACTGCGCGAAGGCAGTCGGGACCAGCGCTCGACCGAACTCAACCTGTCGGCGACGGGTGTCTCGGCCATCAGTGAAGGGCCGTTGGGCGGGAAGGGCACGTATCTGGCCAGTGTGCGACGCAGCTATCTGGATTTTCTCTTCGCAGCCATTGGGCTGGCGATCGTGCCGAGCTACACCGACGTGACACTCAAGACGGTGTTTCGCCCAACCTCGCGCGACCGCATCTCGACGCTGTTCATCGGCGCGATCGATCGGTTCGCGTTCACCAACGACAGCGCGGATCAGCGATTCGACAACTCGCGAGTCTCCGCGCCCACACAAGATCAGGTCGTGGCGGGTCTCTCGTGGCAGCGCTCGCTGGCGCGCGGGCTCTGGACGACCACCATCGGCCAGACGTGGGCGCGTTATCGCACCACACAACAGGACACCGGGTCGGCGACCGCGCCGCCGCAGATCATTTTTCGGACGCTGAGCACCGAGGCGGAAACGTCGGTGCGTTCCGATGTCTCGTGGCAACTGAATGATGCGGTGCAGCTGGAGTCGGGCGTACAAGGCAAGCTGCAGTCACCGCTGTCGTACAACGTGACGCTTGGTGGCGACCGTCGCACCACGCAGGATGGAACACCCGCGCCGTTGTCGCTGGACACGTCGTTTACGGCATCGCGTGTCGCCGCATACGTCCAAGCCACGACGTCGATGTCGGACCGTTTCCGCGCAACTGCGGGTTTGCGCGTGGACGGCTATCAGTACGGTCGCAGTACCGTTCGCGTCGCCCCGCGCGCGTCGCTGACGTGGGCCGTGGACCAGCGTTCTTCACTCTCACTGGCCGGTGGCCGCTACTGGCAGGCCCCGCCAACGATCTGGTTGATTGGCGACCCGCGTAATCGCGAAACGATTTCCCCGTTCCGTGCCGACCACTGCTGCGCGACGACCTCAAGGTCCAACTGGAAACCTACGTCAAGCAGTACGGCGATTATCCGGCGCGGGTGTTTCGCCCGCAGGCCGCCTTGCAGCCCGGCGGCTTCAGTGACGTGACGACCGACATTCCCTTCGGACTTGAGCCGCTGGTGAGCACGGGGGCTGGTCGTGTGGCCGGTGTGGAGCTTTTGGTGCAGAAGCGGTTGTCCGAGATTCCCGTGTACACGGTGTTCGCCGTGGGGCTCAGCCGCGGGCGCTTCAAGGGGCTTGATGGCATCGCGCGGCGCGGCACCTACGACACCCCGGTCACGAGCAGTCTGCTGCTCGGATGGCGTCCGAACGCCAAGTGGGAGCTGGCCACGCGCGTGCGCGCATCAAGCGGCATTCCGACCACACCGTACATCGCGACGGGTCCATCCGCGGGCACGCTGGATTTCACGCAATACAACAGCGGCGCACGGGTGCCGGCGTTCATGCAGGTCGACCTTCGTGTCGATCGTCGCTGGCAACCGCGCGGGAAACAGCTCATCGGCTACATCGATCTGCAGAATCTGCTGGGTCGCGTGCAGGCCACGCGACTGCAATGGAATCCCCGCACGCAGCGCGCCGAGTTGGAGGATGGGCTAAGCAGTCTGATTCCGTCGATTGGGATCAGTTGGCAGTTCTGACGCGATGGCGTTGTACATGCGAAGAGATCGCTAGCTTTTGAGCCACGGAGCACACGGAGAACACGGAGGGTGCCCGCCGCAGGTGCGCGTGCAGTTCACATTTTCCATTGATTGAATTCTGCATCGACCAGACACTTGCGGCGGGCACCCTCCGTGTTCTCCGTGTGCTCCGTGGTTCAAAATCGCCGTTTGTCGAACGCCACCATGCTGATGGCGCGCACTACCGGGCGATTCGTCGAACGCGATCAGTTCGCAGTTCTGACGCCTCGGACCTGAACGGGCACATGCGGACCGTGCCGTGGTGTCGCACCAACCCTCCGCGAATCACTAATGCAAAGCGATCACCGACGAGACAGCGCCGCCAGCACCTCATCAAGCACCGGATCGCGATTGGCGAAGTAGTCGCTGCTCGACAGAGTCACCGGAATTCGTGGGACGATGAACGGCCGGTGATCCTGACGTCGATTTGATGGGATCGGGTGGAAATGCTGACCATGAGGCCACTGTAGGGCAGCCGTACGGGCGCATCTTCGCCGACGAAGTTGGGGCTGGATCCGCTGGGTTCCCCCGCAAAGGTCGCACCGATCCACCGGTCAACTTGTGCGATGAAGACCTGTGCGGCCGAGAAGGTGCCGCGGCCCTGTATCACGAATATCCGGCGCGATGGGTCGCTCTCGACGAATGCCGCCAAGGCGCGCAAGAGTGGCGGCAGCAACCCGGCGTTGCCACCGCTGTTGTGACGTACGTCCACGATGAGACTCCGCACGGTGCTGTCGCGCGCCGCGATGCCGAGGCGCCGGGCAAAGGCGGCCAACGATTCTCCCGGCGCGTCGTCGACACGGTTGAACTGCACGTAAAGCGAAGCATGCTCCGGAATCGCCTCAAGCCAAAACGGCTCCTGCGCGCGCCGCAGATACCGCGGCAATGGTCCGCTGGCGGCAGGCGGCGGCAGCCGTCTCATCGGCGGCGCGGCGGGACCGCCAACCAGAGCAACGACGAGTTCGCGGCCATCCCGCAGTTGCAACCGCACCCGAACGGAATCGGCGGACTCGATGATGCCCATTGCCTGCAGGACGTCGGGCATCAGCAACCAGAACGTGCCCGAGCGGCGGAATTCCATTTCATGGTCCCGACTGAGCATCGGCTGCAGGCGATCGGCGACGCGCTCGGGGGGATTGGTGCCCACCGACAGGATGCGCGCGCCGACGAGGTGGCGCAGCGAGTCTGTGGCGCGGACGATGAATAGGCCGTCGGAGAAGGCGTACACTCCGATCGGCAGTTGGCGCAGGGCGCGTGGTCCCTGCTGATACAGCAGACTGTGTCCGTCCCCCAGGGTGGCCAGGAGGCGCTGAATCCGAACGGTGATCGCCTCGTCGCGCAAATGAGGGATGCTGTCGTGCAACTGCCGTGCGAGCGTGGCGAAGGTAGGCGGCAGCCCTTCACGCCGCGCGGTGGCGTGGTGGCGTGTCGCTTCCTGTCGCAGCCAGTCGAGATCGTGACGCCAACCCGCAATGCGATCAGTGGGAACGAGCAGGGTACCACTCACCAGGCGCCGAAAGCGCGGATCGTTGCGCACCGCGTCGAATACGGGATCCTCCATCATGTCGAGGCGCTGTTCGAGGTGTAGTCCAAGCGCTCGCTCGAGCCACGTCAGCGTGGAGTCGCGATCGCCCACGGCGGCCCACGCGCGAGATGCATCCATGGCGGTGTATTGCGGCGAACGCGTGCCGAGCGTCACCGCATGCCCGAAGGCGTCAGCCGCTTCGCGCTGCAGCCCGAGTGCGCGTGATGCGTAGCCGCGATTCACCCACAGGGCCGCGTCGGCGGGGTTCGCGGCGATCAACTGCCTCCAGCCGTCGAGGCCTTCGCGGAAACGGCCAGCCACGTGCGACGCGCGTGTCGACGAGTACAGGGCATGCCAGGCGGCGCCGTGCAGCGTGTCGGACGCCGCGGCCGGGTCGAGCGCGCTTTGCGCGACGCCCGGTCGCGCGCCGACGATCGCGAGGGCAACACACCACAGCCGCAGGAAGTTCATCGTGTGCTCCGTTGGTAGGTGATGCGGTAGACGCGACCCCGTTGATCATCGGTCACCAGCAATGCCCCGTCCGGGGTCTGGGCCAGCCCGCTCGGTCGATGGGCGGCACGAATCGGCTCGAGATCGCCTTGCGCGAAACCATCGGCGAATACTTCGAACGGTCCCGACGGACGCCCAGTCTGCATCGGCTGGAAGACGATGTTGTAGCCGGCTTCGGGAAGCGGCTGACGATTCCATGAACCATGAAACGCGATGAACGCCCCGTCGCGGTAGCGCTCCGGAAATTGAGACGCGGTGTAGATCAGCAGGGCGTTGGGGCCCCAGTGTCCGGGAAAACCCACCAAGGGCGCGGTTGCGCGGGCACATCGTCCCACCCGTACGCCGTCACCACCGTACTCTGGGGCAAGCACCTTGGTGTTCTTCGCGCGATCGTGAAAACAGTAGGGCCACCCCAGATCGCTCTCCGGATCGAGTCGGAAGAACTCCTCCGACGGGGTGTCGGTGTTTTGCTCAGGCGTGTAGAGAGTCGGGAAGAACGTGGACAACCCGTCACGACCGTGTGATGTGCCGAACAGCGCCTGCCACTCGCGGTGCCAGTAGAGCCCCAGCCCATTGCGAATGCCGGTCGCCCAACGCACGCCGTCGCGAGGATGCTGTTGCCCGGTTCGGGTCGCGTCATAGCGCCAGACGCCGGAACGGATGCTCATTTCGGGACACGGGTCGAGAGCCGCCTCGGTCCGATTGCTGCGACAGGCGTTCGTTGCCGAGCCGACGCTCACGAAGAGATCGTGGCCATCGCCCAAAGCCAGCGATTTGGCGGTGTGGCCACCGTCAGGAAAGCCGGCGATCAGTGTATCCGGCTCACCGAACTCGTCGAATCGCTCGCTGTTGATGGCATAGCGGAGGACGGCCCGCCGCGTGGCGAGTAGCAGGAAGGTCTCGTGCACCGCGATGCCGGTCGCCGCAGGCGCTTCGATGCGCGCGTACTGATCGGCGTGGCCATCGTGATTGGTGTCGCGGAGCACGGCCACCCCGGGCCGTGCGCGGTCGGGACGGAGCTGACCGATCTGCGTGACGCCATCGCCGCCGTTGAGTGCGATGAACACGTCGCCGTTGGGCGCGACCACTACATGACGCGCCGCACCGACGACATCGGCGAAGATCATGGCGCAGAAACCTGGCGGGAGCGACAACGACGCCGCGCGGTCACCGCATGGCGATCGCCGCCAGTCCGCGAGCAGCATCGCACCGACCGCACCGCAGAGTGCCAGGGCAACGAGACGTTTGGTCATGCCGGCCACAGTAGGCGCCGGGCGTGGCCGGTCAACGAGAAAGCGATGAAGCGGCCGGCGCGAGCGCCAGCCCGGCCCGGACTACTTGCGACGCGACGTGGCGGCGGGTAGGCCGAGCACCGTGAGGAGCTCCGCCCGATAGGTACGACTCACTTTGACACGGGCTCCGGACCTCATCTGCGCCGCGAACTCGCCATGAAACAGCGGTTGCAGTTCGCGAATCAACGCGACGTTGACGATGGTCGATCGATGCACCCGGGCAAACCGCTGCGGATCGAGCTGCGTGGCCAGGAGCCCCAGGGATTGCCGAATCAGCCGGGGGGCCCCTGAGGACGTGAACAGTCTCAGGTAGTCACCGTCCGCCTCGATGCGCTCGAGGCTCGCCACGTCGACGAACTCCACGACGCCGTCATCCCGAATGGGAATCCGCGAGAGGTATCGGGGGGCGATGGGCAGTGGCCGGGTCGGCGCCACCGTTCCGTGACCATGCGTCGACGATGCCCGCACGTCGCTTGGCCCGCTCGGGTGCCGTGAATGCGGTGCGCCGTCTGTCGTACCGTCTGTCGTGCCGTCTGTCGTGCCGTCTGCCGTGCCACCTGCCGTGCCACCTGCCGTGCCACCTGCCGTGCCACCTGCCGTGCCATCGGAGGGTGAGGACGCCGACGCAACTGGCGTCATCGTATACGCGCGCAGATAGTACGCTCCCAAGATGCCGGCATACACGAACACGTCCGTACGCAGGTTGGCCAACATGGACGGACCGAGGTGGTCCATCGGTTGGCTCGGGTCCAGCACAAAATGCGAAAACGGAAGGTAGAGCGCCGTGTGCGTGACGGAGAGACCAACGTAGGCCACCAGGTGAATCGGCAGCACGCGCGCGAGCTGGTCGCGCTGAAACGGAAACCGCCGCACCACGGGGATCGTGACCAGTGCGAGGGCGCCGAAGAGAAGCCAGACGAAGGCCGGCTCGAGCGTCAGCAATGTCACCGGTACGGTGGTCCCGGTGACGGCAGCGAGCGTGGTTCGCGCGACGGCACTGATCGCCGCGATGATCAGAAAAACCAGCAGGACCTGCGCAGGACGGACGGGCGGGTACTCGGTGATCATGGAACGTGACGCTACGGGGTGAGTCTGGCCAACGCGACGCGGTAGTACGCACGTTGCTGCTCGCGTTGCGTTTCGTCAAACCAGTCCAGCTTCTCCAGCAGTGCCAGCGCGTCGATGAGCGCGCGTCGCGCCTGGCTCGTCTCTCGCCGCGCGAGATGCGCATCGGCCAGCAGCGCAAACCCGACCAGCTCTTCCGGATAGGCGGCGACAAAACGCTGCGCGGACACCAGCGCTGAGTCGCTGGCGCCGCGGGCGAGATACGTGCGAGTGACGACCTCCATCCACTTGGGGGAGGGCGCTACCGCAAACCCCAGCCGCGCACTCACCCCGGCCAGCGCCCGCTGCAGCACGGCACCCGGCTCGCCCTGACGCGCGAGCAAGCTGTCGGCGGCCGCGCGATCGATTTCCCACACACTGCCGTCGAAGACAAAGCGCAGTCCCTGCGGAATCGTCGTGAAGGGCGTATCGGTGTGCCCCTGTCCCTCGCCATCGATGTCCCCAACGCGCCACGTGCGAGGCATCGAGTCGCGAATGAAGGCACCGAGCCGTTGCACCGTGCCCAGCGATCGGGCCTCGCGACTTCCCGCGGACAGGACCAGTTGCCGCACGCGCGGCCGGGGCGAGGCGGCATGGGCGCGAATGCACCCGCGCACGACCGTTTCCAGTGAGTCCGGCAGCGACGGACTGATCGCAATCGTCGCCGAGATCTGCGTCGGCGCGCGACACAAGGCGAGCAGGGCAAACCGACCACCGAGCGAATGACCGATCAAGGTGCGGTAGGGCAGCGTCCGATATTCGCGATCGATGGTCGGCAGCAGTTCGTCGAGAATGAATTGACTGAATGCCTCGTCGTTGCGCGACAGGTCGGCACCGCGATCGCCTTGCTCCACGCCAACCACGATCTGCGCGGGCATCGCAAAGTCGCGGGGATCGCCGGTCAGACTGTACCCGGTCGCGGCCACCGCCAGATCGAAGAACGCCCGTACCTGACCATCCAGCAGCACCACAACCGGATACCGTCGCTTGGCCAGTTTGTAGTTCGGCGGCACGCTGACGTGCACGACGCGCGTCTCACCCAGGGCCTTGGACGGGATGCGTACGACCCGCGTGAGTGGCTCCTTCGATTGCGCGGGCAGCGGCGTCGCGAGACCGGTGGCAAGAACCAGCACGGCCACCGACAGCTGTCGCACGCGACCCGTCAGCCCGCGGAACCAGTCCGGTCTGGCGGTGCCTACGGCTTGCTGCGGCTGCTGATCCACGATGGCAG
Organism: uncultured Gemmatimonas sp.; assembly: GCA_964565915.1. Lineage (GTDB taxonomy): Bacteria > Gemmatimonadota > Gemmatimonadetes > Gemmatimonadales > Gemmatimonadaceae > Gemmatimonas. The sequence continues at coordinate 10,948 of CAZMGX010000069.1, forward strand.
GTTGCTGAGAACGGGCTGAAAGATCGCGTCATCCAGCGGTACATCGATCTTCACGTCGTTGTAGATCTCGCGCTGAATCAACTTCGCCCCTTGATAGAACACGATCTCCGACTCCACCCACCCGGCACCAGCGCGCTGGTACTTCAGCACGCGGGTATCGGACACGCCCGCGCCGGGCTGACGCTCTTTTTCGATCAGCCGTACGACCAGCTGTCGGTCCTTTTCGATCCAGAATTGTGAGCTGGTCGAATCGCCGGGCCCCGCGCCGATCACCGTCACTGCTTTGCCCTCAAACGTATCCTCGCGCGACTTGGTCAGATCGAAGCCCAGCGCTTTGGCCTTGGCGATCGTGGCCTCGGGCTGGTCACTGGCGATGTCGGTGAACAGCACCATCAAAGGGTGCACATAGGGTCGGCCCACAACCGGCCGACCGCGACGACCCTGATAGATCGAGTCCTTGCGGAACAGCATCAGCCGCGCGGTCGAGTCGCCCGGCGCGATGTCGATGCGCAGCAGCCCCGGCGCGCGCAGCGACTCGTACCACGTCTCACTGCGACCATCGCCGAAGATGGTCTGCTGCACAAAGGTGAGGGTCTTGTAGGTCTTGCCGTTCCAGCGGGTGTGGATGGCGCGAATCGCGCTTTCGCCGACGGATTGTGCGGTCCCGGCGGTCGGTGACGCGACCAACAGGAGGCCTGCAAACAGCAGCGGTTTCATGCGGAGGGCTCCACGCGCAGATATGCGCTCATGGCTTCGGTGAGATGATCGACGAGGGTATCGTCCGACAACGCCAAGGCATCATTGCGGTGCTCGTTGAACAGGACGAACGATTGAATCGTGGACTCGGTCATGGCGACGGCCATGTGCAGCGCCGTGCGTGGCGCTTCATGCCGCCAGTCCGTGCCACGCGCCTCGAGCAGCAAGGACAGCCGCACGAGTGCCGGAGCCGGCAACTGTTCACCGAAGAGCTTGAAGTCCGCCGCCGGACGACTGCGCACATACGACAACAGCGCGCGGAGCAGCCGTCGATTCTTGCGATAATGCAGGACACGCGCCTGCACCCATCCGCGGATCACCTCGCACGCCGGGCGACCCTCCCACATCGCATCGGAGAACGCCCGATCGAAGGCGAGCCGTCCGCGCTTCTGGAATCGGTCGTGCCAGAACACGAGCAGCGCATCCTTGTCCGGGAAGCGGCCATAGAACGTGCCAACCGCCACGCCCGCGCGTTCGCAGATCTCGGCGACCGTGGCCTGCGCAATGCCGACCTCGGCGAACACATGCTCCGCCGCCGAGAGCAGCGCTTCCTGGGTTTCACGACTGCGCGCTTGCTGGGGCGGTGTGGGGGTGGAGATGCGGGCTCGTTGCATACACCGGGGCGGGAGGATCCGAACGACGATTCGGATTCAACATGGGCGGATGCCCGGAGACCCGTCAAGACGGCGGTGCCGACTGGCGACGCGCTGGGACCAACCGATGCGCTGGAAGGCCGGTGCATCCCGCCGTAGCTTGGTATCGCGTTCGTCATGCCGACGAGTATCTGCGCCCTTTCGACCATCGAGGTGGATCGTGTCTGCTTTGCGCCTGCTTTCCGCACTCGCGAGGCCCTGTGCTCTCGCGCTGCCGTTTCTCGTGGCTTCCGCTGCGCGTGTCGAGGCCCAAGCCGGCGCCAACCGGCGACCGATGACGTGGATGGATCAGCAACGGACGCGCAGCGCAGGCGGAGCGGCAGTCTCACCCGACGGACGCTGGGTGCTGTATACGGTGTCCACACCAGACTGGAAGGAGGCCAGGTCGCAGGCGGATCTCTTTCTGGTGTCCGCCGATCGGGGACTGCCGAGCACTCGGCAGCTGACCTTCACGCGCGAAAAGAATGAAGGCGCACCACAGTGGCTGCCGAATGGTCAGGCGTTCGTGTTCCTGTCCAACCGTGAAGCGCCGTCCTCGCAGGCCGGGCAACAGCAACTCTTCGTCATGCGACCCGATGGTGGTGAGGCGAGGCGGATCTCCGACGCCAAGGAGGGGGTGTCCAACTTCGCGATCACGAGTGATGGCGTGACGTTGATCTACCGCAGCGGCAAGGCGGATGCGGAGCAGTTGTACGCAATCCCGGTTGCGGCGATCGTGGCCGGGACACCGCTCGACTCGCTGACGCCGACGACGCTGACCAGGCATGCAACGGGCGTGGGGCTGTGGCGCCTGTCGAAGGACGCCAGGCGTGTCTACTTCATCACGTCGGACACCGTCGACCAGGACGAGAAGGCTCGACTGGAGAAGAAGTTCACCGTCGACGTGCGCAACGCCGAGCGGCCGGTGTCTTCACTGTGGGCGGTCGACGTGGCGGGTGGGCCGGCGCCGCGTCCGGCCATGCGACTGACGCGCGACACAACCTACGCCGTCACCGGATTCACGCTGGCGGACGATGGCAAGTCCATCGGCTTCGTTGGCGTCGCGAACAACCGGTACAAGCGGAACATCACCGAACAGGGCATCTACGGTGACCTGTATCTGCTGGACGTGCCATCGGGCAACATCGAACGTCTGACGAACAACGCCGAGTCGGGCGAGAGCGCCCTCTCGTTCTCGCCCGACTCCAAGCTGATGGCGTTCTCGGCGTCGGACGACATGACGGCCTACAACATGAAGAACCGTCGCGTGTACGTGAGGGCCGTCGCCGACAAGGGCGCGGCCTGGCGCAAGATCGGCGACCTCGATGGGGACGTGAGTGTCGACTGGTGGTCGCGCGACGGCAAGACCATCTACTTCAACGAGGGCTGGCGCGCCACGACGCAACTGTTCGCGCTGGACGTGGCGAGTGGCAAAGTCACCGCCCTCACCCACATCAAGGGCACCGTCTCGGTGAGTGAAGACGAAAACTCCAAGCGCTTGATGATCAACTACTCGGATCCGGCGACGCCGCCGGCGTTGTACACCGTGGCGTCGCTGGGCGACGTCCCGAGTCGCGCCAAGTGGGTCACGCTCACGGACGCCAATCCGTGGATCCGTGAGCAGATCGCGTTGGGCGAAGAGACGGAGATCACGTGGAAGTCGAAGGACGGCAAAATGGTGGGCGGCGTCCTCGTGAAGCCGGTGGGCTACACGCCTGGCACCAAGTACCCGCTGATCGTGGCGATTCACGGCGGGCCGGCATCGGCCGATCTCCTCAGTTTCAACGGCGGGTACGGCGCGCAGGTGTACGCGGGGCAGGGGTGGATGGTTCTCAAGCCCAATTATCGCGGCTCGACCAACTACGGCGAGGCGCACAAGAACGGCATCGTCGGCAACTACTTTCCGCCCGGCTACGACGACATCATGACGGGGGTGGATGCCCTGATCGCCCAAGGCATGGTGGACTCGACGAAGATGGGCGTGCTGGGCTGGAGTGCCGGTGGACACTGGTCCAACTGGATCCTCACGCACACCAATCGGTTCAAGGGGATTTCATCCGGCGCCGGCACGTCGAACTGGATCTCGATGTATGCGCAGAGCGATGTGCAGCGGAACCGGCAGTACTACCTCGGCAACAAGCTGCCCTACGACAACTTCGACGCGTACTGGAATCAGTCGCCCATCAAGTACATCAAGAACGCGAAGACGCCCACGATGATCCATGTGGTTGAGGGCGACCCGCGTGTGCCCAGTCCGCAGAGTGTCGAACTGCACATGGCGCTCAAGCGACTGGGGGTGCCGACGGAGCTGTTCATGTATCCGGGCGCCT
>CAZMGX010000069.1:14675-17100 GCA_964565915.1 uncultured Gemmatimonas sp.
CTCACACGGCATTCCCGATGCGCGCAACCGGCTGGTGAAGAGCACCGCCGAGATGGCGTGGATGGACTACTACGTGCGCGGCAGCGGGAAGAAGTTCTCATGGCGGGACGTGCTCAAGACGCTCGAGGATACGCCGCCCGAGACCAAGCCGACCATTCGCGGCCCCTGACCTGCGCACATCAGCACTTGCCGGCTGGCTTCGGGACTGGGCACGATGTCCCGTCCAGTCGGCACTGTTCGGCACGGAGGATCAGCCGACCGTCCAGCCGGACCGTTGGAAACTGCGTCGCAGCCGGATCATCCACGACGGACCACGCGCCCACCAGCATGCGCATGAGTCGTTGGGATTCGCGGATCGAGCGGATCGAGGGGCTCTTGGCCGTTGCCCGCAATTGCGCGAGGTCGAAGAGCACCCACGCGTTTTCGGTCGTAACGTCACCGACCGCGTGCGGGTTGGCCGGGTCTTTCGCGTCGCCCTCGTGCAGCCGCATGGCGATCGCCAGCGCCTCATTGTAGGTCGACAGCGCCGCCGATTCATGCCCACCGGCGCGCTCATTTACCGCGCGACCGCGGAGAAAGGCGATGCTCTCTCGCGTGATCGAGCGCCCGACGCCATCGACGTCCGAATACGCCGCCACGAGCGCTGCACGAGCACCTGGAAGATCTCCATTCGCCGCCAGCAGTCGCACGAGTGCATCGGCCGCCGAGCGATCACCGGGCGCCGCCGCCTGCTGCGCTTCTCGCAAGATCCGCACGCCGCTGTCGGGGCAGCCGCGCAGGACGACCCACACGTCCGCGCGACCACGCGCCGCTGCGATGGTGAGGGCCTGATCACCGCTGGCAGTCGCCGCCTGTCCCGCTCGTGTAAACGTCAGCATGGCCGAGTCGGCCTTCCCGGCGATGGCAATTCGGTTCGCCTCGTCGAAGTGCCGTCGTGCCTCCTGAGCGGAGAGCGTCAGAGGCCTACCGGCACTGAGCACGATGACGCAGCCGACCACCAAAGCGTGGCGGAGTGATCGGGAGACCGGTGGGGCCGTGCGCCGTGATCGGCAGCCGGTGCGACCAAGCCAAGACACGATGCGAGTGACCATGCATGAAACATGGTCCGGAAGTGCCTCGGGTGCACCTGCCGGACCAGATTCGCGGTTCCGACGCTGCCTGAGCGTCGTGGGCGCCGTTTGGTTTAGATGACGGGCATTCCGGTGAGCGCTCCGGGAGAGTTCAAGGCAGCCTCGGCCGCGTGAATCACCGCGGCCGGTAGCGGCGCGCCGCCACCCCGTTTGGCGGCCTCGACGACCAGCGTCAGCGCGCGCGCTTGGGCTGCATAGGCGACGAGTAGCGCCCCGCCGGCTCCTGGTGTCGCAATGATGTCGTGCGCAAGCAGATCCAGCTGGTCGTGCAGTTCGCTCGAGGAGCGGGACGCGGCGCTGGTTTGTGCGGCCAGTTCGACATCCTCCTGCGCGTCGCCAAAGAAGCCCGGGAAAGAGGAGGCGGAGAGCGCTTCCTGGACCCGCTTATTGGTTGCGGCAACCGCCGCGAGACGCCGACGCGCGGCTCGTGATGACTCAAATCCCACCGGTGCTTCTCCGGAAAATCGTTCAACAGACCTTGACAGAACCCGGTCTGTTACATAAATGCGACAGTGATGGAGCGTTACTGCGATCGCAGCGGTAACCGCATGCGGTAGCTTCTCTTGCGCTCGGCGCGCGGAAACGGCAGCGCTACGAGGGCCGGCAGGGGCCGGGAAGGGGTCGAACTCGCCGCTCTGGCGATCGTCGACGCCCTCGTTGGTGCAGGTCGACGGGCCACCACGTCCGGTGGCCGTCAGCGCGGAAGTGATCCACCCCTCCATGGGAGGTGGCGGCATGCAGGTGCTCAGCCCGGCTGCAGAGCGTGATCTCGCGGCGCGTGAACTGGCGACCCTCGCCAGGACCACGCTCGACGAGCATTGGGCCGTCTCCGCTGTCCCGGCCGAACGACGCACGCTGCTGCTCGAGCGCGCCGAGGCGGCGTCGCTCGTGCCCGGAGACGGTCTGGGTGAGCCGATTGCCGATGGACTCGCGCTGCTGGGCACCGCGTATGAACTGGCCGCCCTGAGTCACTTGGAGGCCGCGCTGCAGCCAGTGGCGACCGCCGGGCGAGACCTGGCGCAGGCCGTCCTGGCGCTTGGCGCGGCCCGTGCGTTCCGCTGTAGTGCGGCGCTCCGTCCGCCGTTGGATGACGGCGAGTCGGCGGTCAAGTGGGCGCTCCGGCTGGGCGCCCTCGCTTTGGTGTCCCGTCAGACGGAGAGTTACGTCCGCTGGTGGGAAGTGCGCGCCGGCGTGGCCGATACCATTCGACGAGTGTCGCACAGTCTCGACCAAGAGCCATGGGAGCCCTACGCTCGGGGCACCCTGTGGATGGCGTGGCTGGGCTTGCTCGGAGC
>CAZMGX010000070.1:0-17091 GCA_964565915.1 uncultured Gemmatimonas sp.
TCCTTCGACGGCACGTTGCCCAGCACCTTGAGCTTGGTGTTGGTGATGCCCTTCCGGAAATCCATGTAGTGATGCTTGCCGTCGCGCTTGATCCACACCTTGAGCTCGGTGGACAGGGCATTCACCACCGACACGCCAACGCCATGCAAGCCGCCAGACACCTTGTACGTGTTCTTGTCGAACTTGCCGCCCGCATGCAGCACGGTCATGGCCAGTTCCACACCCGGCAGCCCCTCCGTCCGGTGCACGTCGACCGGAATGCCACGCCCGTTGTCTTCAACGGAAATGGAGTCGTCGAGGTGGATCGTGACATCGATGCGGTTCGCATGGCCGGCCAGCGCTTCGTCGATCGAATTGTCGACGACCTCGTAGACCAGATGATGCAGACCACGCGCCGACGTCGACCCGATGTACATGCCCGGTCGCATGCGCACCGCTTCGAGGCCCTTGAGGACCGTGATGCTGTCGGCACCGTAACCGTTGTCCGGCGTGTTCTGTTTGGCGTCCTGATTGGCCATGGGCGGGGTAGATCGTGCGTAGATCGTGCGGAAATGAACGGCGAGCTGCGATCACGGGAGGGTGCCGGGCGGCCCCAAAACTGCGTCGCAATCACAATCCCGAAATATAGCCGACCCGACGCCCGCAAGCAACCCACCGCCCAGATTGTAAACCATTACCCCACATACACTTAGAAGCCGTCGCTTACTGCCGCCGCAGCATCCAGCGCAGCTTCGTCACCGGCGGTCGATCGGCGCCGCGATTCAGGGACTTCAGCAGCTCCGGCTCCAGCAACGACAGCTCCTGCATCCAGCCATGCGTCGACACCATGACCACCAGCGTCCCATCCTGCTGCAACGCCACCGGCTCCGTGACCGACGCAATCTGCCCGCCCACCAACCGCGGCCACTCCGGAAACACGCCGGCTTGCGCGACGCGGTCCGTCAGCCCCGCATGCCGAAGCACCGAGGCCAGCACGTCACCGAGCGCGGCTGGTGCACGTTTCTTGCCGTCACTCATGTCACGACCCCATCACGCATGACACGGCGTTCGAGACGCGTGAACGCCTCGGGGATATCCTCGACCCGTGGCACCGCCAACAACACCTGATCCACGCCGGCGTCCTCCAGCAGCGCCAACACTCGCCCGGCGCGACCGAGATCCAACTCGGCGAACGGATCGTCCAGCAGGAGCAAGGGCGTCCCTCCAATCGCGTCGCGGAGCGTGGTCAGCTCCAGCAAGCGCAGCGCGATGGCGGCACTGCGCTGTTGTCCCGCGGAACCGAACGTCCGCAACTCGCGCCCGCCGAGCAGCAGCCCCAGCTCGTCGCGGTGCGGCCCAACCAGCGTCATGCCACGGCGCACTTCTTGCGCGCGCTGCTGCGCCATCGCGCGGACAAACAGCTCCCGGTAGTGCGCCGCCAGCGTCTCGATCCCTGCAGCGAGCGTCGCCTCATCGGGTAGTCCGTTGGCGCCACCAGTGCTCCCGCCGCCAGTGCTCCCGCCGCCAGCGTTCCCGCCGACGCTCGACACCGAATATCGCATCGTCACCTTCTGTCGCTCGCCAATGGCAGACGCCAGGGCCGCAAATCGATCGGCATGTCCGCGCACGAACTGCTGCCGAATCGCCGTGACGAGCGCACCATGCTCGGCCAGCATCGGTTCCCAGACGCTCACTTGATCGAGATACCCGGCAGCCCGCGCCCCGTGGGGATCGCGCTGTGCCGTGCGCAGGATCGCATTCCGCCGCGTGAGTGCCGCGCGATAGTGCTGCAGCGCGGACAAGTACACGCGCGATGACAACGCCAGCGCCACGTCCAGATAGCGGCGCCGCTCGCCGGGGCTGCCCGCCACCAGCGACACATCCGCCGGCGAGAAACCGACTGAGGGCAACGCGCCCAGTGCCGACGTCAAGCGCGATTGCTCGACGCCATCGAGCGTCGCCTTCTTCTTTCGCGTCGCCCGCTCGTATCCGACACTCACCGCGAAGGCCACGGCCGGCGCCGTCAGTTCAGCGCGCACGAATAACGCCGGAGCGCCGAAGCGGATCATGTCACTGTCCCGCGCGCCGCGCATCGAGCGCAGCAGCGACAGATACGCCGCCGCTTCGAGCAGGTTCGTCTTGCCGTGCCCGTTGTCCCCGACAATGACGACGCCGCGCGGCGGCACGTTCACGTCCAGCTGCGTGAAGTTCCGGAAGTCACGGGCCATCAGCCGCGTCAGCATGCGACGCCACCCATCGGCGTTTTGGCGTAGCCCGTGATCAGCGACCGGTGAAGACGGGCGAACGCTTTTCGAGGAACGCGCGCATTCCTTCGCGCATGTCGCTCGTGCTGGAGAGCAGGCCGAATTGGTCCGACTCGATCGCGCAGCCCTCGTCGATCGAGAGTTCGGCGCCGCGATCCAGCGCCTCGATGCAGCCGGCCAACGCCAACGGGGCATTGGCGAGCATCGCGCGCAGCAGGTTCGTCGCGGTCTCGAGCAGCGCGTCCGGTGCGACCACCTGATCGACGAGGCCGAGTCGAAAGGCCTCGGCGGCGCCGATCAGCTCACCCGTCAGCAGCAGGCGCAACGCGGCGCCGCGCCCAACCAGACGTGGCAGTCGCTGGGTCCCGCCGTATCCCGGCACGATGCCCAGCTTCACCTCGGGCTGCCCGAACTTGGCAGACTCGCTGGCGACGCGTACGTGGCACGCCATGGCCAACTCGCAGCCGCCGCCGAGGGCGAACCCGTTCAAGGCCGCCACGACCGGCTTGGGGCTGGTCTCGAAGCGGCGAAAGATTTGCTGCCCAGCCCGGGCGCGCCGCGCGGCTTCGAGTGGTGTCTGGCTCTCCAGCTCCGAGATGTCGGCACCGGCGACAAACGCGCGACCGGCACCCGTGAGCAGGACTCCCCCGACGTCGTCGCGCGAACGCGCTTCGTCGATGGCGACACCCAACTCCGCGATCGTGGCGTCGTTGAGGGCGTTCAGTTTGTCAGGCCGATTGACGGTGATGGTGGCAATGCGGTCGGCCACGGCAAAGGTCAGGAACTGGTAGGACATCGGAGGGCAAGTGAGGAAGTGACGGCGTCCAGCGACCGGACAGGGGAATGTAGCGGGGACGCCGGCATTGGTTTGCCGTCCTCGGTCCCCAGTCCCCAGTCCCCAGTCCCCAGGAGCTACCGGCGTCCTTCGTCCGACCTCCTTCGTCCTCCCAGTCCATCTGTTGGGCCTACGTCGCCAGTCCTCTGTCCTGACTCCAAAGTCCGGTATCAGTCCGCGCAATCGCCCAGTAGCTTCCCGCTGTGCTCCCTGTCCCCGCGGTCTCTTGGGCGCCCGACTCGCGCGCCCTCCGCTATCTCGACCAGCGTGCCCTGCCGGCGCGCGAAGTGGTCGTCGACGTCAGCACCATCGACGACCTGATCGACGCCATCCGCACACTGGCCATTCGCGGCGCGCCGGCCATTGGTGTTGGGGCGGCCCTCGGGCTCTTCGCCGCGCTCCTGCAGGCAAGCGGTGGCGATGGTGCGACCGCGCGTGCGCTGCTTACGGACTATGCCCAGCGATTGGTAGCCGCGCGACCGACCGCGGTGAACCTCGCCTGGGCCGTCCGCCGCATGGTGGCACGCGCCGCGCACGTCTCCGACGTTGCCGTGCTCGACGCGCTCCGGAAGGAAGCCGATGCCATTCTGCGTGAAGACATCGCGATGTGTGCCGCCATCGGTGCGCATGGACAGGTGTTGCTGGCGGATGGCGCCCGTGTCCTGACGCACTGCAACGCCGGCGCGCTGGCCACGGCCGGAATCGGCACGGCGCTCGCCCCGGTCTATGCCGCCCACGCCGATGGGCGACGGGTGCAGGTATACGCCGACGAGACCCGCCCACTGCGCCAAGGTGCCCGATTGACCGCGTGGGAACTGCAGCGCGCGGGTATCGACGTCACCGTCTTGCCGGACGGCGCCGCCGCCTCGTTGTTGCGCAGCGGCGCCATCGATCTGGTCATCGTTGGCGCCGATCGCATCGCCGCGAACGGCGATGTCGCCAACAAGATCGGGACCTACGGTGTCGCCCTGGCGGCGCACGCACACGGCGTTCCGTTCTATGTGGCCGCGCCATGGAGTACGATCGATCCGGCGACGGCGGATGGCCGGTCCATCGAGATCGAACACCGGCACGCCGCGGAACTCGGCGAACTTCCTCCCGACGTGCGCGTCTGGAATCCGGCGTTCGACGTGACGCCACAGGCGCTGATCCGGGCGTACATTACCGATCGAGGCTTGGTTGGCGCGCCATTCATCGCCGACGCGGCCACGACGTAGCACACGGTGTCGCTGGGCCCGCCGTCGCGGCAGCGCACGTACCTCCGCACTCCCACCCGCCGCCCCATGACCTGCATCCTCGCCATCGACCAAGGCACGACCGGTTCCACTTGTCTGGTCGTCGCGAGAGACGGCCGTGTGCTGGGTCGAGGCTATCGCGAGATCACGCAGCACTATCCTGCGCCGGGGTGGGTCGAACACGACCCGCACGAGATCCTCGATCGTACGTTCGATGCCGCCCGGGAAGCCATCGCGCAGGCGGGAGTCGTGCCGAAAGCGGTCGGCATCACGAACCAGCGCGAGACGGTGGTGCTGTGGGATCGTCGCACCGGAAAGGCTTTTCATCGGGCGATCGTCTGGCAGGATCGGCGTACGGCCGAACGCTGTGCGCTGCTGGCACCGCACGAAGCGATGATTGCGGCACGGACCGGACTCGTGACCGATCCATACTTCAGTGCCAGCAAGGTGGAGTGGTTACTCGCGCGTCCGGGTGTCCGCGAGAGTGCCCTGCGCGGTGAACTCGCGGTGGGGACGATCGACAGCTGGCTCATCTGGCACCTGACCGGTGGGGCCGTTCATGCCACCGATCACACGAACGCGTCGCGCACGATGCTGTACGATCTCGACGCGCGTGACTGGAACGACGAATTGTGCGCACTCTTCGGTGTACCGCGTGCGCTGTTGCCGCGGGTGCAGGCGTCCGGCAGTCATTTCGGTGACACCGTGCCGTCCACCATCGGCCTGGCCATTCCGATCGCGGGCGTCGCCGGCGATCAGCAGGCGGCGCTGTTCGGTCAGGGTGGCTGGCAAGCGGGTGGTGGCAAGAACACCTACGGCACCGGTGCCTTCTTGCTGCTGAACACGGGCGCCAATCGTCCGGCACCGGGGCGTGGCCTCCTGACCACGATCGCATGCGACGAACGCGGTGCTCCGACGTATGCCCTCGAGGCGAGCATCTTCATCGCCGGTGCTGCCGTGCAGTGGCTGCGTGATGGTTTGGGCATCATTGCCACGGCCGCCGAGACGGAAGCCCTGGCGCGCTCACTGGCAGGCAACGACGGGGTGTACTTCGTGCCGGCCCTCACCGGACTCGGCGCGCCAGACTGGGAGCCGAACGCTCGCGGCACGATCGTGGGACTCACGCGCGGCACCACGCGCGCCCATTTCGCGCGCGCGGCCCTGGAGGCCATGGCCTACGCAACGTTCGATGTGCTCGACGACATGCGTCGTATGGGCAACGTGCCCTTCGACCGGCTGCGCGTCGACGGTGGGGCCACCAACAACGACTGGTTGATGCAGTTTCAGGCCGACGTGTTGGGTGTGCCGGTCGAGCGACCCGACATCGTCGAAACCACGGCCTTGGGTGCCGCTGGTCTCGCGGGCCTTACCACGGGGGTGTGGACTGACGGTGCCGATTTCCTGGCGTCCCGTACGTTTACCCGGTTCATCCCCGGTGATGGACGAAAGGCGGCGGAGTCAGGCCATGCCGGGTGGAGGCGAGCAGTCCGCGCCGCGTTGGGGTGGGCGAGGGACCGGTAGCACAAGAACGCTCAGGCGTGTCGCAGCTGAGCCTTCGGCCGGTGCCACGCGATATGCACCAGCGCTTCGACGGGTCGGAATCCAAGGTCCAGCATCGGCTTGAGGCTGGCGATGTTCTGCGCGTCGACCACCACGAACATGCGCCGGTGGTTTGCGTCCGCCGCCCATTGCACCTGGTGGGCCATGAGGTACTGCCCGAGTCGTTGCCCGCGGAACTCGGGGATCACGGCGAGGTAGTTGATCTCCACCTCGCCTTCCTGAAGGTCCAGGAACCGGCTTGGCTGTCCCGGCAGGACGATCCACATGATCGCGGCGACCTTCTGGTCGACAAAAGCCACGAACGGGTGCGTATACCCGAACAATTCATCGCCGTGGAAGTCGATCGACAACGTGCCGGCTTGTGACCGCAATTCGCGCAGCTCAGCGATGCTGAGCAGCCGCACCTCGATTCCGCTACGCGGCGCGATGGCGGGCCGGGGTGCGGACAAATCGAGGGCAAGGACCTGGAACACGTTCCGCTTGAACAGACTGACCCAAAGCAGATCGAGGGCGGCGAGCACGCCGTTCGCGCGCATCTCGGCCAGCAGGTAGCGGACACGGGACATCACCGCGCGAGGCCCTGACTGAACATGCCTGATGCGGGACCATCGACCCGACCCACGAAAAATCCACGATCCAAACCCCTTCCTCCCTCAGTCGATCGGCTGGGCCGAGTTCCGCGCGCTGTGTCCACCAGTCGTTCGCGCTCCAGCGTCCGGCACGTCAGGTTGGACCCAACTAACGACCACCCGACGGTCCACGCAACAGGCCGTCACGCGGTTCGACCTGCTGGGACCAGCCGTTCGGTCTTGACCGACGCGTTCAGTGGCGTTCAGTGGCGTTGAGCGCCGAAGGGCCTAACCCGGACGGCACTTCCGGGCTATCTTAGGCGTATACCGGAGAACCCTCGAGGACGTCCCGTGAAAGCACGCGCGAAATTTCTGGTCGGCGGAGTACTGGTGCTCGGCACTGCCGGCTATCTCATGGCCAGCTCGATTGACGAGACGGCACAGTACTATCTCACACCGTCGGAGCTGGCGACCAAGGTCGCGAACAATCCGCGCTTCGTGAACACCGGCGTCAAGATCGGCGCACGCGTGGTCGACGGCACGATTGTTCGTGACCCGTCCGGCCGCTCGCTGACGTTCAAGATGACGGACGGGGCGAAGATCTACGACGTGACCTATCGCGGGATCGCGCCGGATACGTTCACGGATGGCGTCGATGTCGTGGTCGAAGGCCGCCTCGATGCCAACGGGACCTTCCAGGCGACGACGCTGTTGGCCAAGTGCGCGTCGCGCTATGAGAACGCCCCCGACAAGTACCAGGACACCCCGGGATACAAGGCCGCCTCGGCGCCCAAAGCATGATCCTGATCGGAGAACTGTCGCTCTGGGTCGCCCTCCTCATGGCGGCCTGGACGACGACGGTGTCGTTCTCAGGCGGCATGCAGGGGCGATCTGACCTGATCCGCAGCGGTGAGCGGGCGATGTACGCGACCTTCGGCTTTACGTTGCTCGCGTCCATCGGCATCTGGACCGCACTGTTCACGCACGACTTCTCGATCAAGTTCGTCGCGTCGTACACCAGCATCAATCTGCCCAAGATCTACACGTTCACGGCGTTCTGGGCAGGGCAGGCCGGGTCGATGCTGTTCTGGGCGCTGATCCTGACCCTGTACTCCGCCCTTGCCGTCGTCTCCAATCGGCGCGCCAATCGTGCACTGATGCCCTGGGTGACGGGCACGCTCGGGATCATCTGCCTGTTTTTCCTGATGACGATGGCGTTCGGCGCGAATCCGTACGAGCGTCTCGATTGGGTCCCGGCGGATGGTCTGAACCCGCAGCTGCAGAATCCGGGCATGGCCATCCATCCGCCGATGCTCTACCTCGGACTCGTGGCGACGGCCGTCCCCTTTGCGTTCGCCATTGGGGCACTGGTGTCACGCAAGCTCGATGCCGAGTGGCTGGGCGCTGTGCGCCGATGGGCGCTGGTGTCGTGGTTCTTCTTGACCATCGGCATCGTGCTCGGCATGTGGTGGGCGTACGTCGAACTCGGATGGGCTGGCTACTGGGCGTGGGACGCCGTCGAAAACTCGTCGTTCCTGCCATGGCTGACCGGCACGGCCTTCCTGCACAGCATCATGATCCAGGAAAAGCGCGGCATGCTGCGCAAATGGAACGTGACGCTGGTGGTCGTGACGTTCCTCCTGTCGATCCTCGGCACGTTCATCACGCGCAGCGGGATCATCGAGAGTGTGCATGCATTCGCACAGTCGCCGGTCGGGAATTGGTTCCTCGGCTTCCTGATCCTCGCCACGGTCGTCACGGCGTTTCTCGTCAGCACACGCCTCAACGACCTGCAGGCGAAGGCCGAACTGGAAAGTATGGTCAGCCGAGAGGCTGCATTCCTGTACAACAACCTCGTGTTGGTCGGTATCTGCTTTGCGACGATGTGGGGCACGCTGTTCCCCATTCTCTCCGAGTGGGTGAAGGGCGAGAAGATGAACGTGGGCCCGCCGTTCTTCAACGCGGTCAACGGCCCGCTCGGCCTGCTGCTGCTGGCGCTCACGGGCATCGGTCCGCTCATTGCGTGGCGTCGCGCGTCGGTCGCGAATCTGCGTCGGCAGTTTCTGTGGCCGGTCATCGCCGGCGTGACGGTACTGGTGGTGCTGGTCGCCCTCGGCATGCGCGAATGGTATGCGCTCGTGTCGTATCTGCTGGCCGGGTTCGTGCTGGGCACGATCGTGCAGGAGTACGCGAAGGGTATCGGCGCCCGTCGGCGCATGTACAACGAGAGCCTGGTGCCCGCGGCGCTGCGCCTGGTGGGCCGGAATCGCCGACGCTACGGCGGTTACATCGTGCACTTCGGCATCGTTGTCCTCTTCTGCGCCTTCGCGGGTCTGGTGTTCAAGAAGGACGTGAGTGCCACACTCAAGACCGGCGAGACACTCAAGGCGGTGGATGCCTACGGCAGCGAGTGGACGTTCACCAGCCAGGGCATCTCGTCCTTCGAGGAACTGAATCGCAGGATCGTCGCCGTCACGTTTGCCGTCACGAAGGACGGCAAACCGATGGGGCTGCTGTCCAGCGAAAAGCGACAGCACGTCGACAGTCGCGGCGAGCCCACGTTCGAGCCGTCGACTGAAGTCGGCATTCTCGAGTCACTCAAGCAGGACGTGTATCTGGTGTTCACCGGCGCGCTCGACAAGGACACGGCCGCCGTGCACATCAACTTCAATCCGCTCGTCTGGTGGGTCTGGTTTGGCGGCATCATGATGGCCTTTGGCGGGCTGGTCGTCATGTGGCCACAGGCACTGCGGTCGGATCGTGAGAGCGGGTACGTCACCGAGTTGCCGCCGGCGCGTGAGCCGGCGATGGCGGGCGCATGACGCAGCAGTCGGGCCCTCAACCGATCGCATTGGACTCTGCGATCGGTCGCCGTGGCTTCCTGACACGCGCCGGCGCCAAGGTGGTCGCTGCAGCGGTCGCGGTCGTCGTGGTCGACCACGTCCTTGCGCGAGGCCTCGGCGCCCAACAGGCCGGGCTCGCGCAGACCGGCGGGCAGTCGGCCGCCAGCAACGTCGAGATGACGGCCGACTCCTATAAGCCGGTGCGGCGGCCACCCAAGCCGAATGCGGCGCGGGTGATGGACGACAAGCAGCTCGAGGCGTTCGAGCGCAATCTGGCGTGCCCGTGTCCCTGCACGCTCGACATCTTCACGTGTCGCACCACCGACTTCACCTGCGGGATCTCGCCGGCCGTGCATCGTGATCTGCAGGCTCTGGTCGAGGGGGGCTACGGCCCCGACGAGATCATGTCCGCGTTGTCCGAGACGTACGGCGATTTCATTCTCATGGCGCCGCGCAAGGAAGGCTTCAGTCTGCTGGCGTGGTTCGCGCCATTCGCGGCGGTTGGCGTGGGCGCCGTGGTGATCGGCGGTCTGCTGCGCGGCTGGCGTCGCAATGCCGAAGCCGCTGCGAAGGTGGCCGCGGCCGACGCCCATCGCGCGGCGCTCGACTCACCCGTCGTGGACGCCACGTCCGACGAACTCGCCAAACTCGAGGCCGCACTGCGGGACGACAGCCGATGAGCCGCTCATGATCCTCGCCGCTCTCCCGGATGGCGCGATTCCATTGGCCGTCGGTACCGTGCTCGCGCTCGGCGGACTCACGCTCGTCCTGTCACCGCTGATTGGCGATGACACCGAGGGCGCCGAGCGCGAGGCGTCGTCCACATCGCGTGCGTCACGCGATCGTCGCCCACCGACGCCTCAAGACGGAAAGGACATTCCCTCGGACAGTGGCGTCGTCGCGCTGCGCGAGATCGAGTTCGATCGAGAGACCGGCAAACTGTCCGACAGCGACTATCTCGATCTCAAGCAGCGGTACACCAAGATTGCGCTCGACGAGATGCGTGCCGCCCGTGAGCGTGACGCAGACGGTGCGGCGCCTCCGGCCGACACGGCGGCGAGCGCCGCCGGCGCAGCGTTGGACCCCGTCGAGGCGGCCATTCAGCGCGCGCGCGAGGCACAGCGTGCGTGCGAGGTGTGCGGTCCGCGCCCCGAACCGGATGCGGCCTACTGCTCCAGTTGCGGACGCTATCTCGCCGGCGCGTGCGGTGAGTGTGGAACGCCGGTAGAACTGGTTGGCTCGCATTTCTGCACCAACTGCGGAGAAAACCTGGCTGCCGTGTAGTGGCCACTGGAGACTGCGAATGCGTCAGGTGTACCCCGTGGTATCCGCGCTGCTGGTGTCCGTGATGGTGCTCGGCGTCTCACCGGTCTTCGCGCAGGGGACGCCCGCGCTCTCGGGCGAGAAGGCGCGCCAGAAGGGAGTATGTGGTGCGCCGACGGATTCGTTGTCGGACGTGACCCGTCTCTGGAACATCGCCCGCGAGACGCTCGAATCGAGTCGGTCGCGCGCCGCCGCCGATGACGCTCCGGCCACGGTGCAGTTCTTTGACCGGCGTGTCGCGCGCAACGGCAAGGTGCTGGACTCCGGATTCACGAGCACGCGACAGGTGAGCGCGCGCCGCCCGTATCGCAGCCTGTCTCCCGACTCCGTCGCGAATTTCGGCTACGTCATCGAAACCGAGCAGGAGGTCTCGTACTACGCGCCGGACGCAGAGGTCCTCCTGTCCGCTCCGTTCGCGGCGACGCATTGCTTCGGCATTCAGTCACCACCATCCTCAGCGCCGACGTGGATCGGTCTGTCGTTTCGACCGAGGTTGGAGCGTGAGAACGTGCGCGAGATTGCCGGAACATTCTGGTTCGATCGCGAGTCGTTGTCGCTCGAGCGTCTGGAGTTTCGTTATACAAACGTGCCGACGGCGTACCTGACCGCGCGCGTGGGGGGCGAGATCGCGTTCTCGCGCTTGAACGCTGGTGCATGGCACATCAGTCGTTGGGAGATTCGCATGCCGCAGGGCAACGTCAGCTCGCAGTTGCTGCTCAACAACAATGGCAAGGCCACTCAGCGCCAGGCCGTCGTGGAGTCCCTGCGTGTTGCTGGCGGCGAAGTCCTGACAAAGCGCGATTAGACAACGGACGTCGGGAGTCGTTCGTCTGCTCCCGACGCCTGGTGTCACAACCGCTTCATCGAACGACCGCCTCGAGTGCGGCCACCGCGCGTTTTCCCTCGGCCAGCGCTTGGCGATGTGTCCCCGTGGGGCCCTTGAAGGACGTCTGCCGGACGCCACTGCCCGTATAGCCCGAAAGCACCGTCTGCAGTGCGGCAATCGCGGCCGGACGAGCCGCAGGCCCGCCACCGGCACCGCCGCCCCGGCCACCAGCGCCGCCGGCCGTCATCCCCAACTGCTGCGCGACGGCTTGTAGTGCCTGCTGCTCAGCGCCGCTAGCCGCCTGCAGTTTCGTACGGAACGCGGTGCTCAGTTCGGTCAGTCGGGCTTGCGTGGCCAGGACGTCCAGCAAGAAAGCCTCGCGCAGTTGATGCTCCTTGTCGCTGACGTCGCCCGCCGGGTCACGCCGCACGATGAACGACTGTCGCACGGAGTCGCGGCCCGCGACCAGCGTCACCGTGAACGTTCCGGTTCCGACATGAATGCCGCGCGCGCCGATGTCATGGGCGGGAAGTGGCAGCGCCGGCCGCCGACCAGCGCCCGCCGGCGCGCGCGTCATGCCACCCGCACCAGCAGGCGCTGGCGGCGCTTCGCCACCACCTTCTTCACCTCCGCCGCCACCGCGACCGCCGAAGCCCCCGGCAGGCGCCGGCCAGCGAAGGTCCCACGACACGCGGTGGACGACACCGGGCGTGCGCGGTCCGGTCACCGTGCGCACGACGCGCCCCGTGCTGTTGGTGACGACGAGTCGCACCGAATCGACCGCGTTCGGCAGGACGTAGCTGAACGTTGCTCCTTCCGCGGGATTCTCGGACGCATAGAACGCGTGTGCAGCCGTCGAGACATCCGCGCGATACAGCGTGAGCGTCGCCGGGCGCACGGGGAACAACGTCGGCGCACTCGCCACACGCTGTGGTTGCGATGCCCATTCCACCAGCGGGGTGGCGTCGTCGAGGATCCAGATGCTGCGCCCATGGCTGGCCAGCACGATGTCCTTGGTGCGCGGATGGATCACGATGTCGTCGATGCGCATCGGCGGGAGGTTCGCCTTGAGCTGGTTCCAGCGCGCGCCGCCATCCAGCGTGTAGTACAGCTGCCGCTCCGTGCCGGCGAGCAGCACGTTGGCCGCCCCTGGGAACTCGGCCAGCGAGCGCACGGGCAACCCATCAGGAAGTCCGGCGGTGACCCGCTGCCACGTCGCCCCGAAGTCCGACGTCTTGAAGATGTACGGCGTGAAGTCGCCCATGCGGTGGTTCTCGACCGTCATGTACGCCACCGCTGGCGCGGCCTCGCTGGCGACGATGCGGTCGATGAACGCCAGTGTCGCGAGGTTGGGGACGTTATTCCCGACTTCGGTCCACGTGTTGCCCGCATCACGCGACACGTGGACGAGGCCATCATCGGTCCCGACCCACAACACCTTGGCGTCCTTCGGACTCTCCGCAACGGTCGTGATCTCGCTGTAATTCGTTTCGCCATCGTTTCGCGACAGGCGAATGTCGGTGTTCAGCACGCCGCCCAGGCGCAGCGTGTCGCGATTCACGGAGCGTGTCAGGTCGATCGTCTCGCGCCACGTCGAGCCGAAGTCCTTCGAGATGAGCAGTCGATTGGCGCCCAGGTACACGGTGCCGGCCTTGTGCCGTGAAGCGAGGATCGGCGCCGTCCAGTCGAAACGATAGCGCGTGCCGGCGCTGGCGCGCGGCTGAATGTCGTAGCGGTCGCCCGTCACGACATCGACGCGGGTCAGGTTGCCACCGCTGGAGGTGCTGTACACATAGCGAGCGCCCTTGCGGTCCACGGCATGTCCGGTACCGTCGGAGAATCCGATCTGCTGCCAGTCGCTGTTCAGGATGCCCATCCAGTGACTGGTCGCGCTGGGGCCCATCCAGGAGTGCGCGTCCTGCATGCCGCCATAGATCCAGTATGGATCCCGATCATCGACGGCGATGCGATAGAACTGGCCAATCGCGAAGTTGTTGATGCGCGAGTAGGTGTAGCCGAGGTCCCAGCTTTCGTGCAGTCCGCCGTCACCGCCCAGCAGCAGGTGCCGCGAATCGCGCGGATCGATCCAGAGCGCGTGGTGATCGTCCTTGAGACCGAGGTCGTACGTGGGCGAGTTCGGCATCGGTTCGAACGTCGTGCCGCCATTTTCGCTCTTGGACGGCTGCACGCCCATCATCCACACGCGCTGATCGTTGGTGGGATCGATCGAGGGCTTGGAGTAGTACATCGGGCGCGGATTGGTGCCGCTCACGCGCCGCCATGTCGCGCCCGCGTCTTCGCTGCGATACGTGCCGCCCTGTTGGGCGTGTTCGATCGTCGCGATCAGGACATCGGGACGCGACTGCGAAATGGCGAGGCCGATCCGTCCTTTGTCGCCGGTGGGCAAGCCGTTGGCCAGTTTGGTCCAGGTGGTGCCGCCGTCGACCGTCTTCCAGATCGCACTGCCGCTGCCGCCACCATTGAAGCCGAACGCGCTGCGCAGGCGCGTGTACGTGGCCGCATACAGCACGTTGGCGGATCGCGGATCCATCACGAGTTCAACGGCGCCCGTGGTGGTGTCGACATACAGCACCTTGGTCCACGTTTTACCGCCGTCAGTCGTGCGGTACACGCCGCGATGTTCGGTGGGCTTCCAGAGATCACCGAGTGCCGCGACCCACGCGATGTTGGCATCGCCGGGGTGCGGCACGACCCGTCCGATGCTTCCTGTCTCGCGCAAGCCGATGAACGCCCACGTGGCCCCGGCGTCGGTACTGCGGTACATCCCACCGCCCCATGTACTGGACTGGCGGTTGTTCTGTTCACCGGTTCCGGCCCAGACCACGTTCGAGTTGGCCGGAAAGATGGCGACGTCACCGAAGGAGTTTTCCCCGGTCGCGTCGAAGATCGGGGTCCACAGGACCCCGTGATTGGTGGTCTTCCACAGGCCGCCGCCGGCGGCCGCCGCGTAGATCGTGGAGTGATCGTTGGGATCCACCTCCACATCGTGAATACGCCCACCCATCACCGCTGGTCCGATGGACCGAAACCGCAGGTTGTCGAAGGGTGACTGCGCGTTGGCCACACTGGCCAACGCCGAGAACGCAACGAGAACGAGCGATGTTCGCATGAGTGGGCGTATCGGGAACGAAGGAAGAAGAACCGGAGAGGGGATACGGCGTGGCCGTGCACCCCTCGGCTTTCGTGCAGGTCGGATCCAACGGGGCCAGCTTGAGTCGCGCGAGTTCCTTGTTGACTGCCACCAAGTCCGTCTTCCAGATGACCTGCAGGCGGTCGGTGTAGCCCTTCAACTCCGTCGACAGGATGTTGAAGATCTCCGGCATGTAGGTGCCCGGCGGTCCATCACCGCGCTCCGCCATGGACAGCAGGTTGGCGAGGCGGTTGTTGACCTTGATCGGGAAGTTGAGCGGGTCCTGACCGCTCTGGTTCTTCACCTGATAGACACTCTCCTCGACGGCGGATGCGTTGGTCTTGAGGGTGGCACCGGTCGACTTGAGCGTCGCGTCGTCACTCTTCTTCAGTCGGTCCTCCAGCTGCGACTTGACACGCCGGATCGCAATGACGGACTCATTCGCCTCGGTTGTCTTGTCGCGCACCTTCTTGCCGAAGGCGTACTGCGCGCGCAGGTCCGCGTCGGTGACATCCGTCGTGCGCGGATGTTTCTTGACCACGACCGGCGCGGTCATGGTGGCGCCGTCGGCGATCAGACGAGCCGTGTACGTGCCGGGCGGTACGGCGGGACCGTTGGTCCCCGCACCCCAGAGAATCATGCCGGGGAAGCTGGGAATACCCTGGATGCGCAGGTCCCAGACGAGACGATTGAATCCCGCCGCCACCGGCAGCGGCGTCGGGCCGCCGCCACGGCCACCCTGCGGCGGCTGTGCCGCGCGCTGTGCGGGCGTGAGCGTGTCGGTCTCGAAGCGACGCAGCACGGCACCCGTCGAGTCGAGGATCTCCATCACGGCGCGGCGTGGCACCGTCTTGAACGCATAGGTGATCGTCGCACCAGTCGTCGAACGATAGGCGACCGGGGGCGTGTACAGATGCGCGTTCGCCGCAAGCACCGTGGGCGTCGCCTGCCGCAACGTCGCGATGTTGTCGAGGATCCAGAACCCGCGGCCGTGTGTCCCGATCACCAATTCGTTCGCTTCGACCACCAGGTCCGCCACCGGCACATCCGGCATGTTCAGCGTCAGGTTCTGCCACAGTGCGCCGTCGTCGTACGAGATGTACACACCATGCTGCGTCGCCGCGTACAACAGGCCCTTGCGGGTCGGGTCTTCGCGGACGGCGTGGACATACGCATCCTCACGAATGCCCGTCACGATCTTCGTCCACGTCTTGCCGTAGTCGGTGGTCTTGAAGATGTACGGCGCGCGATCATCGAGGAGCGGCCGACGCACGGACACGTACGCCGTACCGGCGTTGAAGTTCGACGCATCGATCTGGCTGACACGTCCGAAGTCCGGCATGTCCTTCGGCGTCACGTTCGTCCAGGTGGTGCCACCGTTCCGCGTCACGTGCACCAGGCCGTCATCGGAGCCCGTCCAGATGACGTTGATGTCGCGCTTGGCGGGGCCAACCGAAAAGATCGTCCCGTACACTTCGGGGCCATTCATGTCGCCCGTAATGGGGCCGCCCGACTTCTCCTGCGTCTCGGGCGCATGGCGCGTGAGGTCGCCGCTCATCCGCTTCCAGGTGAGACCGCCGTCCATCGTGCGCCACAACCGCTGCGATGACACGAACAACATCTTCGGGTCCATCGGCGAGAACAGGATGGGGAACGTCCACTGCCAGCGTTCCCTGATCTCCTTCGACGGTTCGCCGGAGTAGAACCACGGATACGGATTCACTTCGCGCGAGAGTCCCGTGCGACGATTGAACTTGTCGACGTACCGTCCGTTGTTGGTGCCGGAGTAGAAAACATCGGGATCGAGGGGATCCGGCGCGATGTACCCAGGCTCGCCGCCGCCCGCCTGATACGACACGGCCATGCCGCCGGCCGTCGGATCGCGATAGACCCCGGGCGCGGCCGGCGCTAGGCCACCACGGCCGCCGCCACCACCACCACGGCCTGCGCCGGCACCCGGCGCGTTCCAGTTGGACGGCACACACAACGTCGTATTGTCCTGCTGCGACCCGCACACATGGAACGGGATGTGCTTGGTCGTGATCACGTGATAGAACTGCTCCGTCGGGAAATCCTGATCCGTCCACGTGCCACCGGTGTTCGTGCTCACCGTGCCGCCACCGTCGTTGCCAGACACCAGGTGGGCTGGATCATCCGGATCGACCCACAGGTCGTGATGGTCGCCGTGCGTTCCTCCACCGACGTTCTGCAGCGTCTTCCCGCCGTCGGCCGAGCGGTACATCGACACGTTCTGCAGATAGACGACGTCGCCGTTCTTGTGATCGGCGGTGATGTGGGTGTAGTAGAACGCGCGCTGACGGATGTTGCGGTCGCTGTTGATGAGCGCCCACGTCGCTCCGCCGTCTTCACTGCGGAACAAGCCGCCATTCTCGTTCTCGATCAGCGCGTACACGCGGTTCGGATTCGCCGCCGTCAGCGCCACGCCGATCTTGCCGACCAGACCGCTGGGCAGCCCCTTGTTGCGCGTGATCTCGGTCCACGTCTC
>CAZMGX010000071.1:0-17070 GCA_964565915.1 uncultured Gemmatimonas sp.
AGCATCGCGATGATCGACGTAAAGGCGAGCATGCGCCAATCGATGCCGACATCGAGAAACACGCGATTGGTCGTGGTCGCGATCCGTGCAACGATCAGCTGACTGCCCCAGAGCGCAAACAGCAGGCCGAGTGCGGCCCCGATCCCCGACAGCAACAGGTTCTCACTGAGGAGCTGACGCGCCAGACGCCAGCGCGAGGCACCGAGCGCCGTGCGAACGGCAAACTCATGTCGACGCGCGGTGGTGCGCGCGAGCATGAGGTTGGCGATGTTCCCGCACGCAATCAGCAGCGTGAACGCGACGACCGCAGTCAGTGCGAGGAGTGGCGCCTTGTACTGACTCCGCAAGCCCGAGACGCCCGCGCGCGCCGGGATCAGCGAAAGCGGCTCGTTCAGGTAGCGGAGGGCGTCTTGTGGCCGATACTGCTGAGGCACCGTCGCTTCGCGCACCTGTGGCTGCACCGCCCGAAACGCCGCCGTCGCCTGCTCCGGCGACTGTCCCGGCTTGAGGCGCGCCATGATGCTCATCCACCAGTACGACCGCTGATCCAGCGCACTCTCGGCGCCGCGGACCAGTGGCTCTGTGCCCAGCGGGACGAAGACATCAATCGTCCGGCCAACCTCGTGCCCGAAGAAAGGCCGCGGCGTGACGCCAATGATGGTGTAATTCACGCGGTTGAGGGTCAACGTCTTGCCGACCACGTCGGAAGCGCCGGCAAAGCGACTCTGCCAGAAGGCATGACTGATGACGGCCACGGCGCCGTCACGTCCACCGCCACGAACGTCGTCGGCGGTGGTGAATAAACGACCGAGCGCGGGACGTACGCCGAGCACCTCGAAATAGGCGCCGCTGGCGAAGAGGCCATCGACGGGATCGACCTCCCCACTGGCCGCCGCGTTGAAGCGCGCTCGGCCGGCGGCAAAGGCGCCGTCGAAGAGCGCGGGGCGATCCCGGATGGCCTCCCAGATCGGGTTGGTCCACGAGGTGCGCGACTCGCCCTCGCGCAGGATGACCAGCCGTTCCGCATGGGCGACCGGGAGTGACCGCAGAATCAGCGCGTCGACAATGGAGAAGATTGCGGTGTTCGCCCCGATGCCCAGGGCGAGTGACAACACGGCAATCAGCGACACCAGCGGCGTCGCGCGGAGCGAGCGAAAGGCACTACGGAAGTCGGTCATCGCAATCACGTCGCTGGCGGGAGAGTCGAAGGGTGTGACCTCGTTCGACAGCCGCCAGCGATGGAAGGTTGCCGCCGCGACGCCTACCGCTCGGGAAGGCCGGTCAGAAATTCCCGCAGGTAGCCGCCCCACACGCTCGGCAACGAGTGCGTGCCGTGACCGCGGGTCTGGTCCGAGATCGGGATCAGGATGAACCGTGTTTTCGGCATCTTCGCCGCGTACATCTCGGCGAGCTTGAGTTCCGGTGGGTTGACCTGGTCGTCGGCGGAGTTGATGTAGAGCGCCGGTGCCGTGATGCGGTCGAGTTTGCCGGACGGATCGTAGTCGCGTGACGCATCGAACTGATACAGGAAGTCGTTCGCGTCGGTGGATTGCATACGTGCGTCGAGATACGCGCGGATCACGCTGTCCGCCGCATCGCGCGTAGGGGCCTGTCGCTGCTGCAGCAGCGGGGCGCTGCCCATGATGTACAGCATCATCTGCGCCGTGCGGAGTCCGGGCGGCGGGCTGGTGTAGTTGCCGCCGTTCCAGGCTGGGTCGTTCCGGATGGCGTCCATCGCCATCGTGCGAATCATGCGATTTCGGCCCGCGATCGGGGCCGGCACGCAGGCAAACGGCGCGAGACCGTCCATGAAGTCCGGATAGGTTTCTCCCCAGACCCAGCCGTGCATACACCCCATCGACGTGCCCATGATCAGACGCAGATGGTTGACGCCAAGCCCCTCGGTCAGCAGACGATGCTGCGCAACGACCATGTCGTCGTACGTGTAGCGCGGGAACTTCGCGCGTAATCCGTCGCTGGGCTTGCTGGACCCACCGTGTCCGATGCCATCGGGCAGCACGATGAAGTACTGCGTGCTGTCCAGCAGTTGGCCCGGTCCGAACAGTCCTCCCGCATACGCGCCGCTGAGGAAGCTCCGCCCCGCCCCGCCGGTGCCATGCAGGATCATCACCGCGTTGCGCACGATGCCACGCGCATCCTTGCGTGGTGTCCCCAGCGTGGTGTAGTGCAGGCGCAGCTCGGGCAGCACTTCGCCGGTCGTGAACCGGAAGTTGCGCACGACGAAGTCACCCTGTTTGCCGGCGCGAGCCCACCCACTCGGGGCCTGGGCCGTCAGGGACAGTGACGTCGTCAGGGACAAACCCAGCGCCAACAGTGCGGCCCCGAACGGACGACGAGGGTGAAGCGAGACACCTGTCGCAGGCGTCGGCCGCGCGACGGATTCGCGGGCAACCCCACCGCGAGCGTGTGAAGGGATTGTGGTCATGACACTAGAGTACCGCGAATTCCCCGAGTTCGCCGCCGTGCCGGGGGGCGGCGTCGGATGCAGATTGTGGTCATGCTCCCGTCTCCCCTTGCTGGAATCACCGGCGGCGCGCGCCTCGCGTGCCTGACCGTCGCGATCGCCACGGCTGCGGTATGCGCCCACGCGCGGCCCGCACACGCGCAACCCACACGGGCGGCGAGCCTCCCAGCGCCGCTGCCGCCCGTCCGCGTTGACGGCACCGGGGTGCTCCGCTGGACCGCCACCAACCGCGAGGTGGCCCTGTTTGGTGTGAACTACGCCGCGCCATTCGCGTACGATTTCCGCGCCATCGCCACGATGGGCGTCGACCGCAAACAGGCCATCGACCAGGACGTGGCGCATCTGGCCCGGCTCGGCGTTGACGCCTTCCGCATTCACGTTTGGGACAAGGAAGTCAGCGACCGCGATGGCAATCTGCTGCAGAATGATCACCTCGACCTGTTCGACTACCTGCTGGCGCAGCTGTCGGCACGCGGTATCAAGTCCATTCTCACCCCCATCGCGTGGTGGGGGCCCGGCTATCCGGAGCCGGATGCGCCGTCACCCGGATTCGCCAACGCCTACAGCAAACCGCAGATGGCGGTCGACAGCGTCGCATTGCGTGCGCAGGTGCGATATGTCGGACAGTTTGTCGCACACGTGAATCCGTACACCGGCCGCAGCTATCGTGATGATCCGGACCTCATTGCGTTCGAGATCTTCAACGAGCCGTGGCACGATCTCTCTACACCGCCGCAAACCACGCGGTACATCAACACACTGGTAGCGGCGATGCGCGCCAACGGGCTGCGCAAGCCGATCTTCTACAACATCAGTGAACACTTCACGCCGGCGCATGGCGCGGCAGTGTGTGCCGCCGACATTCAGGGCGTCAGCGCACAGTGGTACCCGACGGGCCTGGTGCGCGGTGCGACGCTGCCCGGCAATCCCTTGCCGAACGTGGACCGTTACACGTTGCCATGGTCGGGCTTCCCGGGCTGCCGCAACAAGGCCCACATGGTGTACGAATTCGATGGGGCCGACGTCGCCCTGCCGGTGATGTATCCCGCCATGGCGCGCGCGTTTCGCGGCGCGGGATTTCAGTGGGCGACGCAGTTCGCCTACGATCCGCTCGCCATCGCGCACACGAATACCGAATACCAGACGCACTACCTGAACTTGGTCTACACGCCAGCCAAGGCGATCAGCTTTCTCATTGCCGGTGAAGTCTTTCGGCGTCTGCCACGTGGTTTCGATGCCGGCATCTATCCCGCGAGCGAGCGTTTCGGTGAGTTCCGAGCGAGCTATACGGATGGATTGAGCGAGTTGGTGTCCGATACGATGTTCGCGCACACGGGCTCCACCACGACGCCACCGCGCTCACCGGAGGCGCTCCGCCACGTCGCCGGTGTGGGCCGATCGCCCGTCGTCGACTACGCCGGCACCGGCGCGTACTTCCTTGATCGACTTGCCGACGGGCTGTGGCGACTCGAGGTGTACCCTGATGCCGTGCCGGTCGAAGATCCGTTTTCCCGCGGCAACCTGCGCCGCACGGTCACGCGTGTCTACTGGCGCGCGCACCCCATGCGCCTCACGCTCCCCGACCTGGGTGACTCCTACTCGGCGGCTCCACTGAACAGTGGCAACACACACCAGCCGCTGCTGCAGTCCGGCGCACTCACCGTGCGGCCCGGTGTCTACCTGCTGTCGCGCACAGGTGTCGCCACGTCGGGCTTCACCGCCGATCGGCGAATCGGCCATCGCGCGCTCGGAGAGTTCTTTGCGCCGGTGCCGAGTGTCGGGCCGACGATGGTGCTGGTCGACCCGCCCGTGAGTGTGGCCGAGGGTAGCACGTTTGATCTGTCCGTACGCGTCGCACAGGCTGATGCACCGGACTCGGTCCTCGCGTTTGTTCGCTATGCGGGCTGGCAGGGCTATCGTCGCCCGGTCTCGCTGACGCGCGCTGGGCCGTACGCTTTTGGCGGTGTCATCACGGCCGACACGGGGCGTACCGGCACACTCGAATATATGGTCACGGTATTCGCCGGCGGTCGTGCAATCACCTACCCGGGCGGCGTCGATGGCGCCGTCAGCAGTTGGGACTTCGCCGGTGCGACGCATTGGTCCACTCGCGTGACGCCGACCGAAGCGAACATTGTGTTGTTCGATGCGGGCCGAGATGCGTCGCGTGTGGTGCATCCCGGCTACGTGCCGGGCGCGCGGGTGCGCTCCGACTGGGTGGCCGGCTCGGCGTCGGAACGGACCGCGTGGCTTGCCGGCACCGACGGGTTTGGGCCAACGGCAACACATGTCGCCTTTCGGACCATGCTGCGCGACGACACACGGTCGCGTGTTCAACGCGATGCGGCGCGCGGTGCGGCGGATGGTGCGACGCCGGGGGCGGTGCTTCGCATTCGGGCCCGTGCGCACAGCGCCGCATCCGTACCGATTGAAGTAGCACTGACGCTCGCCGACGGCAGTGCGTGGGGAACCACCGTGCAGGTCGGGGCCAGCTGGGAGGACGTGAGTATTCCGGTGGCCACGCTTCGCCGGATTCCGCTCGTGTTGATTCCGCGGCCGTATCCCACGTTTCTGCCCTATGACCTGATGGTCGGTGCGTCGGTCACCACGTTCGACCTCGGCGCCGTCGATGGCGTGCAGTGGGGGTTTGCTCGCGCGCCGGGCATGACCGATGACGCCGCGCTGCGTGTGGAGATCGAGTCGGTCGAGCTACAGGCACCCGGCCGACGATAGGGTATTCGCGCACACTCCACGGTAGGCGCCGCGCATAGGCTACGTTGAGCTTTGGTCGGCGATCATGAGCGACTACATCAGCGAAGGTACCCGAAACTCCTGGATGTAGTGCTCACCGGCTTCCGTGCTTCGCGATGTCAGTATCAGGCCGGCGCGAACACGGAATACCCTTGTCCCGTCAGGGAATCGCACCGTTGCTCGGAAGGTGCCAGCTGCGTCGAATACATCGACTTCGGCTGGCATTCCTCGCGTGTATGAGCGTGAGACCCAGACGTTGAGCACCTCATCCACAACAGGGCCCGCCACGAAGCGGTACTTCCTCGGCGACATGGGCGTGCCGTCGAACGCTGCGCGAAGGGCTTGCTTCTCGATAGCTGATCGACGCTGATCGACCAATCGACTGCGAAATGACTGAATGGAATCCAGCTCTTCACGCGTACGCAGTGGCAACTCCACGCCGACTCGCTCGATTGGCGTCAGTGCCTCGCCGGTCGCGGAAACCCGAAGCACGCGGTATAGAGTGTCATCGAACACGTTTGCGACATAGCCAAGGTCGGCATCAACTGCGATTGGACAGTACGGACATGACGCGCGGGTGGGATCGGTACCATACTCGATCCGCCGAATCACACGTGGCTCGGCCTCGGCCGTGTCGATCACCAGCAGTTCGGTCCGCGATCTAGCGCGTGATTGCACCCCAATCACCAAACCCGAGTCCGTAGTCCACATCCCGTGCGCGAACGGTGCATCTAGTCGAGTGTCCTTCTTCCAGACCCCCGACCGAGTCCAGACACTCACCTTGCGGAGGTGTCCATCCAGGACGGCAATGTAGTTCGTTCCGACCCTCGCAACGGCGGTTGCCATCCGAAGCTCGCCTGGTCCTTCTCCCTTTCCTCCGAGTACCTGTACGCCTTCTCCGCGCCATGGTATCAAATAGACTGATGTACCGGGATCGGCGACGACCGCGACGGCGCCAGTATCAACCCAATCAAGATCGACAATCGGTGAGCCCGCCATGCTCTCTGGGATCTGGATCGTTCGCGCTGGCTCAGCATCCATCGCTGGCGGCGCCTCAAGTCGGTCGTGTCGACTTTGGCAGGCCGAGACCAGCGGAATGAGCAGCAGCGAAAGAAGAAATCTCATTTGCCTCAATATGCCGTCTAGAGCACTGTCCATCCAGCGCGCCTAGCGAGGCACCAACACCACTCGGTTGTTGGACCGGTCGCGATCAATCAGACGGATCTCCGGATCGATCTCGGCGTCTGCGACGGCCCCCGTGAGCGTGGTATCCACCCGCGCCATGCCTTGAACCACACGCGAACGCACACGCGCCAGCAGCGTCGGCCGCTCAGCCTCGCCGCCGTACACGCCCACCGTCACGACCATGCCGTCCAACGGTTCCACATGTTCGCCCGTACTGTCCGTTCGCACCCGCTGTACTCGAAACTGCGCCGTGACCTGCGAACCTGATCCCTCTCGCCGCACCGCCCCCGTGTCCGCCACCAGATCATAGATGACCCGATCCGTGAACCACTCGGCTACGACGGCACGCGCCGCGTCGTTGGGCGCCGCGTCCAGCAGAAGGGCATACAACCGAGCCGCGGTGGCGGCGCCGCGTGGGCCGCTGTCTTCGCGGAGCAGCGTACGCAGCGCGCGAAGGATGATCGAGTCTCCCAGAGTCTCGCGAAAGGCGTGGAAGGCCAGCGCTCCCTTCCCATAGTACAAATGTGCGTCATCGGCGTTCGTCAACAGCGTCGGTTCGAGGCCGGTGACGTTCGCGCGACCACTCAGATAGCGGTCATGATCGAACGACATCATGTCCGCCAGGATCGTGGATCCCTGCGCATCATCCAGCAGCAGCTGCTCCGAGTACTTCGCGAGTGATTCCACGATGCTGAGTCGCCCTTCAATCCACGGCGGATCCACGGCGTGTCCCCACCACTCGTGGGCAACCTCGTGCCCGATGCGACGCACCAGCAGGTCCACGTCGCCCTCGCGCGCATCGGACAACATGCCGCGCGATTCCGTCAGATAGATCGACCCGGTTTGTGCATAGGCCCCGAACCCCCATCTCGCCGGCACTTCAATGAGCCTCAGGGTATGCAGCGGATAGCGACCGAAATGTTGCTGCAGGGTCTCGAGCGACCGCGCGGCAATCTGCACGATGCGCGTCGCGTGCACGCCATGGGCCGCATGATACCACAACTCGATGTCGACACCGTTCAATCGCTGCCGTTCGACGGCGTAGCGACCCGAGGTGATGGCAAACATCGGCGTCGACGGCCGATCCATCCGATATTCGAAGTGCCGCCGACCATCCGCCACCCACTGCCGCACGAGGTCACCCGGGCCATGTGCCGTCTGGTCGGCGCTGGTGCTGATGGTCGTGCGCACCGTGAACCACGAGGGCGAATGCCCCTGCGTGCGCGTGGCGGCGATCATTGCGTCGGCCTCGTGCAACGGCGCGAGCATCGGAGACGCCACGCCCAACCCGCGTCGATCGCGCTCAGCCGGATCCGCGATCTCATAACGCCCCTGATAGCCGAGCGACGGCACCAGATCACTCGACCGGATGAACGTACCGTTCTCCGCTACATCTTCTTCGAAGCCGTCGGCCCGGATGGTTCCGCGGTCGAGCGTCAATTCATATTCGAGTGTGCGGCGAGCGTCGGGGGCGAGCGTCGTGGGCAGTACGAGCGTGATCACGCCGAGTGTATCCTTGGCAACACGCACATCGTTCGACGTCACCCGGCTTTCGCCGCTGCCCCGCGGAAACATGATCCAGAGCGTGTCGATTGCGTGCGTCGTCCGATTGTCCATTGTCAGCGTCCCACGCACGGTGGCGCGACGGACCTCGGGTGTCAGCGCCACATCCAACTGTACGTCGACGATCTGTGGCTGCGCGACGTGCTGCAATCGTCGATAGGTGCGTTCGTAGTCGGCGCGCCAGTGGAGACCGTCCTCGCGGCTTTCCCACTGCGCGACCGAGACCGTCTTCCACGTCATGAATCCGTACGCCGTCAGGAAGGCACCGCCGGTCGCCAGCAGACCCAGGCGAGCCATGCGTGAGCGCCCGTTCCACAGTGTTCGTGCGGCGGCGCGCCAGCGAGCGGCCATCGGGAGCGTCAAGCCGCGCGGCCAGAGTGCGGACGCGACGGCGATCAGTGTCAATGCACCCAGCGCCCACGTCACGTTGAACGCGACCCACGACGGCCACGCGCTGCCGAAGCCGTCGAGATCCGACCACCGCAGTGTCGGCGTGGCACCGAAGCGCAGCAGCAGGTGTTCGAGGCCGACATCTTCTCCATCCTCGGCGATAAACGCCGCTACGAGTCCCAGTAGCAGGCCCAGCCACCTGTTGCCTGTCAAGACCTGCAACGAGACCGCAACTATCGTCGTGATGAAAAGCGGCAGGAGGGAGGTAAGCGCGTGGGCCCCGTAGACGCGTGGCTCGATCGGCAGTCCACCGGCAACCACATGGACGAGCATCACCGTGCCGTAGCCGACGGTCGTCAACAACACGGGAATCAGCAGCAGTGCGGCGAGTTTACCGAGCAGAAACGAGCTGTTCGGCGCGGGTGTAGCATCGCGGATGCCATCGAACCGGATGACCGCTTCGCGTCCAACCGCATCGGCGGCGAAATACAGGGCGCAGAGGGTCCCGATGAGCCACAGGCCGATGGGCACGGCATCGGCCAGGACCGCACTGCTGGCCAGCATGCGGGTACCGTATTCCCCGCCGGCCAGCTGTCCCTGCGCTTCAATGGCGATCATGGCCATCCAAAGCACGAGCACCGCGCGAAGTGGCCAACTGCCCAGGATGAGGCGTGTCTCGAGCGCCGCGGTCGCGCGCAACGTCGCCAGGAATGTGGCTGGCGAGAGTGCCAGGGGCATGACGGGAGCGGACGCAGCCTGACGGGATACGCTCGTCGTCGAGTCCGCGGCTGGCATCGGCGGCGCCGGAACGCGATGCTCGCTCGAGGCCGACGATCTCGCACCGAACCAACGGGGCCGCGCTGCGAGATGTCGCCGGTCCAGCCACGCCATCGGGAGGAGGAACAGTGCGGCGAGACCGACCACGAGCAGTCGGTTCCACAGCATATTGCTCTCGAGGACCACGGCGCGTGTGTTGCGCTCAAGCGGCGTCCAATAGCGTGTCTGCTCGAAGAACGCGGAGAGACCGAAAGGATCGAGCAGTGCCGTGCGTGCCAGCAGCTCCGGTGTCGCCGGACGTGTGCCTGCCATGAGCGGCGAGTCGACCATCATCGCGGTGACCGCATAGCCGGCGTAGATCGCAATACTCGCCACGAACGTGGCAAGGGTGCTGCGTGAGGCGGCAGCGACCAGATACAGCAGTGCTGCGCAGAACACCGTGTTCGGAACCGTCAGCAGCAGGAACGCTGATATGTATGGCTCCATGCGGAATGGTACGAGCCGTTCGGCCGGCGTATTGAATACGTACGGTGCCGTCGCCTGCACCAGCAGCGAAATCGTCATCGCGACCAGCGCGGCGCCCAGCACACCGACAAAGCGACCGCCCAGCAGCAGGCCGCGCGGCACCGGGCGCGCGCTGACCAGCTCGCGCATGCGATACTCGTCGTCGCGCACGGCGGCGCTGACACATAGCATGGGCAACGCGAACACGCTGACCAGGGTCACGATGCCCACCGTTTCCGTGACGATGTACGACGCGTTGATGGCCGACGCCGCCGGGCCGAACCCGGTGACCACGGTGGCGAGTGGCACGAACGCCATCAGCAGCACCGCGAGGACATACGGCAGTCGACGCGTCTGGAATCGAAACTCGAAGTGGATGATCGCAGCCAGCATCGCCGGTACGTCCAGCGTCATGGTCGTGTTGGCCGCCTTCACGGCACGGCACCGATCGCGTCGAAGTACACATCCTCAAGCGTCGGGGCGGTCGAAACGCAGTCCGCGTCGGGCGCCGACTCCGCGAGCAGGCGAACACGGGTCGTGCCGCCATGCAGCGTGGACGACAATGACCTCGCGCTGTCCAGTCGCGGCGGATGATGGCGATCGATCGTGCGCGCCCAGACGCGTCCGTCGAGCGCGCGGACCAGATCATCGGGCGCACCTTCACACACCACGGCGCCGGCGGCGATGATCGCCATCCGCGTGCACAGTTGGCGCACGTCCTCCACGATATGTGTGGACAGGATGACTACGACCTGCTGGCCCACGTCGGCCAGGAGGTTGTAGAACCGGCTCCGTTCGGCCGGGTCGAGTCCCGCCGTGGGCTCGTCGACGATCAGCAACCGCGGAGCACCCAGCAGCGCTTGCGCGATCCCGAATCGTTGGCGCATGCCGCCTGAGAAGCCGCTGACGGCACGGTCGCGATGCTCCCACAGATTGACTTGCTGCAGCAACTGCTCAACCTGCGCGCGTCGCTGGTCTTTCTCGGTGAGACCCTTGAGGACGGCGAGGTGATCCAGCAGCACGCGTGCCGACAGCCCCGGATACACGCCGAAGTCCTGCGGCAGATATCCCAGGTACCGACGGTGTGCGGTGACGTCGGCGAAAATGTCGAGGCCGTCGAAGGTGATCACGCCAGCGTCCGGCGATTGCAGGGTCGCCAGCGTACGCATGAGCGTCGACTTCCCGGCCCCGTTGGGGCCCAACAGACCGAAGAGGCCGGGACCGATGGTGAGCGAGACGTCACGCAGGGCGGCAACGCCATTCGGATAGGTCTTCGAGACGCCACGCAGCGTGAGCATGGTCGACAGGACGGCCGCTCGGGCGTGAAGTTTCGGACCGGTATCGGTAATCTTTCAATTAAGCTGCACCTTAACGTCTTCCCCATCCCCACATGCTCACCACCGCGGATCTGGAGTTCTTCGCGACGGTCGCTCGCACGCCCTCGCTTGCGGCCGCGGCGCGAGCGCTGAATGTGACCCCGTCGGCCGTGACACAACGACTGCAAGACCTGGAGCGACGGCTCGGGGTGCGACTTCTCGAGCGCAGGGGCCGAACGCCCACGCTCACGGCCGAAGGTGAACTGCTCGCCGCCCGTGGACAGGACATCGGCGACGCGCTCGCGGCCTTGGAGGAGCAGCTGGCCACGCGACGCGGGGTCGTCGCCGGCCACTTGCGCGTGCTGGCGCCGTTCGGGTTCGGCCGACAGTTCGTCGCACCGGTCGCGGCCCGATTCATCACGACGCATCCCGAGGTCACCGTCGAGCTGATGCTGTCCGATCGCCTGGCGCGGGTGCCTGAGTCCAGTTGGGATGTTGCCATTCATATCGGCGAAGAGCCAACACATTCACTACGCGCCGAGTTGCTCGCTCCGAATGGACGACTGTTGTGTGCGTCCCCGGCGTTCATCCGTCGCTATGGTGCACCCGGAAAACCTGAGGATCTGCGCGGGCTCCCCTGCATCGCCCTGCGCGAGAATGAGGAGGACGTGACGATGTGGCGGTTCTCGCGTGAAACCCGTGACACGCGACAAGTGCGCGTCTCGCCGGTACTGTCCAGCAACGATGGCGATGTCGTACGAGAGTGGGCGCTGGCCGGCGCCGGGATCATCGTGCGATCGGAGTGGAGTGTCCACC
The DNA here is from genome assembly GCA_964565915.1 of uncultured Gemmatimonas sp. Taxonomy (GTDB): domain Bacteria; phylum Gemmatimonadota; class Gemmatimonadetes; order Gemmatimonadales; family Gemmatimonadaceae; genus Gemmatimonas. The sequence goes on from CAZMGX010000071.1 coordinate 11,788, forward strand.
ACGACATCGCCACCGGCCGGCTGGTGCGCTTACTCGAAGGCTGGAGTCTACCGTCCGCCGATGTGGTCGCGTTCGTCGGTGCCCGTCGTGGTCGATCGGCGCGCACGAGCGCGTTCGTGGCTGTGCTCCGCGAGTTCCTGCAGCCCGTGCCGTGGCGCGGCACGCCGCAGAAACGCCCTCGTCGAGCGTGAGGCTCGACGAGGGCGCCGTTACCGTCTCGAGACGACTGTGGACTATTGCACCACGATGACCAATCGTGGGGCATTGGTCGCGCCGCCCTCGCGCGACGCATAGTCTGCGCCATTGGTGGACGTGGACTCGAGCGCGAAGCTCACCGTGCCGTCGGCGGTGATCTGGCTCTTCACGTCGATTTCGTACCACGAGCCGGACACGACACTGCCGATCGATCCAATGGTCGTGGACGTATACGACGGCTGGTTGGACCACCTGATGGTGGACTCACTCCAACTGGTGTTGGTGACCCGATGCAATCGTCCGCCGGCATCCGACGGGTCGACCGCGTAGACGCGCAACTTCGCGCTGACGATCGTCTTCGCGCCGATGCCGGTGACGGCGAACTTGAAGTAGGTACGCGCGACCGGCGAACCATCCACCAGCAGTGTCGTACGCGTACCGTAGTTGGTGTTGGACGACCCCTGCATCGTGTACGCGTCTGCGCTGGCGGGAATGGTAAGCGTTGTTTGCGCTGGCGGCGGGGGCAGTGGCGCCGAACACGACGCCGTGCCGGCGTCGGCCAGCGTGTGCCCGGCGATCGGCGCGAACTGCCAGTCGTAGCTGGTGGGTCGCAACGTGAGCGCCAGAACACCCAGCGACGAACTGCTGCGCACCTGGCTGTTGGCACGCGTGGTCGAGAACCCGTTCAGTTCCTTGCCGCCGGTCCCGACCACAAACGAGCGGATGCCGCGGGTATTGTCGAGCACACCGGTCGCCGTCTGCGGCGCAAAGCGCTCGTAGTCGTGATCGTGCCCGGCCAGGACGAGGTCAGCACCGTAGTCGTACAGGGCCTGCCAGAGCGGCTGCATGGAACTGTTGTTGCCGTGGCCGCCAGAGCTGAAGCGTGGGTGGTGCCAGTATGCCAGCGTGCAGACCGACCCGTTGGAGGCCAGATCGGCCCGCAACCATTGCTCCTGTGCCGAACCTGCACCGCAGCCGCCGATTGCACTGCAGTTGCTGTTGAGCGCGATCAGGTGCCAACTGCCGACGTTGAAGCTGTAGTAGCCCTTCGTCCGATCACCCGCACGCCCCGTCTGCACGCCGACCCCGTTGAAGTAGTCGTAGTATCCCTTGGCGCCGGCCGTGTTGTACTCGTGGTTTCCCGCCGCTGGCCAGGTGATGCTGCGAAACGCACCGAACGTCGGATTGTAGTACGTGTTGAAGTCCGACAGCGTCGCGTTCTCGTACTGGATGTCGCCCAGCAGGAGCAGTGCCGTCGGGTTGATCGAGGCGATACGCGCGGCGACGTCGGCGTGCTTGCAGAGCGCCCCGGACGATGTGCCCGTCCCGCAGACCAAGTCGCCGGCGGCCGCGATTACCGGATCGTCGCCGGGCGCGATCGCCAACCTGGGCAATGTGGGGCTGGCGGCTTCTGAACGCGCCGACGATGGCGCGTCATTGCACGCGGCCAGGAGCACGGCGATGACAAGCACTGCCGGAACGATCGCAACGTCGCGAAGGATTCGCATGACAAACCTGCGGAGGAGGGGACAGCGTCCACTGACGTTCTGGGGCGCTGGAGGAGAGAACCAACGGAAACTCGGGGCGGTTGCGCGAACCGGCAAGCGAACTGGGCTTGACGCCCCCCGCACATGGGCGCACCCTAAAGACAGTGCGCATCGGGGCGCCTCCTGTCCGCGGCAAGGGAACCTTCCCACCCTTTCGAGGTTCGTCTTCGTCCGAACCTTCTTCCTGCCTGTGTTCAGCGGACTTCAGGCGAGTACGGGAGGAGGTCCCATGCACGACACACGTTCCGCGCGCAGTCTCGAAAGCCTCAAGAAAGAGGCAAAACGGTGGCTCGCGGCGCTCGACGCGCAGGATGCCGCAGCCCGCGAGCGACTGCGGCACGCGACACCAGACGCACCGCCCCAGTCGACGCTGCGTGACGTCCAGCATGCACTCGCCATCGAGTGCGGCTATCGCGGTTGGGCGGAGCTCAAGGCGCATCGCCTGGAAGCCGGAGCTGCCGCCACCGAAGTGTTGGCGTTCTATGACGAGTGCGTCGACGCACTGCTGGACGCCTACCGCACGGGAACGCCAGAGGCGATGGAGCGACACTACCGCCTGACCTGGCATCGTCGACCGTGGCGTGGCATGCGCACGTACGTGCAGGTCGACCTGGGCAAGCAGGCCGCCGACGATATCGAGATCACCGTCGACGATGCGCGCTGGCTGGTCGCGCGGGAAAAGGGCTTTGAGGACTGGGCAGCCCTTACACGCGCGGTGAACACTTCGTTGCGCCCCGCCGTGCTCGCCATGAAGCCGATCGGATTATTCGCGGCTGGTCAGACGGAGGCTCATGCGCCGATCGCGCGCACGCGCGACTGGGACGATGCGCTGAGCGAGTTGCGCGAGCCGGAGATCGTCGGCCTCGATGCCCACGGGCAGATGACCGATGCCTTGCTGAAACAGCTCGCAGAGATGCCACATCTGACGACCCTGCGACTCGGCGGCTCGCAGGGAGTGACAGACGAGGGACTCCGATGGCTCGCGCGTCTGCCATCGCTGCAGCATCTCGACCTCAGCGGCACATCGATCACGGACCGCGGAATGCCCGTGCTGCGCGAGCTGACGTCGCTGCGCCGTCTCTCGCTGGCGTGGACACGCATCACCGACGAGGGTGCCTCGCACGTTGCACCACTGGCGCACATGGAGCACCTGGACCTCGCCGGCTCACATTGTGGCGATGGTGCCATCCGCGCACTCGCCGGAAAGGCATATCTGCGACACTTCTCGAGCGGTGCCGCTACCACAGATCGTGGCCTGCCGGCGCTCCACGATCTCCCGATCTTCAAGGCGTGGCAGGACGGTCCTGACACGTACACCGGAGACGGCGCGGAACCCAACCGGCTGTTTCTGCGTGGCGCCCTCACCGATCGCGGCATAGCGTCGCTCGCCGGGTTGGACGGCCTGTATGCGCTCGATATCGACGATAGCGCCCTGCCATTGACGGGTCAGGCCATCGCGCCGTTGCTGACGCTCGCCCATCTCGCGTCCTTGGCCTTCGATGCCAAGGACGATGCGATGCCGTTCATCGCCCGCTTACCCCACCTTCGCTTCCTCGGCATTCAGGACACGCCGGCATCGGATCGCGGATGGCAGGCACTCGGCGCATCCCAATCCATCGAGCGTATCTGGGGCCGACGATGCTACGGGCTGGAAACCGAGGGATTCCTGGCGCTGTCGCGTATGCCGCGGTTGCGAAACATGGCCGTGAGTTGCCGCAACGTAGCCGATCGTGGCATTGCGGCGCTGCCATCGTTCCCGGCCCTGGAGCACTTGATGCCGATGGACATTCCAGACGCGGGCTACAGGCACATCGGACAGTGCGAGCGACTGACGTCATTACAGTTGATGTACTGCCGGGATACAACTGATGCCGCGACTGAACACATCGTGGGGCTGCCGCAGCTGCGCCGGTATTTTGCGAGCTACACGCAGGTCACGGACCGCACGCCGGCGCTCCTGGCCACGATGTCATCACTCGAGGAAATTACCTTCGATAGTTGTGCCCAGCTGACGGACGCCGGCATCGCCTCACTCGCGGTACTTCCCCGCCTGCGTGAGTTGCGGGTGTCCGGGCGCGGTATCACGAGTGCGGTGGGGAAACCATTTCCACCGGGCGTCACGGTGCACTATTCGCTGTAGTGGTTCGTGAGGCGAGGCAGCTCGTCGGCCGCCTCGCCTCACCGCACGTCATCGTGTTGCCGACGTAATCGCGCCGAGCGACTTGAGCGCCGCATCGATCTTGGCCGACGTCAGGCGCAGAGGCTTCCTGGTGCTTTCGTGGAAGCCGGGCTTCGTGTACTCGATGCTCTTCACGGTGCCATTGGCTTCGAGCAACACGATTCCTTCCACCACACCGTGCGAACCGTTGGGGCCCTGCTCAGCCGAGAAGACGAGCACCCACGGTACGCCGGCATCCCACTGACGCGCCACGGCAAAATGCCCGACGCTCTTGCGGGTGATGGTCAGCGGGACACTCACGCGTCGACCATCACGTACGCCTTCGGCACGGCCAGCGACGGTCAGATCCTCCGGTGTGGTGTGATGTTCGACGTCCAGTTCGAACGTCACACCCGCCGTGGTCGACGTGATGGGGCGCACGGTGATGTGCGGCGGCCCGAAGATCGAGGTGGCGGACAACAGGACGGCGGCGCTGAGGAGTGACGCGATGTGCATGGTTCGACTCCGGTTGGTGGTGGAACGATGAGGGGCGGGTTGTTCACCAGCACCTCCGCATGCCACTCTGATGCCGATCGAACAGGCTTCGTTTAGTGCGAGAGGCTACGGCGTGACAACGCGCGCATGGACCGTGATCCGTCCCTTGAACGAGCGCGCCACCAACTGTCCGTTCTTCGCGGAACCAACAACCTTGTCACCGAGCACAGGACCCGCACGCGATGAGAGATCGAGCAACGGCGAACGCTGTGCGTCGAGCGTCAGCGTGATGGCCCCGGCGTGCGATTGCAGCTCCATCGTGGCGCCGCGCAGCGAGCCCGCGGTGACACTGATCTCGCCGCCGATCGTCTCCACCCGTCCATCCGACGTGACCGATGTCATGAACACCGGACCGCTGACGGTCGCCACGGACAGCGTTCCTTCCACGTTCTCCAGCGTGACGGCGCCGCGGCTACCGCGCACGCGCACATCCCCGCGGGATCGGAGGATGGTGACCGGCGCATCAATCGATTCGACCGTCGTGGTTCCAGCAGCGTCACGCACGGAGACGCCACCACGCACGGTGTAGACCTCGAGCTCACCCTGCGTGCCGTTCGCCGCGACGATACCATCAATCATCTTGATCCACACGCGCGACGCAGCAGGCACCGACACTTCCCAGTCGGCATTCGCCAGTGTCGAGTCGCCACTCACGCGTGGCTCGACGCCGAACTTGACGTGGGTACGGGTGCCACCGCCGAACATCTGGGACGCGGCTGATGTGAACCCCCGCACGTGAATCGAGTCGCGATCCCACACCGACAAGCGGATGCGACCCGACGGCACATAGATGCGCATCGTCACATCGGGTGACGCCCGGAACCCGCG
>CAZMGX010000072.1:0-17030 GCA_964565915.1 uncultured Gemmatimonas sp.
GAATACCCATCGTCACGTTGTCGAAGTCGATGAGCATCGCCGCGTTCGGCGCGTGCGCCGGCGGGACGGCGTTGGACGAGGTGACGGGGGAGACGGCCTGCGGACCGCGATGGAATGGGGCGATGGTGCGGGACGGTGCAGGCGTGCCTGACCGTGGGAGGTGTCGACTCATGTCCTAACCTGAATGCGAAACAGTGTGATCGAGCGCGATGGCGCGCGAGAGCTCTCGTCGACGGACCTTGCCGCTTCCCGTCATGGGAAACACATCGAAGAACCGCACGAGATCGGGAACCTTGTATGCCGCCATCGTCTCCTGCGCGAATCGCTTGATTTCGCTGCCGGTGATGACGGCGCCCTCGACAGGCACGATGCACGCGCAGATCTGTTCGCCCAGGACATCGTGGGGAACACCGATCACGCAGACATCGTCTACAGCAGGGTGCGCGCGCAAACGATCTTCGAGCTCGCGCGGATAGAGCTGGATGCCCCCGCGTGCAATCGTTTCCTGCCGCCGCCCCAGAATCTTCACGTACCCATCCTCGTCGATGATGCCGAGATCACCGGTGAGGAAAAACCCTTCCGGCGTGTGGACCTTGGCCGTCTCCGCCGGCATGCGCAGGTACCCGCGCATGAGATTCGTGCCACGAACGGCGAGCTCGCCGACCGCTTCGGGGCCATGCAATGCCCCCGTCATGATGTCCACGGCCATGACCTCCACGCCCGGAAGGGCGCGCCCGACACTGCCCAGGCGACGATCGTCGCTATCGGCAAAACGGGTCAGTGTCACCGTCGGGCCGGTTTCCGTGAGCCCATACGCCACGAGGACGTCGCACCAGCGACGGACGCGACGCACCAGCTCTTCGGACACCGAACTGCCGGCAATGATGCCCGTGCGCAGTGAACGCAGCCGCGACGGGTCGAACGCCTCCTCACGCATGAGCAGGTGAAACTGGGTCGGCACGCCGTGCAGCACGGAGACCTGACGGCTCGTGATGAGCCCCAACACCGTCGCCGCCTCGAACGCCGGCTGCAGCACCAGCGTGGCACCGCTGGCCATCGTACCGACCATCATGCTGAGCCCGAAGATCGCGAAAAACGGCACCGCCGCCAGCACCCGATCGTCGGGCGCCAGTTCGAGGATCTCGGCCGTGCGCACGGCATTCTCGACCACCGCGTGGTGCGAAAGCTGCACGCCCTTCGGTTTGCCCATCGTCCCCGAGGTGTAGACCACCGCGAGGTCCTGCGAATCATCGTGACGCACCGCCGCCGACAGGGCGCGTCCCGCCCCACTCGAGACCAGATCCTCGAACTGGAAGATGCGGTCATCGTACCACAGGTCTTCATCGCCGACCGTGACGACGTACTGCAGGTCCGGCAGGTCACCCAGCAGGTCTTCGAAGCGCTGCAGGTAGTCCACCCCGCCCCAGCGCTCGATCGTCACCACCGCGCTGGCTTCCGCGTGTCGCAGCTGGTATCGCAGATCATGGCTGCTGAGCTGCGGACTGACCGGCACCACGACGGCGCCAAGTTTGGCGGCGGCCAGCAATGCGATGATCCACTCGACGCCGTTGGGCAAGTTGACGGCGATGCGATCGCCGGCGCCCAATCCGAGTTCGGTAAGTGCCGCGGCAAACGCGGACGCCTGCGTGTCGACGTGTCCATAACTCCATGTCCGCTCACCGACCACGGCGAGCGGCCGCTCCGGATGCTGCCGGGCGCGCTGCTCGATGAGTGGGGCGAGGGACCACGACGTTGCCATGCCGCTCCAGGATCGACGATACCGAACTTCGCTGCTTTCTCAAACACTTCGGAAAAACTACGTAAATTATCCAGTATGAAGGAGATGCGGAAGCCAGTCCCGCCCTCGGATGCACAATCGCCCGCCGAGAAACCGGCGGCGATCGGGCTGCGTAGGGAGCCCACGTCGTCGGCCGTTCCCACGCGATCGCCGGCCCCATTCCGGTCGCGGTTGTTCGCCACGTTGCTGTTGTTTGCCCTCATCCCCACCATCGCGGTGACGCTGCTCTGGACGGGCACCGCCAGTCGCGCGCTGTCGCTCATGTCGGCAGGCTCGGCGTGGGAACGGATCGCACGCAGTGGGGAAGCGGCGTTGGCGGCAGCACGTACGGCAAGCACGACGCCCGCACAACGGGCGGCACTCGATGCACACGAAGCGGAGTTGCGGCAGTCGGTAGAGCTGGCCAAGCGGTTCGATTTCGTCGCCGGCCGCACCGTGCGGCTGATCGTGATCGGTGCGCTCGTGGTCGTGGTGGTGGTGGCCGTCGGCGCCTCGCGCGTCGCCGGGCACCTCAGCCGCCAGCTCAGCCGACCGCTCGATGAACTGGTGGGGTGGACTCGGCTCATCCGTGCCGGTCAGCCCATCCCGGATATGACGGAACGCCGTGGTGCCCCCGAATTCGAGGTGATGAGGACCAGCATGCGAACCATGGCCCGTGAACTCGACGCCGGACGTCGCCGCGCACTCGAGGCGGAGCGCGCGGAGGCGTTTCGCGAATCCGCCCGGCGCTTTGCCCATGAGCTCAAGAACCCGCTCACACCCATTCGCTTTGCCGTCGATCGCCTCCGACGCAGCGCGCCCGACGAGTTGCGCGACACCGTCGAAGTGCTGGCCGAAGAATCGGCGCGCCTCGAAACGATGGCGCGCAGCTTTGCGCAGTTCGGTCGACTGCCGGACGGGCCCGCCGCCGAAATCGACGTCGCCGAACTCGTCACGAAAGTCGTCCGCAGTACTGTCCCCGACCATCTGCCGGTCTCCCTCGAGATCGACCCCGCGACCCCGCTCATCACGGGCTTCTACGAACCGCTGGCGCGCGCCATCACCAATGTGCTGATCAACGCCGTAGACGCCTGCGCCAACGGGGGCAACCTCACCGTGCGCGTGGCGCCGGAGTGGCACGGCACGACCCCAACGGTGCTCATTGTCGTGCGCGATAGTGGCCACGGAATCCCCTCGAGCGTGCTGGCGCGCATCTTCGATCCGTACGTCACGACGAAAGCGGGCGGCACCGGGCTTGGTCTGGCCATCGCCCGCCAGACCATCACCGCACATCGCGGTGAAATCGACGCCACGAGCACGCTTGGCGAAGGCACCGAAATGCGCCTGCGCTTGCCGATCAACCGTCCGGAGAACGCATGATGGTCCGAATGACCCTTCGTGAGCAGCCCAGCAGTCAACAGCAGGCGGAGATCCAGCGCGCCATCGAAGACGCGCAACGCGCCGCCCAGGACGCCGCGCAGAATGCGCGCGACGCGGTCGAGCGCGCCCAGAACGCCGCGCAGAGCGCCGATGACGCGCGGGCGGGGCAACCGGCACGCGAGGGCACCATCGTCTTTCCCTCGGACAACGGCCCGGACATCGAGCTGCGCGTCGACGGCAACGGGATCCATGTCCAGCAGCCCGGCAAACCGGAAGTGATCATCCCGATTCACGATGTCGTCCCGCGCGGCGCCGTACAGATCACCTATGCGGTCTGTGCAACCCTGGTCATCGTGGCCCTCGTGGGTCCCCTGCTGCGCTTCTTCCTCCGTCGCGCCGAACGCCGTGCCGTGACCACGCAGCTCTCGGCCGAGGTTCAGGCACGCCTCGATGCCATGGACCGCAACATCGATACGGTGGCCGTCGAACTCGAACGCGTCAGCGAAGGGCAGCGCTTCACCAACAAACTGCTGGAACAACGCCCCCTGGAGCATGCCCAGCGTTCTGATCGTTGACGACGAGCCGAACATTCGGCGGATGGTCGGTGCGCTGCTGGGCGCCGAAGGATACGACGTGCGTGATGCCGCCGACGGGGCCACCGGACTCGCCATGGCGGAAGCCATCGAGCCCGACGTGGCGCTCGTCGACCTGATGATGCCCGGTGAGTTGGACGGCCTCGCGCTGCTGGCCAAGCTGCGTGAACGTCGGCCCGACCTGCCGGTCGTCATGATGAGTGGTCGCGCCGCACTCACCGATGCGGTGCGCGCCACGAAGCTCGGGGCCTTCACCTTCCTCGAGAAGCCGCTGACGCCCGAAGGCGTCCTGCTCGCGCTGGCCTCGGCCTTCGAGCTGCGACAGGCGCGACGCGCGGCGCAGGCCCTGCGCGAAGACCTCGGCATTTCCGGCGAGATGATCGGCGACTCGCCAGTCTTGCGAGACGTGCGCGCGCTGATCGCCCGCGTCGGCCCGACGGACGCGCGCGTGCTGATCACGGGCGAGTCGGGCACGGGCAAGGAATTGGTCGCTGCCGCCCTGCATGTCGCGAGCGCGCGGCGGGATCGTCCGTTCGTTCGCGTCAACTGCGCCGCCATTCCGCGGGACCTGGTCGAAAGCGAGATGTTCGGTCACGAGCGTGGGGCCTTCACAGGGGCGACGGAACGTCGCATCGGCCGGTTCGAGCTGGCGCACACCGGCACCCTCTTTCTCGACGAGGTCGGTGACCTGCACGCGGAGGCGCAGGCCAAGCTGTTGCGGGCGATCGAGGCCCGTGAGATCGAGCGGGTCGGCGGCGGCAAGCCGATCCGCATCGACGTGCGGATCCTGGCGGCGACCAACAAGGACCTCGAGCGCGCGGTGGCCGACGGCACGTTTCGCGAAGACCTGTTTTTTCGCCTCAATGTCATTCCGATGGCGTTACCACCATTGCGAGATCGGCCGGGCGACTTGCCGGCACTGGTTCGGCACTTCGCCGACCGGCATCGCACGCGGACCGGACGTCCCCTGGTCCGCTGGACGCCCGAGGCCCTCTCCGCGCTTGCACACTACCGCTGGCCCGGAAACGTGCGGGAGCTGGCGAACATCGTCGAGCGATTGGCAATCCTGCACGCGGGGACCGAGATCGGATTGCGGGAGGTGCAGCAGGTTGTGCCGGTCACGGCGGGTGACGGCAGTGCACCAGCCGCGGCGCCGCGCGCCGAGCCGGAAGCGCCGATGTTGCCGCTCAGCGATGCCCTCGATGCCTACGAACGCCGGCTGATCGCCGCGGCGCTCTCCATGAGCGACGGGAATGTTGCCGAGGCCGCCCGCCAGCTGCAGACCGATCGCCCCAATCTCTATCGCCGGATGCGTCGACTCGGCCTGGCTTCCTGATCGGGGCGACGGGTACGCGGTCGCGGCGTGTAGGCAAAAGGACACGTCGCGACACAGGCAGCGTATCTTCGAGGGGACAGCGCGCACCAGGTCGTACGGCGGCACGTCGGCCCGCGCGTATCTAATGCCGACGAGCCAACTCGTGACGTGAGACACACTTGCCTTCCGAATCCCTGCCCGACGATTCATGCGGCGAGCGGTGCGGTACGGTCCCTGCCATCGGAGGCCGTCATCCTACCATCCCTCGCTGGGAGATTTTGATGAGCCGACCTTTCCGTTGCCCCCGCGCACTGCGACACGGCTGGTGCGCGTTCCTTGCGGTGATCCTGCAGTTGACGGCGTTCGACCGCCCGCTGCGCGCGCAGAATCCCGCCGATCGTCGCGTGGGCAGTGTCCCGCGAGACGTCGCGCGCGAAGCGACGTCGACCTTCAACGCGGCGTCCACCCGCCGCGTCCGCGGCAACTTCACCATGTCCGCCGCGGACACCATTCGCAGCGACGTGGCCGTCCTCGAGGGGAACGCGCGAATCGCCGGTGTCATCACCGGCCAACTGCTGGTCCTCAACGGCGACGCGATCCTCGCCGCGGGGGGTCGAATCGACGGTGCCTTGACCGTCATCGGCGGAACGTTCGAGTCACCCGAGCGCGCGTCGGTCGGCGGTGACATCCGGGTGTGGAGCGCCCGTCTGCGCTATCGCGAAGACGCCGATACCCTCATCGCCGATGCCGACCGCGAGCTGTTCACGCGCTGGGCGAGGTGGCAGCGCGACGACCCGAACGGCTCACAGAGTCAGCTCTTCCTGACGACGGCCCACACGTACAATCGTGTCGAAGGGTTGCCGATCTACCTCGGTCCCCGCATCCGCGTACGCAACGGGGATACCCGCGTCGAAGCGGAGCTCTTCGGGATCTTCCGCACGGGGAGCACGATCGACTGGACCGAAGAGAATCTCGGACACCGTCTGCGGCTGGAACTGCGTCAGGGGCGTCGCGCCGGCGCCTTCATCGGTGGACGGATCTTCGACGAGGTTGATGCGATCGAGCAGTGGCAACTCACCAACACCGAGGTCGGGTTGGCCAGCTTCGTGTTCACGCGTGACTATCGCGACTACTGGCAGCGCCATGGTGGTCAGGGATACGTCGGCGTGTTCGGACCGGGGCGTTCGGAGTTGCGGGCCACGTTCGGCGAGGAGCGCTGGACGACGCGGCGCGCGCGCGGCGTCCCGTCGTTGTTCAACCAGAATGTCGGATGGCGCGTCAACCCGCGCACCGATGAAGGGGTGATGCGACTGTTGACCGTGAGCGGTCGGCTCGACACGCGCAATCGCACCGATGATCCACGCTCGGGGTGGCTGCTGCACGGTGAGGTGGAGCGCGGGTCGGGCACCCTCGACGTCATTGCGCCGGCCACCACGGATGTGCGCACGCAGACACCCGGTGACGTCACGTACAGCCGTGCGCTCGTGGACCTGCGCCGGTACAATCGGCTGGCCCCCGGAGCACAGCTGAATATGCGGGTCGTCGCGGGCGGATGGCTGAGCGGTGATCCACTGCCGATGCAGCGGCGCTTCGCGGTCAGCGGCCTCGACGCGCTGCCGGGGTTTGATTTCCGCCAGATGGTCGGGGACGTCGACGTCGGAACCTGTGCCACGGGTGACCGTGCCACATATGCGGCGCTGGGGCGACCCGCCCAGTGCGAGCGGATGCTGCTGCTGCAAGCCGAGTGGAAGGGGGATTTCCGCTTCAACCTCTTCGGCGACGACGAAGGCTTCGGTGACCGCCGCTGGATGGCCGGCCGCTTTCACGCCGACGGCGCGTGGGTGTTGTTCGCGAATTCAGGACGCGGCTGGTTGGCCAGCGACGGCGCCGGGCCACTGCGTGCCAGTGGCATCCCGCCGCTCAATAGCTGGCACACGGATCTCGGCGGCGGATTCGACTTCGGCTCGTTTGGTGTCTACGTCGCGAAATCCGTCTCGCAGGGTGAACTGCCGGCGAACGTTTACGTGCGACTGGGCCGACGTTTCTGAGCATGCGCCGGATCCTGCTCGACGTGCGGGCGTGGCTGCTGGTGGTGTGGTTCGCAGTTTTCGCGAACCCATTGCCGGCCCAGGGTCCGCCCCGGATCGACTTGCGAGCGCCGACGGCCGCGACGGCCACGGCGGTCGCGGTCCGCGACGTGCTCACCGACAAGCCGTTCGACGAGCTGCTGCGCAATGGCTTTCCGACGCGACTGCAGTTTCGCGCCGAAGTCTGGACCGAAGGACGCTGGTTCGACGAGGTGATCGATCGCGTGGAGTGGGACGTCATCGTCCGGTACGATCTCATTGATCGGACCTACGAGGTCGTGCGACGCACGCGTGAGGGGATCGCCTCACTCGGCAGCTACTCGCGGTTTGCCGACGCCCGCGCCGCCAGCGAGTTGCCCTTCACGCCGGCGTTGTCCGCGCCGGCGTCGGGGCGACGTGGTTATGTGGCGGTGCAGGTCGACGTGCAGACCCTCGAGATCAGTGATCTGACCGAAATGCAGCGATGGCTGGCGGGTGAAGCCAGACCGGCCGTGCAGGGGCGGCGAAATCCGGGAACGGCCCTGACCCGCGGACTGCGCACACTGGTCACCCGGCTGTTGGGCGGCGAGGTGCGACATCTGGAAGCACGCTCGCCGGTCATTCGTTTTCCCTGACCATGCGCGCGGCGGCGGGGCTGCGCGCGGCGTGCGTCGTCAGGCGGTTCCGGTGCGCGGGCGACTCACCCGTTCCAGCTCCTCGAGCTGGCGCAGCGTGGCTTCGCCGTAGAACATGCGAATGTACCGCGCCTGAATCGGCGTGAGTCGTCGAACGGCCCAGCTGAGATGGACAAAATGCGGTTCGGCGGGCGCGTGCAGCGGGAACATGCCGATTTCGTCGGGCAGTCGATTCGCCTTGCGGGTGTTGCAGCTGCTGCAGGCCGTCACGACGTTCGTCCATTCGTTCGACCCGCCGCGCGACATCGGAATCAAGTGGTCGCGCGTGAGCGACTCGCGGGGCTTCAGCTCACCCGCGGTGCGGCCGCAGAACTGGCACCGGTAGTCGTCGCGCGCGAACAGGAAGGTGTTGGTCACCTGTCGACGAAACCGCCGGGGCACATGCACGAAGCGGGTCAGACGAATGACGGCCGGACGCGGGAAGGCCGAACGTTCGGAGCGCACCGGGCGCTCGTGTTCGGCCTCAACGATCTCCGCCTTGCCATCGATGACCAGACGCAGCGCCCGTCTGAGGGGCACCATCGTCAACGGCTCATACGACGCATTCAGCGCGAGACATCCGGCGATCATGCCATCTCCTCCGTCAGCTGCGGCGTGGAATGAAGGTGTGCCACCCGTAGGATACACGGCGAGCCATCCCGACCGCCACTGGGTCTCGTGCCGCCGTGATTTACGTCCGAATCGTTACGTGCTCGGCGCGCCAGGTCCGCAGGCGCTCGCCCAGTCGCTCCAGGCGCGCACGACGCGCCATGTCGGTATCGAGGACGTGGCCCGCCCGGACCCGTTCTCGGCCTGCTACCACCACCAACTCGGCGGGCACCGCGCCGGCCAGTACATGCACGAGGGTCACGGCCGGATCAAACATCGGCTGCGCTTCGTCATGCCGAACCGGAAACGCCGAGAGATCGGCGGCCTTGCCGACCTCCAGGGATCCGATGCGTGTATCGAGGCCCAAGGCTCTGGCTCCACCGATGGTCGCCATCGCGAGGGCCTCATGGGCCGAGAGCGCATCGGGGATCCCACGTCGCAACGACTGCAGCAGGGTGGCCTGGCGCGCCTCACCCAGCAGGTCCATGCGATCGTTGCTCGCCACGGAGTCGGTGCCGAGTCCGACGGCGATCCCCGCCGCGTGAAGGCGCTCGAACGGCGCCATGCCGTGCCCCAGTTTCAGATTGGAGATCGGGCAGTGTGCGACCGTTGCACCAGTGCGCGCGATACTCGCGATATCCTCGTCATCGACGCGGATCGCATGGATCAAGAGGGGCCGACAGGCCAACACCCCGCACGCCTCCAGCAACGCGATCGGAGAGCGCGCTTGCGGCGCGACGCGGATGCCGCGCGCGCGCAGCCGATCGGCGAAGTGCCCTTCCCCGTCGCGCACGAACCGTGTCTCGTCTTCGCTCTCGGCCACGTGGATCGCGAGCGGCCATTGCCCCGCCTGCGCGGCAACGGCCACCGCGCGCAACAGGGCCGCCGACACCGTATATGGGGCGTGGGGTGACAATCCGGTCTGCACCAGCGACGTGTCGCGCGTGCGGTGTGCAGCCGCGGCGTCCAGCAGGGTGTTCAACGCTTCCGGGCACTGTGCGGGGTCGGGCCCGAACACTTCGAGGAACCCGATGCCACGCACCGAGCGGGCATGCATCGCCGCCAAGGGGGCGCCGGACTCGGTCGTGTCGGCAAACGTCGTGATCCCGTTGCGAAGCCCTTCGTCGATGCCCGCGCAGGATGCGTCGAACAAGGAGTCGGCATCGAAGCACTCGCGACGCGCGCGAGTCAGGACGGAGAGCCATTCACCGAACGCCAATCCTTCGAGAAAGCCGCGCAGCGCGGTCAGTTCGAGGTGCGTGTGCACATTGACCAACCCCGGCATCAGCACGGAGGCGCCGAGATCGACCCGTCGCTCGTCGGCGAAGCGCACCGGCAACTCCGGCGCGCGCCCCACCCAAGCGACTGCGTCGCCCTCGACGACCACCGCGCCATCGGCAATCGGCGCGGCGGTGATTGGGAGGACCCACGCGGCGGTGTAGACCGTGCGGGCGGAGACCGTGTCGGCGACGGTCGATGCCGTCACGGCGGAACGGTCGGCTTGATGGGCGGCGCGGGACGCGTGGTATCGCGAATGGCGGGCGGTCCGGCCGCGCTGTCGACGCGCAGCATCGGATTCGGCACGTAGTCCTTGCAGGTATGCGTCGGCTCGGTCCCCTCGACGAAGAACTCGGTGACGATGGCCGTCGGACACGCGCTCGTCGCGAGTTGCCCGGTCAATGCGTCGATCTCGCGGACAACGAGACCGTCGGGCCGCGGCCAATCGGGCGGCTTCGGCTTGCGGCGGTAGACCTCGGTCATGAACGCGCTCCACGCGGGCGAAGCGAGCTCACCGCCTTGCGCATTGGCCTTGATCTTCGTCGGGCGATCGAACCCCATCCAGACGCCGGCGACCAAATCTGCCGTGTATCCGATGAACCACACATCGGACCCGTCATTCGTCGTTCCCGTCTTGCCGCCCGCGGGGATGTGGAATCCGGATCCCCAGACCCGCGCGGCCGTGCCACGCACCACCACGTCCTTCATCATGCTGACCATCAGCCACGATTCTTCGGGCGACAGCACCGCTTCGCGACGAATCTGGGGCTGCCACACCACTTTGCCCTCGGCATTCTCGACCTTGATGATCGCGTGCGGGGTCGTGCGCAGCCCCAGGTTTGCGAAGACGGAATAGGCGCCGATCATTTCGTAGGGGTACACATCGGCCGACCCGATGAAGATCGACGGATAGGGCGGGATCGGCGTGCTGATTCCGAACCGGCGCGCCATCGAGATGACCGCATCCGTTCCCACCGCCATGCCCGTGCGGATCGCCGCCAGATTGCGCGACATGTACAAGGCTTTGCGCATGGGCATCTGCCCCATGAACTTCATGTCGTAGTTCTGCGGCGTCCACATCTCCCCCGTCATCTGATCCATCGAGATGGGCGAGTCGTCCACGACCTGGGCGGGGCTGAACCCGGCGTGAATGGCGGCGGCGTACATGACCGGCTTGAAGGTCGACCCGGGCTGCCGCAGGGCCTGCACGGCCCGGTTGAATTTCGAATCGCCGAAATCCCGGCCTCCGACCATCGCGCGCACGGCACCGGTGCGCGGATCAACCGCGACGAACGCGCCCTGCAGGTATGGCGAGTTGGCCGCGCCCGTCTGCCCACCCTCCGCAGAGCGGGCCGTATACGCCTCGTACGTGAGGTGCTTGTACGGACCGTGTCGCCCCGCCTCGATGGCCGCGAGTTGATTCTCGAGCGACCGCTCGGCCGCCCCCTGGATGTCGACGTCGAGCGACGTGTAGACGCGCAGTCCTTCGTCGTACAGCCGGTCGCCGAAATGCTCGAGCAACTGCGTTCGAACCCACTCGATGAAATACGGTGCGATGTCCCCCGACTCCGTGCGCTGCGCCAGCTGGAGGGGAAACGACTTGGCCAGGGACGCTTCGTCGCTCTTGATCACGCCGGCACGGCGCATCACCTCGAGCACGGTATTGCGTCGCTGGATCGCGCGATCGGCGAAGCGGCGCGGATTGTAGCGCTCAGGCCCCTTGAGCAAACCGGCGAGCATCGCCGCCTCGGCCAGCGAGACGTCGCGCACCGACTTGCCGAAGTACCGTTGCGCGGCCGTCTCGATGCCGTAGGCGCCGTTGCCCAGGTACACCTGATTCAGGTACAGCTCGAGGATCTTCTGCTTGGAATACCGCCGCTCGATGGCCCGCGCGACTTTGCCTTCCTTGAGCTTGCGCAGCAGCGTCTTCTCGCGGGAAATCCGATCCGAGAACACATTGCGCGCCAGCTGCATGGTGATCGTGGAGAACCCCTGCACGTAGCTGCCCGCGCGCAAATTGCGCAGCGCCGAGCCCATGATCCGGTAATAGTCGATGCCGGCGTGACTGTAGAAGCGACGATCCTCCGTCGCGATGACGGCATCGACCAGATGCTTCGGGATCTGGTCGAGGCGAATCAGCGTCCGGCGCTCCAGCCCGAGCTCGGTGATGAACCGGCCATCCGCCGCGAAAACTTTGGAGGTCTGCTTGGGCACGTAGGCCTCGAGCGACGCGATCGACGGGCAGCGCCCATCGTTGCAGATCACCAGCCACGCGCCCGCCAGCAGCCCGCCGCCGAGTGCGCCGGCACCGAGGGCGAGGACGAACAGCCAGGCCAGCCACGGAGAGCGGCGCGCGAGTCCCATCAACGAGAATTTCATGGCAGTCCGTGAAGCCTACCGTCCCGCCCCCGGGCGCGCCAAGACCGCCGCCGCGGATATCTTTCGTCGATGACCGAGTCCACGCTGCCTCCCTTGCTTTTCGATCTCGCCTGGCGCGAGCTGCTGTTCCAGCACTCCGAGGGCCTCGCCGACGCACTTCGCCGTGGGCCGGTCACCGGGTACTGCGGATTCGATCCGACCGCGTCCAGTCTACACGTCGGGAACCTGATTCCCGTGATGGCGCTCACACACCTGCAGCGCGCCGGGCACCGGCCGATTGCCCTGGTCGGTGGCGGGACGGGCATGATCGGCGATCCGAGCGGGCGCAGCAGCGAGCGCACCCTGCAGAGCCTCGAGACCATTGCCGACAACGCCGAGCAGATTCGCGGACAGCTGCAGCGATTTCTGGACTTCGACGGCCCTCGTGGCGCGAAGCTGGTAAACAACGCGGAGTGGCTGTCGTCGCTGTCGCTGCTCGACTTCCTGCGCGACACCGGCAAGCATTTTTCCGTGAACTACATGCTGGCCAAGGACTCGGTGAAGTCGCGGCTGGAAGACGGCATCTCGTTCACCGAGTTTTCCTACATGCTGCTGCAGGCGCACGACTACCTGGAGCTGCACCGCCGGGAAGGCGTGACGCTGCAGGTCGGTGGCAGCGACCAGTGGGGCAACATCACGGCAGGGATGGAGCTGATCCGCAAGACGACCGGCGCCGAGTCCCATGCACTGACGATGCCGCTGATCACGAATGCGAACGGGTCGAAGTTCGGCAAGAGTGAAGCGGGTGCCATCTGGCTCGACGCACAGCGGACCTCGCCGTACCAGTTCTTTCAGTTCTGGATCGGGGCCGACGACCGCGATGTGTCGCGCTTCCTGCGTTTTTTCACGTTGCTCGACGTCGCGGAGATCGAGGCGCTGGACCACGCGGTACGCACCGCCCCCGAGCGCCGTGAAGCGCAGCGCGCGTTGGCGGCGGATGTGACCACCCGTGTGCACGGACCGGAGGCGGCGCGAGTCGCCCGTGAAGTGTCGGCGTTGCTGTTCGAGAAGGCAGACCCCACGGCCCTCTCCGACGGGGCCCTCGACGCGCTCCGCGCCGAGATTCCCTTCGCGCCGTACGCGCCCTCCGCCGAAAGCAGTGCGTCGGCGGACGACATCGACATCTCCGAGTGCCTCACCGCCCTCGGCATTGCCGCCTCGCGCGGCGTCGCCAAGCGACTGCTTGAACAAGGCGGCGTCAGCGTCAATGGTACCAAGTTGAGTGCCAGCGATCGCACGGTGACCCGGGATCGACTGCTGCGCGGCCGCTACCTGCTACTGCGCAAGGGTGCGCGCGACTATGGATTGGTCGAGGTGGCCGCCGGTTGATCCCGGTGGGCCACCACGCGCATCGTCAGTGAACGCGCGAAGTCCACGAAGCCGACGCCCGCGGCGAGCGCGTGCGCCGCGAGATTGCCAACGGCGAGACGGCCGAACGGCAGGAAGCCCTCGTTGAGCACGCGGCGGGCGAGAGCGTGCAACACCAGTCGGCCGTAACCGCGTTGGCGAAACGTCGGGGAGACCACGACACGGAGGCGCGCCAGCCGTCCTATCGGCCGCTCGGCGGTGGCCAGCGCGACCAGCACACCACCGGCGAGGGCGCCGACCCGGAGCGTACCCTCGGTGTCACCGCCTCCGTCGCGCCACTCGAGGGGCGCCACCTCGCTGCGAAGATCATCCAGCACGGCCGGCGCCGGATCGTGCACGATCGCAGCGCGGGCGCTTGGACTCCGACGCAGCGTGCGTCGATCGGCGACCGTGAGCGTGACGGAGTCTTCGTCGATGGCCAGCGTGAGCCCCCGTACGGCGACCGTCCGGCCGAGCGTCTCATCGAGCCGCGTGACTTCGATCAGTTCCTCGATGGCGTCGTCATCGAGCGAAGAGTCCGTCGGGCCCACCGGGGGCAGCGATACGAGTCCGACCTCGCCGCGGGCAAACGTGACGATGACGCCGTCGTCTTCGGCGACGCGTTCATGGCGGGTGACGCGTGGCGCCTCGAGGTACCCCACGGGACACCCCAGAAGGAGGGCGCACGACCGGAGTGCGTCGGCGATGCTGCGTCGGGCTGGGGATGACCCCGCGGTGGCGCGCACAGGGACTGGGACGATGAGTGTGAGGGTGTTCGTTACAAATGAATATTACAACACTGCACCCAAAGTCCTAGTGCCTATGTGAATTGTAACATCACCCCTCGTCCAGAATCCGCAGCACCTCGTCGATCTCGCTCACCGTGTTATAGCAGTGCGGGGACAGCCGGATGGCCCCCTCGCGCACCGTATGCACCACATGTGCGGCTCGCAGTCGGGCCGCCATACCCTCCAAATTCGCTGCAGAAAACGATACTACCCCGGCGCGCCGTGCCGCCTCCAAGGGGGTGACCGGCCTCACATCAGGGCGAGCGGCAATCCAGGTCTGCACCCGCCCCACGAGGGTGTCGATGTGCGCCGCGATCTGCTCCACCCCCGCTGACAGCAGCATCGCTGTCGACGCGTTCGCCACCGCAAAGTCGTGATACGCCAGCGTCACGACCTCGAACCGACGGGCATCCGGAAAGAAGTCGAATTCGTAGTCGGTCAGCCGCGTGTAGTCGGTCGAGGCGCGCATACATGCCCAGCCCACATCGATTGGTTCGATCTGTTCGATGAGTGCGCGTCGCACGTACACGAAGCCCGTGCCCCAGGGCGAGAGTTGCCACTTCTGCGCGCCACTCGCGAAGACGTCGACGGGAAGCGCATGGAGGTCGATGGGGCGGACACCACACCCCTGGATGCCGTCGACGATGAAGAACACGCCGCGCTCCCGGCAGGCCGTACCAATGCGCTGGAGATCCGCCACGAAGCCCGACGCGAACTGCACCCACGACACCACCACCGCCACCACGTCCGGGCGGGCGATAGCGGCGACGAGGGCATCTTCATCCGGCAGCCCGTCGCGCCGCGGGATCAGCTCCAGTGAAATGCCCCGCGTCGCCAGTGCCTGAAATGGATAGACACAGCTCGGGAACTCGCCATCGAAGGTCAGGATGACGCCGGGTCGCAGCGGCAGCGCGCGCGCGGCAAGGTTCAACCCGTACGTGGTGTTCGTCATCAGCGCGATCTCGTCCGCGTCCGCACCCACCAGCTGCGCAAACTGACGCCGGGACGTCGCCACCACCTCCTGCATCAGCGAAAACGGAATCTGGTGGGGACGCGCGCGCAGGCGGGCCCACCGATCGGCCTCGGCGACCGCACTCGCCGGCATCGGTCCCGTCGACGCCGCGTTCAGGTAGATCGCCGCGTCGTCATCCATCCACGAGTACTCACCGCGGCGCAGCAAGCCGGCGTCGAATTCGCTCATCAGAGTAGGGAGTACAGGGGTAAGGAGTAGAGAGCAGCGAGCAACAGAGAGTAACGAGTAAGGCGTAGGGAGTAGCGAGTAAGGCGTATGGAGTAGCTCGGGGCAGGCAGTGAGTACTCGGTACTGGTTACTCACTACTCGCTACTCTCTACTCGTTACTCGCTGTTGCTCCCTGCTCCTTACTCGTTACTCCGTACTCAATCGTGAATCGAGTGCATCGCGGAGTGCATCACCCAGCAGGTTGAAGCCGAGCACCGCCGTGCCGATCGCGAGGCCAGGTGCCAGCGACGTCCAGGGAGCGCCGCGCAGCTGTGAAAGGTCGCGACCGTCGGCAATCATCGCGCCCCAGCTTGGCGTCGGTGGTTGCACACCCAGCCCCAGAAACGACAACGCCGCCTCGGCCATGATCGCGCCCGCGATCCCGAGGGTCGCGGCGATCACCACCGGGGCAATGACATTGGGCAGCACATGACGCAGCACGATCCGTCCGTCGCGCGCGCCGAGTGCGCGCATGGCCTGCACGTACTCGAGCTCGCGCACCAGCAGAACTTGTCCGCGCACCAGACGCGCCACCCCGGCCCAGCCGACCACACCGATCACCACACACACGACGGTCAGTGATGGCTCGAACGCGGCAGCCATGGCGATCAAGAGCAGCAGCGACGGGAAGGCCAGGGTAACATCGGCGAGTCGCATGATGATTTCATCGGTCCATCGACCGCGGTAGCCCGCCATGAGGCCGAGGATCACGCCGAGTCCCAGCGCGACACCCTGCGAGACCAGGCCCACCAGCAGCGACACGCGTGTGCCGAACAGAAGACGCGACCAGACGTCCCGCCCCTGCGCATCTGTTCCGAACCAATGCTCGGCCGACGGGGCCTCGAGGGCGCGTCGGAGGTCGATACGCGAGGGATCAAATCGTCCGAGCCACGGGGCGGCGACGGCTACCGCCACGAACAGCACGATCACGCCGAGCCCGAACCAGGCCCGACGATCGGACCGAAAGCGGTCCCAGGACGTGCGCTCACCCACGCGCGACTCGTGCGCCGGACTCTTCAGTCATGCGAAAGCGCCACACTCGGCACCGCGTCGGCCGCATCCGTTTCGTCCGTCGCCGCGCGGGGATCAAACTGCATCGCATGGAGGCGCGCGTAGGCCCCTCCTGCTTCACGCAGCGCGTCGTGTGTCCCCTGTTCGACGAGCAGCCCGTGATCGAACACGAGGATGCGATCCGCATGCTGAATCGTGGCCAGTCGATGCGCAATCACGAACACGGTCCGCCCCAGCAGGAGGCGATCGATCGCCTCCTGAACGAGCCGTTCGCTCTCCGCATCCAACGCCGATGTCGCTTCATCGAGGATGAGGATCGGCGGATCGGACAGCAGGGCCCGGGCAATCGCGAGCCGTTGCCGCTGCCCACCGGAGAGTCGAGTGCCCCGCTCGCCGAGATTCGTATCCCACCCCTCCGGCAGCGCCTCGATGAACGCGAGCGCGTTCGCGGCGCGCGCCGCGGCGTCGAGCTGCGACTGGGTCGCATCGGCGCGACCGAACGACACATTGGCACGGACCGTATCGTTGAACAAC
>CAZMGX010000073.1:0-16377 GCA_964565915.1 uncultured Gemmatimonas sp.
ACACCTGGTCGGCCAGCTTCGACATCGCAGACGTCGCGGACGTGAAAATCGCCGGCAACGACGTGAAGAAGTACACCAACCTGCAGTTTGTCGGCATCGAGTTCCTGTCGCAGAAAATCAACGCGACGGCGATGACGCACCTGCATCTGGACGTCTTCGTCTACAACGACGCCTCGCTCAAGGTGAAGCTCGTGGACTTCGGCGCCAACAACGCGTTCGGTGGCGGCGATGATTCCGAATCGGAAGTCTCGCTGACGCGGACCAGCACGCCGGCCATCGCCGCCGGCGCCTGGGCGAGTCTCGACATTCCGTTATCGGCATTCGGCGGGCTGCGGTCGCGCGCCCGCCTGGCGCAGATCATCATCGCCGGCTCCAGCGCCACGACGTACCTCGACAACGTCTACTTCTACAAGGCCCCCGCCCCCCCGACGCCCACGGCACCCACCGTCGCCGCGCCAACGCCGACGGCGTCGGCCACCAACGTCGTCTCCCTCTTCAGCAACGCCTACACGAACGCCACGATCGATACCTGGTCCGCGGACTGGGATCAAGCCGACGTATCGGACGTCGCCATCGCCGGCAACGCCACCAAGCGGTATGGCAACCTCGTGTTCGCCGGTATCGAGTTCACGTCGCAGCCGGTGAATGCGTCGACGATGACGACGTTCCACATGGATCTCTGGACCCCCGACGCGACGGCCGCCCCGGCGCTCTTCAAGATCAAGCTCGTGGACTTCGGCGCCAACGGCGTCTTTGGTGGCGGGGACGACGTCGAGCATGAAGTCACCGTGAACCGCGGCAACACGCCGGGCTTCGTGACCGGCAACTGGATCGCCCTCGACATCCCGCTCACGGCATTTGCCGGACTCACGACACGCGCCCATCTCGCGCAGCTGATCATCTCCGGGACGCTGCAGACCGTCTTCGTCGACAACGTCTACTTCTATCGCGCGGGGGTCGCCACGGCGCCGACGACCGGTGCCCCGGTGCCGACCTACGCGGCAGCCAACGCCATTTCGTTGTTCAGCAACAGCTACACGAACGTGCCGGTCGACACGTGGTCGGCAGACTGGGACAGCGCGGACCTGACGGATGTGCAGGTCGCCGGCAACGACACCAAGCGCTATGCGAACCTCGTCTTCGCCGGCATCGAGTTCATCTCGCGCCAGATCGACGCCACCACGATGACGCACTTCCGCATGGACTTCTGGACACCGGACGCGACCGCCGCGCCGGCGATCTTCAAGATCAAGCTGGTCGATTTCGGCGCCAACGGCGCATTCGGCGGCGGTGACGACAAGGAACACGAGATCACCCTGACGGCCGCGACCACCCCCGCCCTCGCGACCGGAGGCTGGGTCGCCCTCGATATTCCCCTCACGGCGTTCACCGGGTTGACGACCAAGGCCCATCTGGCCCAGTTGATTATCTCGGGCGATCCGAAGACCGTGTATGTCGACAACGTGCTGTTGCACAGGTAACGACACCGGTGGGCGGCGAGCTGCCGCCAGGGGAGCCAGCCATGCCCGAGTCCAATCGACCCGAAGTGAGCGTGTTGCGCGCCGACGTGGTGCGCGCGCCTTCGCTCGCGGATGCCGTGCTGCGCATGATCTGGGAGGCGGAGTCCATCTCGCGCGCCGACATCGCCCGGCGCGCCGAGCTCTCGCGATCGACGGTGTCGGAGGTCGTGGCCATCCTGCTGTCCACCACGCTCGTCGCGGAAGCGGGCGTCGGCGAGTCGCGCGGCGGGCGCCGACCCATCGTCCTGCAGTTTCAGGATGATGCGTGCAGCATTCTCGGGGTCGACATGGGCGCGACCCACATCTCGGTGGTCCTCACGGACCTCCGGGGACGCGTGCTGGCATGGCGCCATCGCGAATTCCCGGTCCGCTCCGACCCCGTCGGCACACGCGCCGCCATCGCCGAGCTCTGCGACGCCTGCCTGGCGGGTTCACACGTCCGTCGTGGGCAGTTGCTGGGCATCGGGGTCGCCGTCCCGAGTCCGATGGACCCGCGTTATCCCGACCGACTCTCCGCGCTGGCGATGCCGGACTGGGAAGGCAAACACGGGCTCGACGAGTTGCGGGTACGATTTGAGGTCCCCGTCCTCATCGACAATGACGCCAACCTTGGCGCACTCGCCGAGCGCTGGTGGGGCGCCGCGCGTGGCCTCGATGACTTCACGTTCATCAAGGTGGCCACCGGCATCGGCTCGGGGCACTTCATCGGTGGACGCATTTACCGCGGCGCCAGCGGCGTTGCCGGCGAAATCGGTCATCTCACGATCGACACACATGGCGCGCTGTGTGTGTGCGGGAACCGCGGATGTCTGGTCACGTACGTCGGCTCGGAAGCGCTGGTGGAACGGGCCCGTGCTCTCTTCGCCGTGCACCCGGACAGCGCGTTGATCGGACAAACGCTGACGGCCCACGCGATCGAGGAGGCCGCGCTGGCCGGCGATCCGCTCGCCGTACACATGATGTTCGAAGTGGCGGAGTATCTCGGCATCGCGGTCGCCGGCATGCTCAACCTGATGAACCCGGCTGCCGTCATTTTCGGCGGTGGACTCGCGCGCCTCGGCGAGCAGCTGCTGGTGCCGCTTCGCCAGGCCGTCATGCAACGCACGTTCGTGGGCGCCGTGGCCTCGTCGCAGATCCGGGCGAGCGAACTCGGGACGCGAGGCGTGGCCATCGGTGCGGCCACCCTCGTCCTCGACGCCGCGCTGCACGACCCCTCGCTGTTTCCCACCATTACGGCCACGTAGCCGCTCCTCCCTTCCCCGGACCAATGCCTCGATTCTTTCGTGTTGCCGCCACGGTCGTGTGTGCCGGTGCCCTGCTCGGTAGTTGCTCGGATGCCCCCACGACGAACTCCGCCTGGACGCAGGTATGGGCTGAAGAATTCGATGGCGCGGCCGGCGCGCTGCCCAACGCCGCCAACTGGAAATTCGATGTTGGCACCGATTGGGGAAACGCACAGCTCGAGTACGATACCGATCGTGCGTCGAACGCATCGCTGGATGGGTCCGGACATCTCGTGATCACGGCGCGGAAAGAGGCGTTTCAAGGACGCCAGTACACGTCTGCCCGCATCACGACGGAGGGCAAGCACAGTTTCCGGTATGGCAAGATCGAGGCCCGCATGAAGTTGCCCAGCGGACGCGGACTCTGGCCCGCGTTCTGGTTGTTGGGCACGGACCTTCCCACGGTTGGCTGGCCTGCGGCGGGGGAAATCGATGTCATGGAATACCGCGGTCAGGAGCCGAGCACCATCATCGGTACGATTCACGGCCCCGGCTATTCGGCGGGTTCCGCGGTGACCAAGAGCAAGACGTTCACGGCCACACGGTTCGACAATTCCTTCCATGTGTTCACGGTCGAGTGGTCGGCCGATCGGATCGACTTCTTCGTCGACGGCCTGTTGTATCACGCCATCCCGAAGGCGCAGGTGCCCGGCCCGTGGGTGTTCGACAAGCCGTTCTACATCATCCTGAACGTCGCGGTCGGCGGCAACTTCGTCGGGGCACCTGACATTTTCACGCCGTTTCCGCAGACGATGGTCGTGGACTGGGTGCGCGTCTACCAGCTCGATCAATGAGCGGAGGCAGCCCCGCCGCGCGTCTGGCACGCCTGGCCCTTGCGGCGTGGCATACGCGCCTGGGCACCCGGAACACCGGAACACACGTCGCGCATTTCGAGACCGCTCCCGCCGATCGCATCGCATTCTCGCGCAAGGTCGCCTACGGCATGGGTGCGTTCGTGAACAACCTGCTCGCCGCGGCGATCGGCGGCATGATCATCATCCTCAACCTCGGGCTGGGGATGAATCCCGCGCTCGTGGGGCTGGCGGGAGCGCTGCCGCGTGTCACCGATGCGTTGACCGATCCGGCGATGGGCTTCATCTCCGACAACACGCGATCACGATGGGGGCGCCGTCGGCCCTACATCCTGATCGGTGCGATCACGTCGGGGCTGACGTACGCGTTGCTGTGGATGCTGCCCGGGGGGAAGAGCGAACTGTTCTACTTCTGGTACTTCACGATCGGCTCGACGATCTTCTATCTCGCCTACACGATCTTTGCGACGCCGTGGGTGGCGTTGGGCTATGAGCTGACGCCGGACTACCACGAGCGTACGCGCCTGATGGGTGTGCAGAATTTCATCGGACAGATCGCATACATCATCTCGCCGTGGTTCCTGTGGATCATGACCAACAAGTCGTGGTTTGCCACCCCGGTCATCGGCGCGCGGGGCCTGGCGTTCGCCATCGGCGCGGTGGCGATCGCGGTGGGCATCCTGCCCGCGATCTTCCTGCGGGAGCGCTTCAAGGATGTGGAACCGGCGACGACCACGACCACTGCGCCGACGGAATCGATGTGGACGGCGCTCAAGCGCAACATGGCGGCCTTTGCGAAAGGATTCGCGACGACGCTGCGCTCGAAGCCCTACCTCAAGCTGTGTGTCGCCACGTTCCTGGTGTTCAACGGCTTCATCATGATCTCGTCGTTTCAGTCGTACGTGATCATCTACTATGTGTTTGCCGGCGACCAGGAACTCGGCGCGCGATATGCCGGATACTCCGGAACACTCGGGGCGGTGTCGACCTTCGCGATCATCTTCTTCATCACGTGGTTGGCAACGAAGATCGGCAAACGTCGGGCCTTCTTCGTATCGACGGGCGTGTCCATGGTCGGCTACGCCATCAAGTGGTTCTGCTATAACCCACGGTACCCATGGCTGCTGCTCGTGCCGGCGCCGTTGCTGGCGTTCGGCCTCGGTGGCTTGTTCACGTTGATGGGATCGATGATCGCGGACGTGGTCGACTGTGATGAACT
Source organism: uncultured Gemmatimonas sp. (assembly GCA_964565915.1). GTDB lineage: Bacteria > Gemmatimonadota > Gemmatimonadetes > Gemmatimonadales > Gemmatimonadaceae > Gemmatimonas. Next base: position 4,835 of record CAZMGX010000073.1, read on the forward strand.
CGAGACCTACCAGCGTCGTGAAGGCATGTTCGGCTCGATCTACTGGTGGGTCGTGAAGGTGGGCATGGCCGCCGCGCTGGCCGGTGGAGGGTTCCTCTTGAACGCGACGGGCTTCCAGGTTTCGCTCGGCGCCCAGCAGACCCCCCAGACGTTGTTGTTGATGCGGCTGTGCGACGCCGCGATCCCGTTCCTCACGTCGGGCATCGCGATCTGGGTCATGGCGACCTACGCCATCACCGAGGAGAAGGCGCACGAGGTGCGCAAGGAACTCGAGCGACGGCGTGGGACGCCGGGGGTGGTGCCGGGGGCCGTGCCGGCCAGCGCATAGCCGACACAATTCAAGCGGCGCCGTTCAACCGACGCGACCTAACGCGTCATCAGTTGCCGCAGATGGTCGCTCAACCGCAGGGCCAACGCCACGATGGTCAGCGTGGGGTTGGCCGACCCTGCCGTCGGGAAGACCCCCGCTCCGGCGAGGTGCAGGTTGGTCATGCCGTGGACTCGACAGTCCGCGTCCACGACTCCCTTGCGCGGATCGGCATGCATTCGCGTGCCGCCCATGTCGTGCCAGCCACCGCTCACCACGGGCGGCCATACGTCGTCACCCTCCAGAAGCCAGGGGCGCACCTGCACGCGGCCCACTCCCGCGAGGCCGAACTGGCGCGCCAGCACCGTCGTGGTCTCGCGCATGGTCTGCTTGTCCAGCGCCGTGAATTGCCAATCAAACCGTGCCCGCGGCATACCCAGCGCATCGCGCTCGCGACTCAGCGTCACGCGTGAGCGCGGGTTTGGTGCCTGCTCCTGTCGCGTGAACAGCGCAAACAGTGGATGGCGCTTTACGAAGGCGGCATCGAACGTTCGCGCGGGCGATCGCGTGGCTGCGGTCAGGCTGTCCCGCGTCGCTTGTCGGAACGATTCGACGCTCTCCGGCGGCTCGATCTCGAAGGTGCTCAGCGCATCATCGCCGTCCTCAGACGCCGGCTCACACGCCAGCGTCGCATTCAGGACGCCTCGGTCCGCCTGCTCTGCGTCCGTCAGGCGGAGTTCGGCCCGCGCCGGCGTGACGCCGAAGTCATAACCGTAAAACAGCATCGACTGCGGGCGAAGGATGGCCGCGCGTCCCGTCGGCATCTCGAGGTGCTCCATGAAGTAGCGCCCGACGGTATCGTGTGCATTGCCGATGCCCGATGGCGATCGCCCGGTGGAGGCCAGCAGCAAACGCACGTTCTGCATCGTGCTGGCGGCCAGCACCACGTGCGTGGCCCTGACGCGTTGTTCCCGCCCATCGAAGTGTCGGATGCGCACTGCCTCGACGCGTGTCGCGGCCTCGTTGCATTCCAGCTCCACCACGTTGGCGTGTGTGTAGAGCTGGACATTGGTCGACGCCACGATCGGCGCGCGATACTTGCTGCCGAAACGCGTCGGGGCGCTGAACTGCCAGACCTTCTCTTCAACGACCGTGCGATCGAGCGGCAGCGATTCGCGACGGGCATCTCGTGATTGCCAGAAGGCCGGACGATAATCGTACGGGCCAAGATCGAGGACGTCATGCGCGCGCGCATAGAACGGATCGAGCGTGGCGCGGGTGATCGGCCAGCCGCTGTCCGGGACCCAGGCGCGCGTCGTGAAGTCGATCGCGTCGAGTGGTGCACAGAACCCACCCCAGTGCCCCGTCGTGCCGCCAAAGTAGTGTAGCCGTGCCGCCTCGAGGGGATAATACGGACGGCCGACCATCTCCCCGCGATAGAGAGCCTGCATCGACGACTCAAGGTCGAAGCCGCCGCCCTCCAGCAGGATGACACGCGTCGATGTGTCCAGAAACTCCCGCGCCACGGCGATACCCGCGGCGCCGGCACCCACGATGCACAGGTCGCCTTCGATCAGGGCGCCGTCTTCCAGCCTCAACGCATCGGTGTGCACGCCGGTCGCCTACGACGGCCTGTTCAGGGCGAAGAGCGCCAGCCGTCGCCCCTCGTTTCGACTCAACAACCAGCCGTCCAGCCACACGGTGCGTTCGGCGTCGAAGTCGGCCCGGATGAGCGACGGAAAGTCGGGGTCCGGCCGCCAGGGCAGCCCGCGAAGCGCCCGCAGGTCGCCGCGCAGCGCCGCGACGATGGTACCTTCATCGGCCTCGCCCGTCGTCGTCGCCATGTATGCGCGTCCGAGTGCACGAACGGCATCGGCCCCGAGTGCCGCGAGCAGGGAGGGATCGCCAAGGAAGGCCTCGGTCACCTCGATATCGGAACACGCCGCCATCGAGCCAACGGTCGCCGCGGTCGCGGCCAACGTGATCGCCCGTGAGAGGAATGTCCGCCGTTCCATGGGGCGAACCTAGGCACGCCGACGGTCAGGTACAAGAGAGCGTGCCGGTTCAGAACCAGCCGCCGGTGACCGATCCTCTTGAGGTGTCCATTCGTCCTGTATTCCATGACCCCAGCGGCAAGCGTGGTCGCGCCTTCCGGGCGCTGCTCTTTGGTGCCGCCGCATTGGCCGTGTTGCTTGGTGGCTCGCTGGCCATCGGCGTATTGAACCCACCAGTGGTCGAACCGATTCCACTGCGCGCGGACGGGGGTGTTGCGCGTGGCAAAGGCGCGGCACCGCGATCGCCTGCCTGCGCGGTGGCCGGTGCGACCACCGCATCGCGACGGGCTACGCCCCGTCGCTTGTCACCGTGCCCACCGATGCCGGTCGCGCGTGCCGTCGCGACCCCGGTCGCGGATCCGATCGTTGCGGCGTTCGTGGTGCAGTGGGACGGCGCCAGTCGTGCCGCGCTGAAGCGCATCGGGGACCACCTCGACTGGGTCATCGTCGAAGGGGCGTTCCTCGGGCGCGGTGCACCCGGCGAAATCACGATCAGCCTCGATCCGGATCTGCTGGATGATGCGCGGACCCGCGAGGCCGACGTGCACCTGATGCTCACCAACTTCGGCACCACCAGCTTCGATTCAGTGCTGGTGATGAACCTGGTCTCAACCGAGGCCCAGCGCGCGCGGGCTGTGGCACAGCTGGTCGCGGCTGTCGAATCTCATCAGTTGCGCGGGATCACGCTCGATTTTGAGTTGGTGCCGGCGGCGCACCACCGCAATGTGTTGCTCTTCATCAACGCACTGCGTCGCGCGCTGCAGCCACTCGGTGCGGTCGTATCGGCGGCGATTCCGATCAGTGCAGAGGACGGGTACCCGCTGCGCGACTACGGAGCGGCGCTCGACTACGTCATCCCGATGTTGTACGACGAGAACGCGGCCGAGAACGAACCGGGACCGTTGGCCAGTGCTCCATGGTACGCGGAGCGTCTCGATGTGGTATTACGGGACGTGCCCCCCGCCAAGGTCATCGCGGGACTCGGTCAATACGGGTATCACTGGCGCAGTGATCGAATCGAAGGCACGACCGTCACCGTCAGCGAAGCCATGGCGCTGAGTCGCGCGGCGGCCGGCGGGCCGACATTCGACGTGACCACCCGGAATCCGTCCGCCACGTGGACCGATGCGGCGAATGTGAAGCATACGGTCTGGTATCTCGACGGCGTGACGGCGTGGAACCAGATGCGCACCGCATTTGCGACCGGCACGGCCGGTGTCGCGTATTGGCGATTGGGCAGCGAAGACGCCACGCTGTGGCGGGTCCTGACGAGAAGCGGAATGACGGGTGCGGCCGATGCACTGCGCACGTTGCCGAATGACGGCGTGTCAGTGCTGTCGGGCGAGGGGGAGGTGCTCGCCGTGGAGGGATACGCCGGGGAGGGTCTGCGGACCGTCGCGGTCGACTCCGGCGGCTTCATCGCCACGCAGACGATTGCCCGGTCGCCCGGTGGCTACGTCGTCAATCGCGGCGGGGCACATCGGTCACGGGTCGCGCTCACCTTCGATGACGGACCCGACCCGCTCTACACGGCGCAGATTCTCGACACTCTCAAGGCACGCGGCGCAGTTGCCAGCTTCTTCGTGCTCGGCCGCCAGGTGCAACGACTGCCGGACATCACCAAACGCATCGCTGCCGAAGGACACGAAATCGGCAATCATTCGTGGAGTCACCCGGATCTCGCGGGGTTGAGCGAGTCCGCCATTCGCATGGAGCTCTCGGCGACGGCGCGCGTCGTCGAGGCCGTCACCGGGCAACGCCCCCTGCTCTTTCGCCCGCCCTATATTGGCGACGCGCGACCGGCCTCCGAAGATCGCCTGCGCCCGATGGCCATCGCGAATGATCTGGGCCTGCGCGTCGCCGGTCTGGAGGTCGATCCCAAGGATTGGTACGAGAAGGACCCGCAGAAGATCGTCAACGCCACGATGCGCGCCATTCGCCGCGACGCAGGCCGCGTCATCTTGCTGCACGACGCGGGCGGGGACCGAACGCCCACACTCGCCGCGCTCGGGCCGATGATCGATTCCCTTCGGGCGGCCGGGTACGAGATCTCGACGGTGGCGGGCTTACTCAGTGCGGACGCCAACGCGGGCATGGCAGCCGCGCCGGCGGCGGAAGCGCCCCAACGATTCCTCGACGTGGCCGCGCTGCGAATCGTGAACATCGTCGAATCGTTCATTGTGGCGGCGTTTCTGGTGGCGCTGGTACTCGGGATCATTCGTCTGCTGACCATCGGCGGGTTGGCGATCACGCAGCGATTCCGGCCGCGTCATGCGCGCCGCGAACGCGACGCCGGGTATGCGCCAGGTGTCACGGTGATCATTCCGGCGTATAACGAGGGGCGCGTTATCGCGCGCACGATTCGATCGGTCCTCGCGCAATCGTACCCCCATCTGGAGGTCATTGCGGTCGACGACGGGTCGACCGATGACACCTTCGCGCAGGCCGTGAGTGCGACCGATGCCGCACCGTTACGCGTGATTCGCCAGGCCAATGGCGGAAAGGCGTCGGCGTTGAACCACGGGATTGCCAAGGCGACGGGGGAGATCATCGTGGTCATCGACGCCGATACCATTCTGGCTCCGGACGCCATCGGTGAGCTCGTCCGACCGTTGGCCGACGTACGCGTGGGCGCCGTGGCCGGCAATGCCAAGGTCGGCAATCGCGTGAATCTCGTCACGCGCTGGCAAGCCGTGGAATATGTCACCAGCCAGAATCTGGATCGCCGCGCATTCGTGATGCTGAATTGCATCACCGTGGTTCCGGGTGCGATCGGGGCCTGGCGACGTTCCGCGGTGGAAGCCGCTGGCGGATTTCGCAGTGATACCTTGGCGGAAGACCAGGATCTGACACTCACGTTGTTGCGTCACGGTCAGCGCGTGGCCCTCGCCGATCGTGCCGTGGCACTGACCGAAGCGCCGGAGACGTTCGCCGGCTTGCTCAAGCAACGCTTCCGTTGGAGCTTCGGCACACTGCAGTGTGCGTGGAAACATCGCGCCGCCTTCCTGCGTCCGCGCGCAGGGGCACTGGGCATGGTCGGGTTGCCAAACGTGTGGCTCTTCCAGTTGATCTTCCCGCTCCTCGCACCTGCGGCGGACATCGCGCTGCTGGCCACGCTGGTGCGCCTGGGTGTGGAAACCCCGGCGCTTGGCCTGCATGCGGCCTGGCGTCACGCCGAACCCGTGCTGTCGCTGTATGCGTTCTTCCTGATCATCGACACGATCACGGCCATTCTGGGCGTTGCGCTGGAGTCTGGAGAGAAGCTCTCGCAGGCGCTGCTCGTGCCGCTGCAACGTGTCGCCTACCGACAAGTGCTGTACATCGCGCTGGTGCGTGCGATGCGCGCGGCGCTCAAGGGCTGGGCGCCCGGCTGGGGCAAACTCGAACGCACGGGTCGTGTGAGCCCGTCGGTCGCGCCGACCGTGGTGACGGAAACCGCCGTGATTCCGCTGCATCGGGCTCCGTACGAGGGCGAAGAACGGCGGAAGGCCTCGTAGGCCGCATCGACCTAGGGCACGCGCACGGCCCGGAATCGCCACCGCTTGGTGATCCAATTGGTACTGGGCGTAGCGAACGGGAACGTGACCAATTCGAGATCCCCCGTGAGGACATCGCCCTCCTTCAGCGCCGTGAGTGTCGTGCGGAAGTCGTAGAAGCTGTTCTGGTACAACGGTGTGGAGCTGCCGGATATCGTGCCCGAGATGGCGTCCCCGGTGTAGTTGAACGTCCCGCTGGCCGCTCGATACGGAGGCAGCGACTGGTTGAAGCGATGCAGGATCGACCACATCTGCGTGCCATTGGGCGGATAGTTGCGGATATTGTTGCCGCGGCCGATCACGTCGACAAGCAGATAGACGCCGGGCGTCGGCTGGGTTGGACTCAACGGCGTCGCCAGGGCATTGGGAAACGCGAAGAAGAACCCCATTTCTGGCGTGTTTTCGAGTCGCGTGAAGATGTTGCACTGGTCGGTACAGTTGTTCTGCGCAATCCCGGACACGGATAACAACGTGAAGTTGGTGATGCGCCAGCCAAGCTTGGCGGAGTCGACAACGACGCTGGCCACGGCGCTGCCGAGGGTTTCCAACTCGACACCCGCCACGACGGACACCACATCCACTCTCACTTGGTCCGTACCACCGCCAGTCCCCTTCGACGTATACGTGACCGTGGGGGAGACGATGCGCTCCCCGTTCGCGACGTTCAGCGTGCCGTACACGGCGGGGTTCGTCCATTTGTACATCAGGCCCGGCCCCGTGTAGGCGGGCGTGATGCTCACCGTCAGCGGCGTGTTGCCATTCGCCGCGATGTTCGCTGGCGACGGCGTGATCACGACCTGGTAGTTCACCTTCACTTCGACGAAGTCCTTCTTTTCCGCCACGGTCACCGTGCGGGTCACGGTTTGCTCGTCCCACGCGCCATCGCTCCCGAACACGGCCTGGCGAAAGACACGCGTCACGCTGTTGCGCACCTCGGTCACCTTCACGATCACGTCATCCACACGTGGTGGTGGATTGTTGAACGTGGCGTTGGCGCGATAGGTGATCATTTCCTGGCGCGGCCCGGGCGACCCGATGTTTCCGAACACGCCTGATGTCGTCCACGCGAGGGACTGAGCCGGCGGCAGTGCCAGCACGGCGCCTTGCTTGTCACGAATGACCAGCTGCAGGTTCTTCGCCTCACCGGGCGCGATGACGGGGCTGGACGGAAGAATGTCGTAGGTTCTGTCGAGATCGGCGTCGACGGTCGCGGTGGCCGAGACGATGCGTTGACGGGCCGGATCGGTTTCGCCGGGGTTCAGCAACAACTCGACCTTCACGTCGTCGATCGGTCCACTCAACTGGTTCAATACCGCGTTGGTCGCGGTGTATTGGACCTCGGTCGTCGCGGTCCATTGGGTGGGAGCAGGCCCACTCAGCGCGCCGTTGCGCCCCGTCGTCGACCAACGGAATTGCGGCGCCGGTGTGTTGGCTGGTAGCGGCACACCCGTACCATTCGGCGGGATCGCCACACTGAACGTGACCGATCGCTGCTGTGCGTTCACGCTGGCCCGGGTAGGCGTCAAGATAATGGTGGGATCCTGAACGCTGATTCCGGTGGTCGGCTCGGGTGCCTGCGATTGGTTCACGGACGCGACGCCTCGTCCGCCAACATTGGTGCCGGCGAACAACGCCGCCAGACTGCTCGGCGTCGCGCCGAAGGTGGCCGTGCGGCCCGAGACCGTCTTGTTCGTGGCATCGACCACTACGTTGCTCAGGCTGCTCCATAGCCCTGCGCTCGCCTGACGCACCTTGAGATCGCCGGACATGGCAAACGCCGGCAGGTCGGCGCTCCGGAACTTGAACTTCACGGTCACGGGTTGTGCGAACGTTGTTCCGACCGGCCCCAGGGCATACTGCGGCCCTACCGTTTGCCAGCCGGTCGGTTGCGACACACTGGGTTGACTCGCGGGCACCGACGTGATCATGGTGTTCGCGCTGACGGCTCCGGCGGGCACCTGGACTTCAACGTCGCCGCCGGAAAGCACGAACGTGCCGCCAGCGGGACCAACCATTGCCCCACTGGCGACCGTGAGTGCGGTGTTCGCGCTCCGCCCTTCGCTGCTGGCCGTTACGGTGAGTGTTCCCGGAGCGATCGCCGTCACCAAGCCTCCCGGGCTCACGCTTCCAACCGTGCTCGGCGTCGCCGACCACGCAACGCTGCGTCCACTCAGCACGTTGCCGGAGGCGTCCTTGAGTTCGACGACCAGTTGCGCCGTGCCCTGCGGAATCAACGTGGCGATAGGCGACGTCACCGTGATGGTTGCGACCGGACTGTTGCTGATCACCGTCACGTTCGCCGAGCCGCTCGCACCTTCGCTGCTGGCCGTCACGGTCAGTGCACCCGGAGCAATCGCCGTTACCACACCGTTTGCGCTCACGCTTCCGACGGTCGCGGGGATGGCCGACCACGCGGTGCTGCGGCCCGTGAGCACCTTGCCAGTGGCGTCACGCAACGTGGCGGTGAGCTGCACGGTCTGGTTCGGCGAAAGGGTTTGCCCGTCCGGGGTCACCGTGACCGTCGAGACGGCCGTGCTGACGGGAGGGGTGGGGCCGCCGTCGCCACCGCCGCACGCGGCCATCGCGGATATCGCGGCCATCGCCGTGATGGTGCAGAACTGCCTCGGTCGCGAGAGCATAAATCCAGGGATGGGAGTCGTCGGGCGGTGAAGACCGTTCGCGGTTCACCCGACAACGCGCAAGTCCGCAGGAAACCGGCTCATCGGCCGACCGGGCGCTTCGCCACGCTTGCGGTCGGCGGCCCGCAGACCGAGCATTAGGGCGGCGCGCAGGGCGCCTCCTGTCCGCGGAAAGGGCCTCCCACCTGCCTCGTTCGCAGTCCGCTGCGTGACTACGAACTCCTCGCCCTGCCGTGCGGACCCGGGCATCACGGAGATCGTAGCATGTCCGAACACGATGCGCCCAACGAGGGCGGCGACCAGCACGCCCTCGAATCCCTTCGCCGTCAGGCCAGACAATTGCTGCGGCGCGCACAGGCGTCAGATCCGGTGTCGATCGGATTCCTTCGCGAGCTGTTGCCGCGACTCGCGTCGCTCGATGACGCGACGGTGGCTGCCAGCGTTCGTCTGGCCGACGTCCAGCAGGCGATTGCACGCAAGATGGGCCACGCCAACTGGGCCGCGGTGAAGGCGATGTACGCGTCGATCGCGCCGATTCATCGTCAAGCCGCGACGTTCTTGCTCGCCGTACAAGACGGCAATGTCGACAAGGCGCGCGAATTGCTCGCGCATCATCCGGCCATCGCCAGCTACAGCATCCACACGGCGTCGGTGGTGGCCAATGTCGATGCCGTGCGCGCCTTTCTCGCGTCCGACGCCACGCTGGCGACAGCGCGCGCACCAGGCAACGGATTGGAGCCGTTGTTGTACGCCGTCGAATGGGACTTCAAGCGCGCGCACAGTGTGACACCAGAGGCGCACCTTGAGCTCGTGCGCACCCTGCTCGAAGCGGGCGCGGATGCCAATGCGTCCGCACCACTACCGGATGTGTCGGACACGATCCCGGTGCTCTATTGGCCCAGTATGCATGGCCAGGCGGCCATCGTCCGTCTGCTGCTGCAACATGGGGCCCGCGCGACCGACGGTGAGAGTCTCTACCATGCGGCGCAGCATGACCGCCGCGAATGCTTGGAGGTACTGCGCGAATTCGGGGCCGACCTGAGCCGCGGGCCAACCGCGGACGGCAACACGCCGCTGCATTTCCTGGCCGCCCATGGCCCGGACAATCCGATCACTCCTTCGGCGATGCGCGGCCTGGCGTGGCTGTTGGAACACGGCGCCGATCCGAATGTGCGCAGCTACCCCGGTCGAATCGGACAGCCGCAAGCCGGCGAGACGCCGCTGCATCGTGCGGCGGCCATGGGCCATGACGTCAGCGTCCTGCAGTTGCTCGTCGCCCACGGCGCCAGCGTCACGCTGCGTCGAGACGACGGGGCATCGGCGTATCAGCTGGCCATGCGGGCCGGCAACAGCGGGGCGGCCTCATTCCTGGCCCAGCATGGCGCCGATACGACGCTGACCGAAGTGGATCAGCTACTGGCCGCATGCCTGGCCGCTGACGCCGACACCGCGCGCGGCATCGTTTCGCGGTCTCCGGCTATTCTGGACCAACTCGGGGCGTCGGAACGCGACGCATTGGGGCAAGCGCTCGCGCAGGGGCGCGACGACACCGTGCGATTGATGGTGTCATTGGGATGGCCCCTGACGCATGAGGGCGAATGGGGCGGCACGCCATTGCACTGGGCCGCGTGGAATGGTCGTGTCGACATGGTGCACCTGTTGGTCGATGCAGGCGCACCGGTGAACCATCGCGATGCGCGATACGGCAGCTCGCCCATCGCGTGGGCAGCGCACGGCTCCCGCTTCTGCCCGCGCGCCAACGATGACGACTACCCCGCCATCGTACACCTTCTGATCGATGCGGGCGCGAGCCGTACGGAGTCCTACAATCGATGGCGTGAAGCACCGGAAGACTTTGCGCGGCCGAGTGTCGTGGCAGCCCTCAAGGCGCGAGGATTCGCGGTGTGAGGACCGGTCGGCGACACGCCAATCTCCTTTCGGATGGCCTCGATGGCGGGATCACGCCCACGTCGATAGTCCTCGATCGTCCACGGTGCCGGCAGATCAGGTGCCAGACTCGGGATGGCGATCGGGTTTCTCACGACACTGCCGTGGCAGTCACGGTATGCGCGGCACCCGTCACGGTAGTCGTGCCGCTCGGTCGCCACGCCAACGCGAATCCGGCTTCGCTCGAGCTGGATCGGGCGACCTTCCGCCCAGAACTCGCTCCGATCGCCGACCTCCTCACCCACGATGGTGACGCGGTCGGGTGCGGCCTGCTTGAGGTAGCCCACCGTCGAGATGGCGGCCGAGAACGTATAGGGACTGGTCAGCACGAATACTCGACCCGGCACCATCGATGGCAGCCGTTGAGCGAACGCCCTCGTGATGTTGAGATCGCCACCACCGTTGCTTCGCATGTCGAGCACGAGATTGGTGGGCTTCCGCGCGCGTAGCTCACGTTCTGTCTCCGCGAGGAAATCCGAGATGCGCGCAGCACCTTGGTCCATATTGGCGCGAAGCTCCACAACCATGCCGTCGATTTCCGGCGCCACCCGCCGACGGAACGGCGTGCCGGCCTGCTGCAGCACCCACGGTGCATTGGACGAAGCGAGGAGCGGCAGCAGTGGCTCGGCACCCTGGACGCTGGTCTCCGGGTACAACCACCGACTGGTGGCCACCGGCGGCGCCGTCGAATCGGGCGCCAGCGCCACCACGCGGCGATCCACGATGCTGCCATCGGCGCGCTCGAACCGATAGACGGCGGCCTCCCGCGATCGGGTCACACCCAGGGCGTGCATCTGCTCCGGACTCTCGAGAAAGATCGGCACAAAGCGATCGCGCCAAGCCAGACTGCCGCCGTTCAATGTGCGGGCGGCATTCCGAACGTCCGCAATGGCGCGCGTGTCAATCGCGACCAGTCGCGAACCCAGCAGCATCTCATGATCGCGGTGGGCACGTACGACATAGAATCCATCGGCGAACGGTGCCAGCCGGAACGGAACGCGGTTGAATCGGTTGGCGCGGCTCGTCATGCCCGGCTCGTGATGTCCCGGCTGTTCTTCCT
>CAZMGX010000073.1:16387-17006 GCA_964565915.1 uncultured Gemmatimonas sp.
CGTCGCTGGCACCACGGTGTGTCCGTTGTCGGCCAACGCGACGATGCGCGAGATCTCAAGGTGGAAGTAGAGATCGTGCAGCGTATCGGCCGCCGCGGCGAGCGCGTCAAGTCGAGCGAGCGCCCGCGGCTTGACGCCCGTCGGCCACGACTTCTCGGTCTCGTCGAGCACGCGGCGCAACTGGGCGATGTCCGCCCGGAAGTCTGCGGGAGAGAGAGGATCGGGCGGATGCCGTGACGGCAGGAAGGCGACGAGGGCGATCGCGTAGAACAGACGCATGGGAGATTCCTGGCGGGAGTAAATACGACAGGTTGATCGCTGCGTATGGTTTCCCGCGGGTCGGCTCGTTCTCGCCGCCGGTCACGTTCAGCGGTACCGCAAACCGAACCCGCGCGGAAAGCGGCTACCCGCCTGCACCGGATCAATCGTCGGCCGGTCCGGCCAGGTGAACGACAGGGTGCCTTGGAAGCCGACGTCGCCGAAAAGCACGTCGGCCACGCCCTGCCCCTCGGATCCCGGCAACCACGCGGCCACGAAGGCCGTGGACTCTGCCAACTCGGCGTTCACGACGAGTGGCCGTCCCGACACGAGGACGGTCACCACAGGAATCCCCTTCGCC
>CAZMGX010000074.1:0-9217 GCA_964565915.1 uncultured Gemmatimonas sp.
GCCGGCGGATCCACTGTAGCCAAGCTGTGCGTGCGCCTGCGATACCAGCCGGGCGAAATCATCCTGCGTCATCCCTTCCTTGAGCGACTTCCACGCGGCCTCGTATGCCTTGAGCGTGACCTGACTGGCGAATCGCATCAAGGCGATCTCGTGCGCGTCCTTGATGGTGCGGCAGCCACCGGTCACGGGCGTACCGCTGACCACTTTCACATTCGGGATGTTTGCCGCGCCGTCCGCGAAGACGAAGCGGACAGTCTCTTCAGCACCGATCGTCGCCGTGCTCAAGCCGCGGGACTTGAGACCCTGCGCAATGAGCGCGTACGGATCTTCGTGCTCCTCCCATGCAAACACCTCGGCCTCCTTCCCGAGCGGGCCGAGGTGCGCCTGCTCCATCGCGCGTTCTTCCTCGAACTTCGGCGTCACGAGGAACGCGCTGCCGCGCACCGGCACGATCGCCGCCAGCAAGCGCTCACTCAGTCCCCACCGGATGCCGGTGAAATACTCCATGCTGTTGCCGCCGGTCAGCATCAGCGCATCGATGCTGTGGGTGCGCATGAGTCCGCGGGCCTTCTCGAGACGCGCACGGCGTTCGTCCACGGAGATGGGCGTGACCTGCCCGCGCATACTCTTCAGCGCGCGAATGGCCGGCGGCAGGTCGCTGGGCGGCTGCACGAACGACTCGGTCGCATCGAGGCGCCGCGTGCCGATCATGAGACCGGCTGCCGTGGCGGCGCCGGCGCTGAGCAAGGAACGACGGGTGGTCATGACCAAATCCGAAAGGAGAGGGAAACCGTGGGGCAACAAGGGGAATCTACCCAGCAGGTCAGTAGCCGATGGCGAGGCCGTCTTTGCGCGGATCGGAACCGCCCACGTATCCGCGCAGCAGCTTCACGATCGCCTGCGCACCGCCAAACTGCGTGCGTCGTTCGTCGGTGATTTCGTGCCCGAGGGCCTTGAGTGCCGCGCGAACCTCGTCGGTGATCGGCGCTTCCAACGCCACCTGCAGACCGTTCAAATGACGGAAGCGCGCGACGTCGATGGCCTTCTGTACGTCCATGTCGAACACCAGCATGTTCAGCAGCATCTGCACGTGGCCCTGCGCCTGCATGGCCCCGCCCATCACGCCATAGCTCATGAAGGGCGATTCGGTGCCGTCAGGGTTCGTCTTCGTCACGAACGCCGGAATGAGCGTATGGAACGGGCGTTTGCCGGGCGCCACGGTATTCGGCAAACCGGGCTCCAGTGTGAAGCCGGCGCCGCGATCATGCAACGCGAAGCCCGTGCCCGGTACCACGATCCCCGAGCCGAATTCGTCGTACAGCGAGTTGATGAACGACACCATGTTGCCGGCACTGTCGGCCACCGTGAGATAGATCGTTTCGCTCGACGTGCGCAGCGGTCCGGGCTCCATGCGCGCCTGCGCCTTCTTGGCATCGATATGTGAGCGCCGCTCGGTGATGAAGACGTCGTCCAGCATGCGGGCCGCCGGCATGTCCAGATGATCCGCGTCACCCACGAAGCGGGTGAGGTCGGCATAGGCCAGCTTCTTGGCTTCGATCAGGTGGTGGAGGTAGGTCGCCGAGTTGTGCCCCATGCCTTTCAGATCATACGGCTCGAGGATGCGCAGCATCTCGAGCGCCGCGATGCCCTGATTGTTCGGCGGCAGCTCCCACAAGCGGTAGCCCTTGAACGGCACCGATATGGGCTCGACCCAGGTTGGTGCGTTCTTCTTCAAGTCATCGAGGGTGAGAAAGCCGCCCAGCTTCTGCACCTGCGCCACGAGCTTCTGTCCGAGGGCACCACCATAGAGGGTGGACGGTCCGAGTCGTGCGATCTCGCGCAACGTGCGTGCATAGTCGGGGTTACGAAACCACTCTCCGGGCTGCGGCGCTTTGCCGTTCGGCAGGAAGGTGGCTTTGGCCGCCGAGTCACGCGCCAACAAAGTCGCCTGGCCGGCCCAGTCGTCGGCGATGATGGGTGTGAGCGGGAAGCCCTGATCGGCGTGACGAATCGCGGGCTGCAGGGTTTGCGCCAGCGTCATCGTGCCGTACTTCGTGAGCAGTGTCTGCCACCCCGCCAGCGCACCCGGTACGGTAATCGTCTCGACGCCGCGTGGTATGTTGCGCGTGCGCCCGCGCTTGATCAGTTCGTCGCGCGTCATCAATGAGCCCGCACGACCACTCGCATTGAGTGCGACGAGTTTCTTCTCCTTCGCGATCCAGATCAGCGCAAACATGTCACCGCCGATGCCGGTCATCATGGGCTCAGTGACGCTGAGCACGGCCGCGGCGGTGATCGCGGCGTCGATGGCATTGCCACCACGCTGCAGCACCGCCATTCCGGCGGCCGAGGCCAGAGGCTGGCTCGTTGCTACGATGCCGTTGGGCGCGTACACGGGCGAGCGACCGGCGAGGGTCAGCGGGCGTTGCGCCGACGCGGCGGTGGCGGCAAGGGTCGACAGGGCCAGTGCGCCGGCGAGTGGCGGAAGTGTGTGCTGCAGCACAGAACGCATGAATGAGTCCGGAGTGAAGAGTCGTCCAATCTTCGCTCCCGATCACTCGCGCCGCCACCGCACCACACGTGGGGGCGTGCGTCAGCGAGCGCTGCGCACGCGTGGTACGCTCAGGGCTTCCGGGTCACCCGTAGGGTGATGCGGTACGCGGCGGCCGGGATCGGATCCGTGGTCACCGGTATCGGATTGACCTCGACCAGTCGGATCAGATACGCGCCCACCGTCGCAGTATCCTTGGCGGCCAGCGTCTCGAGCTGGAGGTCTCGGGTCGCAGCAACGTCGCGCACCCGCAGCCCCACGCGGGCCGATCCACCCCAGACACACTGAATGAGCGCGTTGGTTGGACAGCGCGACTCACTCACGATGCCGGTGAATCCCACCGTCAGCGCGGTGCCGTCTGCCGCGGCGGACTCGCCTGGGGCGAGCACGAAGTCGTTGCCAACCGGTACCGTGTTGGTAGGCGCGGTTGGCAGGTCGAGCGCATCGCGCGCAGGCGCGGAGCAGCCGGCAAGAGCCAGCATCGTCGGGATCAACAGCCCGTATCGGGAGGGTCGCATAACCAGCAGTACCCACGGTCCCGCGATTCCGTCACAGACCATCGCGGAGGCTGGCGTCGCGGACCGTTCGCAGCAATCGTACCGCATGCCGCGCCCGAAGACATTCCGTATCTGGCTGGCCTTCGGGTTGGCGATGTGCGCCAGCGCACTGGCCATCTGGATCGTCGTGCCGGTCCCGAGCGAAGGTCTCCTCCCGCTTGGCGTTGGCGCCCCCGAGGTCAGCATCTGGATGCTCATGGTGGCCGTCGGGGCGTTGGGCCTTGCCATCGTCGACCTCCGGGGGAGTCGGGTGGCGCAGGGAGCCGCCTTGTTGGCCGTGCTCGCCATCGGGTTGTCCAGTGCACCCCTGCTGCGTTTCGGCGCCATCGCTTCGCAGGCCGAACGGGATCTCCGCACCGCTTTAGGTGGGGGCTACCTGGACTCCGTTCCCGACACGTATCGCGCAGCGCTCGGGGCGCAGCCCTTCGTACTGTCGAAACTGTTTCGTCCCTTTGCGACGCCGCTGTCGAACGCGGGCGCGGTCGACGTCTCGCGCGGTATTCGTGTCGCCGTGCACGACGGCGATACGCTCACCGTTGATATCTACCGTCCGTCACGCGCGCTTTCGGTGGCCGATTCGGTGGCTGATGCTGATTCCGCGATGCGACCGGTGCTGGTCCAGATTTACGGTGGGGCGTGGCAGCGCGGTGAGCCAACGAACAACAGCGAGTTCGCCGAGTACATGGCTGGACAGGGCTTCGTCGTGTTTGCCATCGACTATCGGCATGCGCCGCAGTTTCGCTTCCCTACACAAGTTGAAGACGTACGCCATGCGCTCGCGTGGATCGGCGCGAATGCGGGCACGTTACGTGCCGACACGTCGCGCCTCGTCCTCATCGGTCGCTCGGCGGGCGCCCACCAAGCCATGATGGCCGCGTATTCGGTCGACGCGCCGCGTGTTCGTGCGGTCGTCAACTTCTACGGGCCGGTCGATCTCACCGAGGGATACCGTCAGCCGCCACGCCCCGATCCGTTGTCGGTGCGCGAGATCGAAGAAGCGTTCATCGGCGGCACGCCCAGTGACCTGCCGGAGGTGTATCGTCGCGCGTCACCGATCTCGCTCGTGACACGCCAGTTGCCACCCACGCTGCTGATCTATGGTGGACGCGATCACATCGTCGAGCCGCGATTCGGCGATCTGCTGGCCGGACGACTGCGCGCCGAGGGCACGACGGTGGTGCATGTCGAGATCCCGTGGGCCGAGCATGCGTTTGATGCGATACCGAACGGGCCCAGCGGGCAATTGTCGCGCTATGTGACCGAGCGGTTCATTGCGTGGGCGATTACGCGAGAGTGAGCGATTTCCGGACGCTGTCGAACGACGGCTTACGGACGTTTTGCTGCTTTGGCGGCAGCGCGCGCACGGCCTAGCTCGTTCGCAAAAATCGCAACTTCCACGCGACGGTTGCGCGCTTGGCCGGCCTCTGTGCTGTTGTCGGCAATCGGCTCGAGCTCGCCTTTTCCTTCGCTCTTGATTCGCTCAAATGCCACACCCTGACTGGTCAGGTATGCCGCGGTTGCACGCGCGCGGCGCAGGGACAAATCCTGATTGATCGCCGTCGTACCCAGCGAATCGGCGTGTCCGACAATCAGCAGATTGGTACCTGGATGTTTGACAAGACTCTTGGCAAGCGCGCTGAAGTTCTTCGCCGATTCCCCAAGCAGGCGATCTGAGTCGAACTCGAACAGTTGTCCAGCGGAGAAGGTCAGTTGAAGACCCTCACCGACGCGTTGAACAACCGCGCTTGGGATCTTCTCCTTGAGTTCCTTCGCCTGCTGGTCCATCTCACGCCCGATGATGGCGCCGATCTCACCACCAATCCCGGCGCGTGCGATGGCAGCGCGCGCCGTGCTACCGTTCGCAGGTTCCGGTAAACCGTCGCCAGCACTGGCGGTGGCGGGTACGACGCCATTCTCTTGCTTTGCGGAAACGGATGCGCAGGCGGTGCACGCGACCAACGCGTACACCCACCAAGCGGTCGAGCGACGGAATTTCAGCACGGTGAACCTTGGGTTTTGGGATCGGGCAGCAGCAGCATGCCCGGATGTTTCACGTGTACTGATGGCGATCAGGACAACGCGCGGGGGAACTCCTATTGTCATCCCGACTCGCGAGATAGTTCCCGAAACGACGATCCTTGGGGATCAGCCGCGCGCGCGGATCTGGCGGAGCGCTCGAGTGAGTAGGGCGGCTGTGACGCCGAGCACTGCGGCGGCGACGATCGACAGCCACGTGACCGTTCCCGGACGGCCACTGAACGCAAAAAGGGCGCCCGCCCCCACGGGCTGCACAACCGCCTGCACGACGACAAACCGTCGGAGCGACGGAGCGAGCGCGACCACCTGCATGCGTCCATCCCACGGCAGCAGCCGCGTGAGGCTCCCGAGTACGTGAAGCAGGTGCACGCCCGCGAGCAGCGCGTAGAAGGCAAGGTCGCTGACTGCTGGCTCGCGCCCCAGCGGACTCAGGCCGAGCACCAGCAGCAGCCACCATCTGGACACCAGATTTGGCACCAGAGTCCCGGCGACGGCGAGCAGCAGCCCGATCGCCAGCCAGAGCGGGGACTCAAGCACGAGCAGGCAAAGCCCGGCGCCCACCGCGAAGATCAGCAGGTGCAGCGTGGCCGTCGGCACCGATGGCCCGATGTCGGGCACGGATGTGTGCGCGTGGGGTGTCGATGCACCGGCACTCATCGACGCCTCCGTCCAACGCGAGCGAGTGTCCGAAGCACGACGGCACGAGACGGCTGCTCCGCATCCTCCTGCCAGCGAAACACCTCGACGCCATTGCTGCGCACGTCGGCGATGCGACGGCGTCGCTCCACCATCACGATGCGATGCGCGAGATGTGTGTAGCGCTCACTGCGGTCCAGCAGTGGCGCCGGCAGCACGTCCACGGCGATCACGCGATGACCGGCCGCGCGCCATAATACCGCAATCGACGTTGCCTCATCGTCGAGAAACGTCGAGATCAGGTACACGATGGCTCCGGCGGGCACGATCGGCGCACGTCGTCGATTGAGCGGCGGCCCCGAAGGCTCACAGGCTGCTATGCGCCGAAGGAGACGGTCGAGATGCCGTTTGCCACTCCCCGCGCGGACCACCCCATCATGCGCGGCGATATCGATCAGACCGACGCGATCGCCCGCGCCAATCGCCGCCGCCGCGAGTGACGCCGCGGCTTCACGCGCAAGGTCCATGGAACTCAGCCCATCTTCAACACTCGGCCCGGCCGACCAGTGTTCGACGCGCTCGCCGACATCTTCGCGACTGTCTATGACGAGGATGAGCGTAGCATCCGACGTCGCATCGGTGCGTCGCACATAGAGGTCACCGAACCCCTGCGACCGTCTCGCGGTCGCCTTCCAGTCGATGCGTCGCAGTCGATCGCCCGGCGCATACGGATGCAAGTCACGAAATTCGCCGCCATCGCCCGGCCTCGCAGACCCGTGGGTTCCGGTCAGGCCCCTCAGCCGGTGCGGCAACGGAATCGATGCGACCGGTGCGATCGCCGGCGCCACCACACGCTCCACCACGTCCCGGTCCGACGGCGAGAGCCACGCGCCATTCACGCCGACCAGCCGATAGTCGACGGCGATGACGCGCTGGCGACCGGAGTGCAACACCGGGACGCGACCCGTCACATTGGCGACGGGTGCGAGGATCAGATCGCGGGTGCGCGCGCCATGTAGCGTGAGCCGCAGATGCACGAACTCAGTGGCCCCTGATGATTTGACCTCGATGGCGTAGTCGAACGCACCCGTGCCCGCATCATCCACGCTCCGCGTAACGTTGACGCGTACGGCGCGCTGCGCGCCGGCCGCGGGCCTTCGGTCGATGCTGATCGCCGCAGACGCCAACAGTGGCAGCGCGATCAGCACCACGTCTACTCGGCTGGTGAGCATCCCGACGGTGGCGATCACCAGCCCCAGCACGATCGCCGCCTCGAGTGCCACCGTTCTGCGCCATGCAGGACGGGCGGCGGCGTCAACCGCGACCGCGTCAACCGCGACCGCGTCGACTGCGGCCGCGTCGTCCATCACGGCGGAGCCCAACGCTGCGGTGGGCTCGGTCACGCGCGGCCCGCACCCGCGACCTGCGGCCCGGGTACACGCTCCACGATTTCCGCCACCACCTGCGCCGCGTCGGTGCCGGCAGCCCACGATTGTGTTGTGAGCGACAGACGATGCGCGAGCACCGACACGGCCACGCGCTTCACATCCTCCGGCAGAATGAACGCGCGGCCCGCAATCACCGCGAGCGATCGGGCCATGAGCAGCAGTGCCTGAGAGCCGCGCGGCGACGCACCCACCGCAATTGCGGGATGCGCCCGCGTGGCCTCGGCGAGGTCGACACAGTAGCGAATGACGTCGGCATCGACCGTGACGGTCTCGACGCCCGCTTGCATGCGCACAAGGGTACGTGCATCGACAACAGCCGCAACATCCGCGCGCTCACGTCGGCGCGCCACGCGATTGTGCAACACCTGTTGTTCCCCGTCGCGACCTGGATAGCCGACGGCGAGTCGCACCATGAATCGGTCCAGCTGCGCTTCAGGAAGTGCGTACGTGCCCTCGTATTCAATGGGGTTCGCAGTCGCGATCACGTGGAACGGGCGCGGCAGCGCAAAGCTCCGACCCTCGACCGTCACCTGGCCTTCGGCCATGGCCTCGAGCAGCGCCGATTGCGTCTTTGGCGCGGTGCGATTGATCTCGTCGGCGAGGAACAGCCCGGTGAACACCGGACCAGGCCGGAACTCGAATGACGCGGTGGCCGGCGCATAGATGAACGAGCCGGTGATGTCGGCAGGCAGCAGGTCCGGCGTGCACTGCAGGCGGCAGAAGTCGAGACCGATCGCCGACGCGATGCTGCGCGCGGCGAGTGTCTTACCGAGCCCGGGTACGTCTTCGAACAACGTGTGTCCGCCAGCGAGAATCGCCGCGAGTGCGAACTCGATGGCGTTCTCCATCCCCACGACCGCCGTCGCGACCTCGGCGCGAATACGCTTCACCAAAGCCGTGATCTCGGGAACAGTGAGCGGCGCGTCGGTCGTGTGTTCGATGTCGGTCATGGTGATTTCGGGGAATCGGTGCCGAGTCGCTCGACGGCGTCGAGACATCTCGTGATGGCGGCGGTGGTGACGGGGTTCGTGTCGTGCGGCTGCAGGATCGTGAGTGCGTCGGGGCCGAGCAGCGCGACCACGGCGTCTTCGTCGGTCGCTTTGGCGGGGTTGAGCCCGCGGGCTTGCAGCTCGGTGACAAGCAGCGTGCGCATGCGACGGAGCATGGTGAGGCGCGCCAGACGATCGTCGCGTTCGTTGAACAGCACGGACTGCATGCGTCGCACAGCCATTGGACGGGCCAGTCGATCACACGCGGCGAGCGAACGCTCCATCGTCGCCATCACGAGGCGGACACCACGCGGCGTCTCGCGACGGGGCGGGTCCCATGGGGCGTCGTCCTCGAAAGCGAGACTCGCGAGTAGCGCCGCGACGGGGCCCACGGCCAGGACCGTGGCAATCGCCCAGAAGATGTCGAACCCTGCGAACCACACGGCGACGGCCGCGACGACAGCGGCCGCAAGCACGCCGGCGATTGCGAATCGCACGGTCCACGACCGAAGGTTTGCTCCAACGAGCCGCACCATCAGCGGACCACCTTCTTCGGACGCCGCTCCGGAAGATCGGACTGCCACAGCTCCACCAGCGTGGCAAGTGAGTGGCGCGCGGCGGCGATCTCGTTGGCATCCGGTGCGTGGTGTCCGAAGCGGACGCGCTGGTAGAGCGACAGCAGCACGGCAATGGGCGCTGCCGAACCGCGTGACCGGTAGAGAATGCGTGCCGTAAACTCCGACGCGGTTTCTGCGGGTCGACGATCGAGACCGGCCGCGGCCGCCGCATCCTGGAGGCCCTGCCAGGCCAGAATCACGGCGTCGCTCGAGCTGCGCTCGGAGTCGAGAATGACGAGTGCCGCGGCAAGTCCCGACCTGACGATCCTCGCATCCGCCTCACTCGGCGAACCGACGTCGGTGCCGGTGCGCGCCACGTTCATCGCGGGGGCGCGGCGCATGAGATGGCGGAGCCACCGCAGCGCGCCGTAGAGGATCGCCA